>JAEEKL010000203.1 GCA_016282395.1 Bacteroidales bacterium
ACGGCAAGGTGACCGAAGGGACGCTCCGCACCACATACGTCATTGACGAGAATGGAATAATCATTGATGCCATCGGCAAGGTGGACACCAAGAACCATACGGCGCAGATTCTATAATCTTTGTTTTCAGAAATATCCGAATTCAATCTCATAAAACCCGTTTGAACATGAAACATATCACCTTTATCCTTGCCGCCTGCTGTCTGATGATGACGGCCTGTGCGCAGAAAAACAACAGAAACAGCAACATTCAAAACGACAACACTCAAAACAACAACGATATGAAAAAGACCTTAATCGTTTATTTCTCGGCCACCGGCAACACGAAGGCCGCCGCCGAAAAACTGGCCCGCGAGTTCAACGCCGACCTCTACGAGATCACACCTGAAACTCCCTATACCGCCGCCGACCTGAACTGGCGCGACAAGAACTCCCGCTCAACCGTGGAGATGAAGGACAAGAGCTCCCGCCCCGCCATCAAGGGAGTTTGTGGGAACATCGCCCAATACGACACCGTTTGGATTGGCTTCCCTGTGTGGTGGTACACCGCACCCACTATTGTCAACACCTTCATTGAGGCGCACGACCTCAGCGGAAAGGTGCTCAATGTGTTCGCCACCAGCGGCGGCAGCGGCGTGGAAGGCTCCGCCTCCGACCTGAAAAAGGCCTACCCGCAATACACCTGGGGCGAAAGCAGGCTGATGAACAGACAGTGATGCTTTTTACATTGGTGTAGGGCTGCGTCCTTCGGACTGCGTTTTAGTTCGACTTGCTGGAAAATTGTTGTCATATTACACAATAAAACCGGAGATGCGACGTTTACAAAAAACTAATAGACGAAATGGAATCTAATATTTGATTATATTATGTAAATCGAAGTAAAAAAAATACCGTTGTGCTCTGACGGTTTCAATAACCTCGGCTGCCAACTGCTAAGAAACAGGAAATAAATTAAAATCAAGAGATTACTTAAAGAATAAAACTTGAAGGAAATAATATGAAAGCAAAACAAGAACCAGGCCTATTCGGCCAGAAACATTCTAGTCGTGATTACACAAAGGCCGATAGTTGGGGTAAAAATCAATTCAATAGTTCCTTCCCGGCTTCATTGGTTGCTTATATGTATTCAAAGGGCATCAAGCCAATCTACATTAAAGCAAACAAGAAAAATGCTATTGTTCACGATGAGATTGAAAGTGTTGATTTGTTTGGTATTAACCCTTTAAGTGAGAATGCCTACTATAACTATGAAGCAGGATTCGCTCCTTATGAAAAGTTTTATCAGGGTGAACGCGAACATATCGACCTTGTCATGCTTGACTATGAAACAGGTAAACCTCTCTCCGGATTGGAAGTGAAGCTGACCGCGTTGCCAGATAATACCACGAAATCCCAGCCGGAATCAGATTGGGGAACTGAAATAGTGATGCGCCCTCCAACCATTTGTTTCCTCGCTTGCAGTATTTGCGAAAACTACAGCACTCCGAAAGGAAAAGAACGACTTCGTTCCATGCTTCGTCAGGTGCCTCAGATCAACCATTGGGAGGAAATAGACGAGGTATTGCCTCATTATACTAAGATATTAGACTCTGTATTGGCAATCTCCACAGATATGTGCAATAAGCAGAAACCGCTTATCATTCAGCCTGTTTGGAAAACCGAGGGAAATAAAATGCGGTTGAAAGATAACTGCCTTGATGTGTTTGTGTGGTCGAATCTATCGATTATACAAATGTGCTGCACAGAGGATTCCTCGAATATTCGTCGTTTGAATCGTTTCCACCGTACTATCATCTGGATATATAAGATGTTGCTGGATTATGTGACCTACGATACTTTCGACTACAAACGTATCATCCGCCTACAATCCTACAATCTTGCAAACGACAAGGCATTCTCCATGCCAGGTGCAAAGTCACGAGTCTTTCTTAAAATGGAGCAGATTCTAAAACCCCGCATCTCCAAGTACGAGATTAAAAACATTATTCTTGGTGGTGGACAAGACTTACTGAGCCCAGAACGCCGCTTTGATGCTGTCCTTGTTAACAGTCCTGATATTTTCGAATAATTTTTATGAGAGTCGTTGATCTTTTTTGCGGATGTGGTGGACTAAGTCTCGGATTTGAGAAAGCCGGTTTTAATGTCGTCGCAGCTTATGACAAATGGGAAGCTGCATTGCATGTGTATAACACAAATTTCAACCATTCAGCCAAACAACTTGATCTTACCGATGTCAATACCTGTGTTGAAACAATATCCGCATTGTCCCCAAATATGATTATCGGGGGGCCTCCTTGTCAAGATTTCTCATCAGCAGGAAAACGTGATGAGGACAATGGACGTGGAGACCTTACTGTAAACTACGCGGAAATCATTAGCAAAATAAAGCCTCCCGTCTTTGTGATGGAGAATGTGGACAGAATTGTCAAAACCAACAAACTCGTTGAGGCTAAAAAGATATTCAAAGAAGCTGGATATGGACTCTCTTTCAGGATCCTTGATGCCAGTTATTGTGGAGTTCCTCAAAAGCGAAAGAGGTTCTTTATGGTGGGTGTCTTGGGCGAAATGGACGGTTTTCTTGATGAAGCACTTGAAGCAAGCATGTCTAAGGAGCCAATGACGATGAGAGACTTCTTTGGTGATTCGCTTGGAATAGAGTATTATTATCGTCATCCTCGTAGTTATGCTCGTAGAGGTATTTTCAGCATAGATGAGCCAAGCCCTACTGTCAGGGGAGTTAACCGCCCTATGCCTGACGGATATGAAATTCATTCAAACGACCCCGTGCGCAGCAAAGATGGAATTAGACCATTGACGACAAAAGAGCGCAGCTTGATTCAGACCTTTCCGGAAGAGTTCCACTTCGAAGGAAGCAAAACGGACATAGAACAGATGATTGGGAATGCTGTTCCTGTAAATCTGGCAAAATATGTTGCTACCGTCGTTGCCTCATATCTTGAAAAGCATGGACAACCTATATTGAAAAAAGAAGTCACAATAACCAATCATCCTGCTATAAAACTACACAAAACATCTATGGTTGCAATGTCTGTTCCTGTTCAACTCGTAAAGTTTAGCGAAGTGGCTAAGGAATATCCTGACAAAATCGTTACTAACGAGATAGCAAAGGATTTGGATGGTTTAGATCCAACTAAAAACTTACTCGTTTCTCTTGTAAAAAAAGATACCATTGACCTTCTGCTTGACGGTTCTATCAATGTGTACTATACCGGGAAGAAATTTCCTTCAACAGTAGAATTGAATCATCTATACTACTTTATGCCATATCGCAATGGGAAGGGAATCCAAGATCTATACTATATCAAAGTTGCCCGCGTGGGTTCAAAACATGAAGTTCATCCCGAAGCCGACCCCAACGACTTGCGTTTAGTGTTTGAGATTGAATTCGTGAAGCAATTGTTTGACGACTACAAACCCATCAATTTGGAGATATGGCATACGTTTACTGATACGACCCTTCAAAAAATCATGGCCATATGATGCTTTAATCAACAGAACGTGCTCTATTCCGCCTCCGACCTGAAAAAGGCCTACCCGCAATATACCTGGGGCGAAAGCAGGCTGATGAATTAGAACATCACAATAAATAGATTAAAATCTCTTTGTTATTATTAAACAATAGAGAAAACTATTTAAAAAGCACCAAACTTCAAAAACACGACAAAAATAATGGAAATTGATTATACCGGTATCATCATA
>JAEEKL010000204.1 GCA_016282395.1 Bacteroidales bacterium
AAGGAGACCTTCTGCGCCTCCGGCCCCGGCGGCCAGTGCGTGAACACCACCTACTCCGCCGTGCGCCTCACCCACATCCCGACAGGCATCGTGGTTTCCATCCAGGACGAAAAATCGCAGATCAAGAACCTCGAAAAGGCCATGCGCGTACTGCGTACTCGTCTGTTCGAGCGCGAATACCAGAAATATTTGGACGAAATCGCCTCCAAACGCCGCACGATGGTCTCCACCGGCGACCGTTCCGCGAAGATCCGCACCTACAACTATCCGCAGAACCGCGTCACAGACCACCGCATCAACTACACAATGTACAACCTCGCCAACTTCATGAACGGCGACATTGAGGAGGTGATGCAGGCACTGCAGGTGGCAGAAAATGCCGAACGGTTGAAAGAGGCGGTGGAATAATCAATTAGTAATTTGTAATGGATAATTACGGGGATAGGGAACTGTTCCCGTTTTTTTTACTCTTTTGTTGCCTTGGGTGTCCAAGTTGGCTTACAGATTTCTGCAATATAGTCCACCGCATTCATGTTGCGGAGGGAGACCACGTCAATCCAACCGCTTTCGATGCCATAGACACGTCCCTCTTTTACTGCATCCAAAAGCGTGTAAGGGTAGCGAGACTGGAACGCTTCTTTGTCTTCGTTGCGAACGAGGATGATGTCGGGGTTGATTTTGAAAAGGTATTCGCGGCTAATGTTCCAACCTGTGAGCGAGTCGCCAGCGTTGCGGGCACCCGCCAGCTCGATAATTTCTTCAATATGGGTGTTTTTCGGGGCTGTGAAGTCGCCGCCATCGCCGAAACCGACCACATAATAGATGCACTTGCGGTTTTCGGGGGCGGGCGCATTAGCCCTCCTTTCAGTGATTTTATCCTTCCATTTTGCGGCCTCGGCGCGACCTTTCTCCTCGCACTGCGTGATTTTCCCGACCACCTCCATCATTTCGGCCATGCCGTCCAATGATGACTCTTCCACGATGCAAATCACCGGAATGCCCATCTTTTCGATTGCGTCCACGTCTTTCTGCGAAATCATGGAGCCGATGAGCACCACATCGGGATGCAGAGAAAGCAACACCTCGAAGTTGATGTTATGCATCCCGCCAACTTTGGTGATTTTTTCAGTTTCAGGAGGATATTTGCAGAAGTCGGAGATGCCGACCAACTTGTCCTGCGCTCCTACGAGGAACATCACCTCGGTGATGGCGGGCGAGATTGAAACGATGCGTTGAGGAGCCGTATCTAATTGGATATGACGATTATAAGAGTCTTCCCAAGTAAAAAAGGTTTCTTGTGAAGTGGTTTTTGGGGAGTGGCAGGCGGTGACACACAAAAACGCTCCCAGCAACAAGACAGTGAGAAATTTGATAGTTTCTCTCATAAATCAACGAGTTTTTGAAAGATGGCGGCAAAAATAACATATTTTCCAAATGAAAAATGCTATTTTTGCACGCTCAAATTTTGTAACAAATATAAAACAGTAACAATATGATTGACAGTAATTTGAAATACAAAATCGCCGATATGGGATTGGCGGAATGGGGACATAAAGACATTGATGTTTCCCAAAAAGAGATGCCGGGTCTGCTGGCCATCCGTGAAAAATATGGTGACAGCAAGCCTTTGAAAGGTGTCCGCATCATGGGTTCGCTGCACATGACCATCCAAACAGCTGTGTTGATTGAGACGCTAACGCATCTCGGTGCGGAGGTGCGCTGGTGCAGCTGTAACATCTTCTCCACGCAGGATCATGCCGCCGCCGCTATTGCTGACAACGGCGTGTCCGTGTTCGCATGGAAGGGCGAATCATTAGAGGACTACTGGTGGTGTACGGTGAACGCCCTTTCGTTCCCTGGTGGCAAAGGTCCGCAACTCATTGTGGATGATGGCGGCGATGCCACTTTGCTCATCCATCTGGGCTGCAAGGCTGAGGATGACCCGACCGTCCTTGATGCTACTCCCGAATCGCATGAGCAGGCTGTCATCTTCAGCACGCTCAAGCAGGTGCTGAAAGAGGATCCGCACCACTGGCACAACATGGTGAAGGAAATCAAGGGTGTTTCTGAAGAAACGACCACCGGTGTTCACCGTCTCTATCAGATGATGGAGCGCGGAGAGTTGCTGTTCCCTGCTATTAACGTCAACGATTCTGTGACGAAATCCAAGTTTGACAACAAGTACGGCTGCCGCGAGTCTCTCGCTGACGGCATCAAGCGCGCCACCGATGTGATGGTGGCCGGCAAGGTGGTTGTGGTATGCGGTTATGGCGACGTTGGCAAAGGTTGTGCGCAGGCCATGCGTTCCTATGGCGCCCGTGTCATCGTCACCGAGGTTGACCCTATCTGTGCGTTACAAGCCGCTATGGAAGGTTTTGAGGTTAAAACCGTGGAGGATGCGCTCGATGAGGGTAATATCTATGTCACTTGCACAGGAAACTGCGATATTATCACCGTCGATCATCTCAACAAGATGAAAGACCAGTCCATCGTCTGCAACATCGGCCATTTCGACAACGAGATACAGGTCAGCGCATTTGAGAAACAATCGCAAATCACGAAACGGAACATCAAGCCGCAGGTGGATGAGTACATTTTCCCTGACGGTCACTCCATTTTCATTTTAGCGGAAGGCCGTCTCGTGAACTTGGGTTGCGCCACCGGTCATCCTTCTTTCGTGATGAGCAACTCCTTCACCAACCAGGTGATGGCACAGCTTGATTTGTGGCAGCACGACTACAAGGTGGGTGTCTATAACCTGCCGAAGCATTTGGACGAAGAGGTTGCCCGTCTGCATCTTGGTAAAATCGGAGCCAAGCTGACGAAGCTCACGCAAAAGCAGGCTGACTACATCGGTGTGAAGGTGGAGGGTCCGTACAAAACGGATGCGTACAGGTATTAAACTCCAAAAAGAAAGAGATTCAACATTTTATGTAATGACATATTAATTGTGTCATTACATAATGCTTACAAGAATAATCGGACGAATTCTTATCCTTTTATTCTCTCACTTTCCACGACTTTTTCCGCATTGTCAATCTCTTTCTGTAATTTGGCGGGCAGACCTTCCTTCATGCACTGGTGGCATTTCATATCCAGCGTGTACATGCGACCGATGCAATAGTTGGAGTGTTTGCAGCCGCTGCGGGTAACTTCTCCTGAATGCAGCTTGTTCACGAAGTCAGTGTCATGGACGAGGGCACGGGCCATCTGAAAGGCCACGAAGCCGGAGTTGAGCACCTTCTCCATGTTGTCTTTATCGACCATGCCGCCCACGTAGATCAAGGGCATCTTCACCGCTTGGCGGAATCTCATAGCTGTATCGTAGAAATACGCATCTTTATAGGGCACGGTGGGAATGACGATGTGTCCGCCAAGATGCAGACCGATCTTCAGCCACCAGAATTTCTTCGTATCCATATAGTAGGCCATCGTCTTCACCGGCATAGAACCGCGCATGACATCCATCGGGGCCTTGCTGACGAAACCGGCAGTGAGTACCAGCGCGTGTACACCAAGACGTTCCAGCTCTTGGGCGACCTTGATGCACTCATCCTCCTGCATACCGCTGCGGAAACCGTCATACATGTTGGTTTTCACCACGATGGCCATGTCATCCTTGGCTTCTTCCATCACGCGGGTGATGACGCGGCGCATAAAACGCATACGGTTTTCAAGGGAGCCGCCATATTCGTCCTTACGACGGTTAGTATAGGGCGAAAGGAACTGGCTGATGAGATAACCGTGACCGGCGTGCACTTCGATGCAGTCAAAACCGGCGCGGCGACAAAGGTCAACTGCGTTGCCGAAATCTTCCACAATCTGGTCGATGTCCTTGATGGTCATCTTGCGCGTGAAAGTTGGCGAATAAAGGTTGAAGCGCCCCGACGGGGAGAGCGGTTTTTCACCGCAAGTGGCACGGTGCGTCATGTTGCCGCAATGCCCGATCTGGATGGAGGCTTTCGCACCTTCCGCGTGAATGGCATCGGTCAACTTCTTTAGCTCCGGAATTATCTCCTCGCGCAGCCATAGCTGACCCTCGAAAGAGAGACCGCTACGGCTCACCGATGCGTAGGCCACTGTGGTCATGCCGATGCCGCCGCGGGCCACTGCCGTGTGATAGTTGAACAATGCTTCCGACGGTGCGTTCTTGACCGCCATGTTCTCAAATGCTGCAGAACGGATGGTTCTGTTTCTCAATGTTATAGGCCCAATCTGACAGGGCGTGAAAATAGGAGATTCGATCATTTTAAAGGTTATGGGTTATAGGTTATGGGTTATTGACATTGACATTGACGGGTGGTAAAATTGTTAGAAGCGGTAGCGGACACCGAGGGCGATGTTGAGGAGATTGGAGGTCAGGTCTCCTTGGCGCAAGCCGAACAGGTTTATCATCGGGCGCCAGTCCACACTGAGGTTCAACGGGAATTTGAAATCGTACTCCAAGCCGATTTGCGCTCCCGCAGGAAGCCCTAAACGTCTGAATTCCACCAGTTTTCCGTGTTTGTCGTAGTGGGGAAGTTCAAAAAATTCGCCATACCCCCAGCTCACACCGGCAGCAAGACCAATGTACCAGTAAAAATCCGACTTGATGTTCATCAGCCAGTCATAGGCGAGTGTCAGTTGGGCGCGTCCGTAGCGGTAGCGTTGCACTAAACGCTCGCCATCCTCGGTAATCATGACTCCCGTGGAGGTGATGAACGGGGAAAGCCCGGCGTCAGCTTCCAGCATTCCTCCTGAACGAAATGCGTGCTGATAGGACACTTCGAAGTTGTAGCCAGCGCGGGCACCGATGGCTTTCGGCTGCGCCACTATCGCCCCAACTGTCAGGGCGAGCATTACGATTGTGGTTAATAGTTTTTTCATATTTTTTCTTTTTATCCCAGGGCTCACTGCGTTCACCTCGGGTTGACATAGGTCGGGCTTACAGCCTTTTTGGAATATATTCTCTAATTACATTCATCGTTTCATCGCCTCATCGTCCTTTCATCGTCAAAGAAAATTCGCAGCGCATTCGCCGTCGTCCGTTCCATCACCTCTTTCACTGAGACTTCCATGATTTCAGCGATTTTTTGGGCAATGAGCGGGATGTAGCTGCTCTCGTTGGGAGTGCCCCGGTGCGGGGTCGGTGCGAGGTAGGGCGCGTCTGTCTCCAACACGATGTGGTCCAACCCGATTTTCGGAATCAATTCCTGCAACTTGCTGTTCTTGAATGTCACGATGCCGCCGATGCCGATGACGAAACCGTGTTTCGCTGCCCATTCCGCCTCTTGAATACCGCCAGAAAAGCAGTGAAGGACACCGCGCAAAGATCCTATCGGATATTCATTCAAAATCGGGATGGCCTCACTGTATCCGTTGCGGATATGCAGCGAAAGGGGCATCTTACGGTCTCGGGCCCAGTCCAATTGCGTCCGAAAGACGGTCAGCTGTTCCTGCTCGAAGTCGCGGTCGTGGTAAAAATCCAGTCCTATTTCTCCGATGCCGACGATGTTGCGGTCGCCAATATGCGTTTCCAGTTCCGCCAGTTGTGCCTCGTAGTCCTCTTTCACATCGGAAGGATGCAGTCCGATGAGCCCGAAGAGGTTCTTCGGGAACATTTCGACCGCTTCGGCAATCATGGGCGGGGTCTGCACATCTACACAGGCGAGCAGCACTCGCTCCACGCGTGCATCTATCGCCCGCTGAATCACCCCCTGCAGATCATCAGGGTAGTATTCGCGGTACAGATGCGCATGAGTGTCTATGTAATAGTTCATCATCGGTTCATCGTTTTTTCATCGTCATTCATCGCTTCATCGTTCTGTATTGAGAACACATGGCGTTGAGTGAAAAGAAGGATGGCTGCAAGAACGGCGCCAAGGACATCGGAAATGGTCAGCGAGACCCAAACCCCGTTGAGGCCGTTCCATCCGAGGTGGATGAAAAGGATGGGAATGAGGATGCTCATGGGGATGAGGAAGATGACCTGCCGAGACAGACTGGTGGTGATGGCCACCCACGGTTTGTCGATGGATTGGAAGAAGTTGGAGTTGACAATGGTGAAGCCGATGAGCGGGAACATCACCATACTGAATCGCAACGCTGTTTTTCCTATTTCAATCATGGTGCTGTCGGTGGTGAAGACACGCATCATTGTTCCCGGGAAAACGCAAGAGACTACACTGCCGAACAAACCGATGGCCACGCAAATCCACATAGTCAGGCCATATACATGTTTCAGTCGGTGACCGTGGCCTGCTCCGTAGTTGTATCCAGCAATAGGCTGCATACCTTGACAGACCCCTATAATCATGAGAACCAAGAAGTTGCCGTATGTATTACATATACCGTAGGTTCCCACGGCTAAGTCCCCGCCATAACGCAAAAGCTGCGAATTGAGGATGCCGACCACCCCGGCGGCGGCCAAATTCATCAAAAACGGACTCATGCCGATGAGCGTGATGTTCTTGAAGATGTATCCTTTCAGTTTCCAGGCGTGTGCCTTGAAACGAATAAATGACGAGGGCTGCACGAAATGCAGGATGGAGACCAGTGCCATGACAAAGATGGAGATGGTGGAGGCGATGGCCGCACCTTTAATACCCAAATCAAGGACAAAGATGAAAATCGGATCCAGAATGATATTGAAAATGGCACCGCCCGCCATGATCAGCATGGCTTTGGTGGGATAACCGGAGGCTCGGATCAGACCGGTGAGGTTGAACGTCACCGTGATCAAAAACATTCCCGGCAAAATGTAAATCATATACTCCCGTGCGTAAGCCACCGTTTCCGCCGTAGCTCCAAAGAGCAACAGAATGCGATCCAGGAAAAGATAGCAGACCAGAACCACAAAACCACTAAGTATGAACGTGAATATCAAGCTGTTGCCCAAAATGTTCTCCGCCCATTCCTTGTCTTTCTTGCCCAAAACGATGGACATGCGAGCTGCCGAACCCACTCCGATAAGTGATCCGAAAGCATGGATGATGTTCATCAGCGGGAACGTAATCGCCAATCCGGCGATGGCCAATGCGCCAACCCCCCTTCCGATGAAAATCCTATCCACAATATTATAAACGGAGGCGATAATTTGGCTGATTACCGCTGGCAGGGCATAAATCCACAACAGATGCCCTATAGGTTTCGTCTCAAGTTCTTTTGTTCTGTCGATAGTTTCCAATCATCTAAAATTTTAGCCCGCGAAAATACACTTTTTTTCGTTGTGAGGGAAATGGCTAATTCACATTGTCGCCACGCAAGGCCCGGTAACGGTTGCGCGCCTGCACAACGTACAAACTGTCGCTGTGATCCTTGAGGATTTTCTGGTAGTATTCCATTGATTTCGGAATGTCCTTCAGGTAATATTCGTACAATTCAGCCAGTTGAAATATTGCATCGTCGGCGAGAAGCTCGTCACTGTAATCCTCCACAATTCGCTTGAGCAGTTTCTCTGCCTCGAAATAGTTTTTCTGCTTGATGAGTATGAGGGCTTTCTGGTACAGAGCGTCATCCACCAAGGTGCCGAACGGCGAGAGAATCATCACAGAATCAAGGGCTTTGAGAGCCTCTTCATCCTTGTTCTGAAAGATTAAAAACTCGGCTTTGGCATACATTTTCAAGGCAAGGTTGCCTTCGGAGTTGCTGAACAGCGTCTCGGTGGTGTCGGAGTCATCGCCCTCCTCCTCTTCCTCCAGATTGTCGGTGATGAGCATGGAAGAGTAGATGGCATCGTTGGCAATAAGTTTGGAGGTGGCGGCGGCGAGCACGTCCAGCTGACTCTTCGCCCAGTTGAACTCGCCGATGTAGAACGAGAGCTTGGCGTTCTTGAACTTGGCTTCGTTGCCGAGCACATCGTTGGGCAGGTCTTTATCGACTTGCGAGTAGTTGAGCGAGGCATCCCAGATTTCACCTGTGTAGAGCTGCACATCGGCGAGGTCGATTTTGTACTGGTTTTTCTCCTTGTTGTCGCGGGTGGCGGCCATCGCCTGGTTGAGCACATCCATCGCCTCCTGCGGTTTGTTGACGTAGAACGCCAACAGGTGGGCGTACTTGCGGATCCAGTCCATTGTACCGGAATGGATGCCGTTTTCCTCCAACGCCTTTCGGAAATCCTGTTCCAGGTTAAGCGCATCCACCATCTTCACTGGCGAGGATTCAGTCAATTGCATGTACTTGACATCCAATATCTTCATCTTGGCCTGCACGTAGTTGTGCGTTTCTTCCCCTTTCTTGATAATGTAGTTCAATGCTTCTATGGCCGTGTTGTAGTCATGGTTTTCGGCAGCGACAGTGGCCAATTCGTAGGTGAAAATGCCCTCCATCTTCAGCCGCTTGTCCAATGCCTTGGCTAACGTGAACGCCTCTTCATAATCTTTATGCAACTGGCTTATCCAATATAACTCTTTAACACAAAGAATGTTTGTCGGATTTTTTTGAGAAAATTTCTGCAAAGCCGTGCGGATGTTCATGTATTGCAGGTTATCCTCGTCATCGAGCAGCAGATCCTGAATGGCGGTCTGCACGTCTTTCTCGTACTTGTCATTGTCCGTCTTCACCAAAGAGATGATCTCATCAAGGAGTTTGTCGTTCTGGTGCAGGACTTTATAGATGCTGATGAGGTTTTTCGACAAAAATTGTTCGTTGTTGAGCAATTTCCGGCCTTTGAGGATGGTTTCCACCGCATAATCGTACTTTCCCCGCGCCATGAACGCATTGTTCAGTTCGCTGACAGCGTTTTCCTTCGCTTGCAGGTTTTTGAGGCACTCCTGATAGAGCTTTTCCGCTTTGGCATTTTCGCCGGAACGCTCATAAATAAAGCCCAAGTCCACCTTGTAGCGTGGCACATTCGGGTAAGCCTTGACCTGCTTTTTGAGCATTTTCTCCGCATCGTCGTAGCGTTCCAACTCCAAAAGAGAGTAGAAATAGTAATAATAGATGTAAGAATCCGGTTTTTTGGCGTGGATTTTCTCAAAAAGTTCCACCGCTTTGTCGTATTCCTTGTCCTTGTAATACTGCATGGCGAGCTGTTCCTCCTGACTTTGCTGTGCCAGTAGGGAGCCGCCACAAGTGATGAGCAGCAGCAGTATGACGAACAGTTTTTTCATCCGATGTTAGTCGATGATGTCGAAACGGGTGTAGGGACGAAGCACTTCAGGGATGACGATGCCCTTGTCTGTTTGGTTGTTTTCTAACAAAGCGGCAAGCACACGCGGCAAAGCCAACGCACTGCCGTTAAGCGTGTGGGCGAGTTTTGTCTTGCCCGTGGCATCCTTGTATCTCAGTTTCAGACGGTTGGCTTGGTAGGATTCGAAGTTGGAGACGGAGCTGACCTCTAACCATTTTTGTTGAGCCTTGGAATAGACCTCCAAGTCGTATGTCAAGGCAGAGGTAAAGCTGATGTCGCCGCCGCAGAGACGCAGCACGCGGAACGGCAGACCGAGTTTGGTGAGCAACATCTTGCCGTGGTTGGTCATCTCCTCCAACGTCTCGTAAGAGCGATCAGGGTGTTCGATGGTCACGATTTCGATTTTGTCGAACTGGTGCAGGCGGTTGAGGCCGCGCACATCTTTGCCATAGGAACCGGCTTCGCGACGGAAACAGGCGGAGTAAGCGCAATTCTTCAACGGAAAATCGCTCTCTTTGAGGATGACATCGCGGTAGATGTTCGTGACGGGCACCTCGGCGGTGGGGATGAGGTAGAAGTTATCGACGTGGCAGTGATACATTTGTCCCTCTGTGTCAGGCAGTTGGCCGGTACCGTAAGCGGAATCCTCGTTCACCATATAGGGCGGTTGGATTTCCACAAAGCCGGCAGCCGTGGCCTCGTCGAGGAAAAAGTCGATGAGGGCGCGTTGCAGGCGTGCGCCTTTGCCTTTATAGACAGGGAAGCCAGCACCGGTGATCTTGGTGCCGAGCTCAAAATCGATGATGTCGTATTTCTTCACGAGTTCCCAATGCGGGAGTGCGCCTTCAGGCAGGTTGGAGGCATCGCCCTGCGTATAAACGATTTCGTTGTCCTCCGCACCTTTGCCCGGGGCGACGGCGGCGTTTGGAAGGTTGGGCAGCAGCACCATCTTGCTCTGAAGCAGCTCTTCCTGCTCCTGCAGCTTGGCACGGTCGGTGCGCTCGCTCTCTTTCAAAGTGGCCATTTCTGCCTTAAGGGTTTCGGCTTCATCGCGCTTGCCCTCCTTAAAGAGCTGACCAATCTTCTTCGCACCTTGGTTCTGCGCCATCAGATTGTCGTCAATTTTTTTCTTCAGGTTGCGGTTTTCGCTATCAAGTTCGCGAATCTCGGCTACCAATTCCGTGGCATCGAAATTCTTGATTTTCAGTCTGTCAATAACCTCTTGGGGATTTTCTCTTAAAAGTTGAATCTGTAACATCGGTTTGAAATTTTAAGGCGGCAAAGGTACATATTTTTTAAAAACAGTCACCTATACAAATCACTCTTTTAAAATCTTATGATACATTAAGGTTGTTGAGTTGAATTGTAATTTTTCCTTTGTCACGTCTCTTCGGAAGCGTTTTATAGGTGATGAATTATTGTTATCGCTTGTCCATCAACGTGAAATGGAACAATTTATATTTATAAGTTCATAAATTCATTATTCTACACGTGTGTATTTGTAATTTGTGTACATTTGCACCCCGAACTTCGGTCGCAGGAACGCAATAAATTCTTCCAATTGAGATGAATGTGCCCGAATGCAAATAACCCAAAAGATACGATAAGACATTATGAGAATCATCGACGGAAAAATGTGCGCACAGCTGGTGAAAGACCAGATTGCCAAAGAGGTGACGGAAATCAAAGCAAAAGGGCTACGTCCTCCGAGACTGGACATCTTCCTCGTCGGCGACCGCCCCGACAGCCTTACCTACGTCCACAACAAGGACAACACCTGCCGGGCATTGGGCATGGAAAGTGTGTTGCACCTGTTGCCCGACACCACGACCGAAAGCGAGCTCATGGTCATGATTGACGAATGCAACCGCAACGAAGATGTGGATGCCATCCTCATCCAGTTGCCTCTGCCCGACCATTACAACTCCGCACGGGTTCTCGATTTCATCGACTATCGCAAGGACGCCGACGGACTGCACCTCATGAATGTCGGACTGCTGCATCTGGGCGAACCCTACGTAATGCCTTGTACCCCAAAAGGCATCCTCACCTTGTTGAAGTCCAACAACATAGAGGTAGCTGGAGAACACGTGGTGATGATCGGGCGCAGCCAGTTGGTGGGCGAACCGACCGCGCAGCTGCTGATTCACAACAACGCCACGGTCACGCTATGTCACTCCCGCACAAAAAACTTGTCGGAAATCGCGCATATCGGTGACATTGTCATCACGGCCGTCGGCTGCCCGAACCTGCTCCAACCATACGACCTCAAGAAAGGAGCCGTTCTTATTGATGTGGCCATGAACCGCGTGAACGGCAAATTGCAGGGCGATGTCTATAGCGAAGAAACCCGTCCGGAATTGGAAAAACGTCTCAGGGCCTGCACACCCGTTCCCGGCGGTGTCGGCCCCATGACCATCGCTATGCTCATGCAGAACGTACTGGACATCTACAAGTTGAAAATTAAGAACATGGGATGATACCCTGACAACAAAAAAAATGTACTTTTGCAAAAATTATTGAAACGATGAAAAAGTTTTTATCCATCATAGCCGTGCTGGTATTAATTTTCGCTTCTTGCAATAGCGGAGATTTTGTAGGAGGCCGTTATTTCGGTACCTTTCAAAACAAAAACAACAATGAACGAGAAGCCGGCGACCTGAGCTTCAGATTTGAAAACATTAACAGCACACCGTGTTTTGTCTTGAATGGGCTGATTCCCCTGACCGCGATGGATAAAAACAAATATTCCGGAAGCGTGGGAGACCATCTTTTAAATGACTTTCTGGAAACAATTCCCATTATTGACAGTATCCATGTCTGTGATTCTGCGGAAACTATTGTGCAAATGTCTGTCGATGCTGAATTTAAAAGCAGCTCGGTGAAAGCAATTCTGCACTTCATCACCTCTCCCGACAGCTCAAATGTTGATGTGGAGTTTGTCGGGTATAACGAATAAGGAAAACGTGCCTTAAAAACACACGGTCGCGCATCTCTACGCAGCAGGTTCCTCCTTATAGGGGCATTCAGGATAATTCGGTTTCACAAAGGAATAAATCAAACAGCCCAAACCGATGAGAATCATCGGGATGCTAAGCCATTGGCCGTTATTGAGGACATGGCCGATTTCATCCTGCACCTGCACTTCCTTGAAAAATTCAATGATGAAACGGGCAGTAAAAATCACCGTCAGTGTGATGCCGGAGGTGCGTCCTGCCGCCACTTTGCCTTTCGCGAACTTGAAATAGTATATGGCCAAACCAATGAACACCAACATATAGACAATCGATTCGTAAAGCTGGGCGGGATGGCGGAATGTACCTTCTATACCGAAACCGCCGTAGATGAAGTCAAAAGCCCACGGCACCTCCGTGATGCTGCCCACAATTTCGTGGTTCATCAGATTGCCGACCCGCACAAACGAAGCAGCAACGGGCACCGCAATGGCCAATCGATCCAAAATCCACAGGAAATTGATTTTGTGCCGCCAACAATAGTAGATCAGGAACCCGAAGATGCCGATGACACCACCATGGCTCGCAAGTCCCTGGTAACCGATGAAATGCCAGTTTTCATCCACCGGCAACAGGATTTGCAACGGATGGGTGATGAACATCTCCGGCTCATAGAACAGAAAATGCCCGAGCCGCAAACCGACAATCGTCCAAACAATCGTCCAAATCGAAATTTTGTCCAACAGTTTCTGCGACAAATGTTCGGTTTTGAAAATCCGCTGCAGCGTGTAATAGGCCAACAAGAAACCGAGTGCCAACAGAATGCCGTACCAGCGGACTTCGACAGAACCAAGATGAAATGCCACCGGATTCACTTTCCATGTTATATAACATAAGGTATTAATGAACATATTTTTCGTTTTTAAAATGCGGTGGCAAAAGTACATTTTTTTTGCTATTTGCTTTTGGTTTTTAGCCGTTGTCCATTGGTTAAAAACAATTCAAATAGTGTTGCGTTCGTATTGAAAAAAATTATACTTTTGCCGCCGAAAACCAGTGGATAGATTTGTAATGATTGCAACCACAAAAAAAAATGCTAAAACATCTCCTTCCACGATTTTCAGTTTTTTATTTTTTTATTAAAAACACTGATTATGAGTTATTTGTTCACATCAGAATCCGTGTCGGAGGGACATCCCGACAAAATTTGCGACCAGATTTCGGACGCATTATTAGACAGTTTTTTAGCACAAGACCCCGAATCGAAAGTGGCATGTGAGACACTTGTAACTACCGGACTCGTGGTCTGCGCCGGCGAAGTGAAGACCGAAGGCTATGTCTCCGTTGATGATGTGGTACGCGATGTCATCAAAAAAATCGGTTATGACAAAAGCGACTATCAATTTGACTATAAATCCTGCGGTGTAATCTCCACCATCCACAGCCAGTCACCTGACATCAACCAAGGCGTGGAACGGACTAAATTGGAGGATCAAGGTGCGGGCGACCAGGGCATGATGTTCGGTTATGCCTGCAACGAAATGGACAACTACATGCCGCTGCCCATTGAACTGGCCCACCGCTTCGTGCAGGAACTGGCCGCCATCCGCAAGGAAGGCAAGAAAATGACCTATCTGCGCCCTGACTCCAAGTCGCAAGTCACTGTGCAATATTCTGAGCGACATCGTCCCGAACGCATTGACAGCATCGTCATTTCCACGCAACACGACGAATTTGCCAACGAAGCCACCATGCTGGAGACCATCCGTCACGACGTGGAGAAAATCTTGATTCCCCGCGTGAAAAAAAGCTGTCCGAAAAACATACAGAAACTTTTCAATTTTGACTATACGCTATTTGTGAACCCTACGGGCAAATTTGTCATCGGCGGGCCACACGGCGACTCCGGGCTCACCGGCCGTAAAATCATCGTTGACACTTACGGCGGACGCGGCGCACACGGTGGCGGCGCATTTTCCGGCAAAGACCCCTCCAAAGTCGATCGCTCTGCCGCTTACGCCACCCGGCATATAGCCAAAAACATGGTGGCCGCCGGTCTCTGCGACCAAGTGCTCATCCAGGTAGCCTACGCCATCGGCGAAGCGAAACCCGTAGGCCTTTACGTTAACACTTACGGCACCGCCAAAGTGAAAATGCACGACAGCGAAATAGCCATGCGCATAAGCGAAATCTTCCCGATGCGCCCCTACGACATCATCAACCGCTTCCAACTGAAAAACCCAATCTACGAACCCACCGCTTCCTACGGACACTTCGGAAGAGACTTCTACGAAAAAGAGGTCAAGACCGCGCAAGGCAAACGTATGGTAACCTTCTTCCCCTGGGAGCGTTTGGATTACGTGGACAGAATCAAACATGCCTTCGGTCTCTGAATACGAAAAACCAATACCTAAAAGCAGGAAATTACGAGTTTGTTTTAAATGTTCCAAACAGGTGTTTTTCTTTTCAAAAAAAGTGTATTTTTGCACCCTTAAAAAATTAGACGTATAATTATGGCAAATACAGAAAATCTGGGCTCTAAAAAAGTTGAGCAAACCCAAGAAAATGAGAACATTGTAACGAAAATTCTGGCGTTCTTCAACAAATATCAGAATATTATTTACGGTGTCATTATTGGCGTATTGGTCATCGTTCTTGCGATATTGGCCTTCAACCGCTTTTATGTTCAAAAGAAAAATGCCGAAGCTGCAGCCCAAATCCAGCAGCCTATCCATTGGCTCACCCAAGGTGACACGGCATCGTTGAAAAAAGCCCTTGAAGGCGACGGCGAAAACGACGGCTTCCTGGATATTGCAAGTGGTTACAAAATCACAAAAACCTCCAACACCGCCAACTACTATGCCGGTTTGACGTACCTGAAACTTGGACAAAAGGACGAAGCCATGGAATACCTTAAGAAATTCAAAAAGAAAGAGGACATTTTGTGGTATGCCTGCCAAGCAACCATCGGCGACCTTTACGATGAGCAAGGCGACGAATCCAACGCCATCAGCTACTACGAAAAGGCCGTGAAAGGCAAAGATCCGTTCTTCACTCCGATCGCCCTGTTCAAATTGGGCCAAATGTATGAAAGAAAAGGCGATTGGAAAAAGGCTCTCGACGCTTACGAAACCATTGAAAAGGATTTCTACACCGAATACAACAAAATGAGCGTGGCTCAATATGTTGAAAGAGCAAAAGCAAACATTTCAAAATAAGAAATGACTGAAAAGAAGAAAAACCTGTCGGATTATATTCCGTTTGAGTTTTCTTCCGCCAACCAAGCAAGAATCGGTATTGTGGTTAGTGAATGGAACAATCACATTACCGATTCTCTTTTAGAAGGCGCGAAGAATTGTCTTGTCGAACACGGCGTTGAAACCGCAAATATCATAGTTCGGCACGTCCCAGGCAGTTTTGAACTGCCTCTCGGCGCAAAATGGATGCTGGAAAAATCCTCCGTGGATGCCGTCATCTGCATCGGTTGCATCATCCAAGGCGAAACCCGCCATTTTGATTTTATCGCCCAAGCCGTTTCAGATGGCATTATGAAAATGGGCCTTGAATATTCCAAACCTGTGATTTTCAGTGTGCTGACATGCAACACGATGGAGCAGGCAGAAGATCGCGCCGGGGGGAAACACGGCAACAAAGGTGTTGAAGGCGCAATCAGTGCTTTGAAGATGCTGGCCTTTTAAAGGCCAAAGGTCATGAAAAAAGAACATATAATGAAAAAGTTACGTGTTGTATTTATGGGCACGCCAGAGTTTGCCGTTGCCACCTTAGATGCCATCCGGAAAGCGGGGCATGATGTCGTGGCTGTGGTTACTACTCCCGACAAGCCCGCCGGACGTGGCCAGCACCTCCGCTGTTCTGAAGTGAAAAACTATGCCATCGCCCACCAAATACCCGTTCTGCAACCCGAAAAGTTGAAGGACGAGGCTTTTGTGGAAGATTTGCGAGACTATTACGCAGACATCTTCGTGGTGGTGGCTTTCAGAATGCTGCCAAAATGCGTTTACCAAATGCCTCTCCTCGGCACGTTTAACGTCCATGCTTCGCTACTCCCGCAATATCGCGGGGCCGCCCCCATCCAACGCGCCATTATGAACGGGGAAACCATGACCGGTGTCACAACCTTCCTGTTGGACGAACATACCGACACCGGGTCCATTTTGCTTCAGAAAGAGGTGGAGATCACTAAGGAGGACAATGCTGGAACCTTACATGACAAACTGATGGCCATCGGTGCGGAACTTGCCGTGGAAACGCTGCGACAATTGGCTGAAAACACCATCCATCCTGTTCCTCAGCAGATGTTTGACAACTTGAAACCGGCTCCCAAAATCTTTAAGGAGGACATGCTCATCCGCTGGGATGACACCGCCGAAAACATCTACAACCACGTCCGCGGACTATCCCCCTACCCTGCCGCCTTCACCCGCATCGGACTCAAAAATCCCGACACTAACAACCTGCAACCCTGCAACCTCAAAATTTTCGATATAAAAATCACCAACAATCCGAGTACGCAAAAACCAGGGAAGATAACAATAAATTCCTATAAAGAAATGTTAATTTCTACCAAAAATTGTGATATTTCTGTCAAAATCCTCCAAATCGAAGGTAAAAAACGAATGAATATTGAGGATTTTTTAGCGGGATTCAGACTAAATTGTTATACTGATTATTTGTTTTGATATATTTTTTTACACTAAACACCCCTTTGCTTTCAACCATTTAAAATATTTATTCACATTATTGGATTGGGATTTGTGATTAATAATTTTTACTAAATTTGTAGCTCAAACTTTTTACTAACCCTATTAAATTAAAAAACATGAACAAGAGCGAATTAATTAATGCAATTGCAGAAAAAGCCGGTTTGACAAAAGTTCAGGCTAAAGGTGCTTTAGAAGCCTTTATGGCAGCCACCAAAGAGACTTTGAAGAAAAACGACAAGATCTCCCTGATTGGCTTTGGCACATTCAGCGTGACAGACCGCAAAGCCAGAGTGGGTCACAACCCTCGTACCGGCAAGTCCATCAAGATTCCTGCAAAGAAGGTTGTCAAATTCAAACCCGGTGCAGCATTTGCAAAAATGAAATAATTCCTATTTCATGCCAATAAAAAAGCCCTGAACAAGGGCTTTTTTATTGGCATTTATCCATCATGATGACAATAGAGAACAAGACTTTACGAAGGGAGGTATCGAATTACCTCAAGCTTTTTGTCACGGAGAACCGACAACAGAGGCTGTCTGAAATCATAGCAAACCGTACGCGGCATGTCACCGTGGTACTGGAAGATCTGTTTCAGGCACAGAACATCAGCGCCGTGCTGCGCACCTGCGACTGTTACGGTGTGCAGGATGTGTACGTAATCCAACACCGAAATGAATTTGAGGCGAACAAAGAAATCAGCATGGGGGCTGACAAATGGCTCACCATCCACGAATTCCCGCATAGCGAACATAACGTCAAAGAATGCATCGACCGGTTGCACGAGCAGGGCTATTGGGTAGCCGCCACCCTCCCCGACGAACAAAAACGTACTATCTTCGACCTTCCTGTAGAGCAGAAAACCGCCTTCCTATTCGGCACCGAGCTGACCGGTCTTTCCGAGGAGGCTGTCAAATACGCTGACGGCAACGTACTTATCCCGATGTACGGCTTCACCGAAAGTTTCAACATTTCCAACTCCGCCGCCATCATCCTCTCTCATTTCACCGAAAAAATGCGCCATTCCTCCGTAAAATGGCAACTCTCCGATGAAGAAAAAGAGGAACTCTTCTTCAATTGGCTGCAAAAAAGCGTCAAAGACCCCGACGGACTGATTGATTATTTCATGAAACACCTGCGTTGACTTACGGACGCGTGCTATACGCTCATACAAACGCCTCTTTGTTGCCTGTTGCAATGACCCTTGATACTAATCACTATTTACCATTTACCATTTACTAATTTCTGTTCACTAATCACTGTTCACTAAAAAATTGTATCTTTGCACGCTCAAAATATAAAAGGAATATGAACGACGAAAAATTATTCACCGAATTCCCGCCCGTGACTACGGAACAGTGGGAAGCCACCATCAATAAAGACCTCAAAGGCGCTGATTACGAGAAGAAACTGGTTTGGAGAACCGATGAAGGTTTCCAAGTCCGGCCCTATTATCGCGCTGAAAACCTTCAGGATCTGGACTACCTGAAGACTATGCCAAACGAGTTCCCTTATACCCGGGGCACCAAAGCCCGTGACAACCACTGGGACATCGTGCAGGAAGTGGAGGAGGCCGATCCCGCCAAAGCCAACGCAATTGCTGTGGACGCTTTGAAACGTGGCGCCACATGCATCGCCTTCAATGCCGCCAACATCGATAGCGATGCGGCACTGGCTATGCTTCTCAATGGCATCGACTTGAATGTCAACGGGGTGCAGTTCAACCATGTGAAGAGCTATCTTGATTTGATGAAACGTTTCGTCAACTTCGTGGAAGCCAAAAACTTCGACAAGGAGAAAGTGTCGGGAAGCATCAATTTCGACCCGCTAACCTACCGCCTGCGTCACAACATGTTCTGGAAATCCGCCGAAGAAGACCTGCAACAGTCTATTGAACTGTTGGAGATAAACGGTTGCATGAGGAACTTCAAGGTCATAAACGTGAACGGCATCGTACTGCACAATGCCGGTGCCACCATCGTTCAAGAATTGGCCTACACGCTAAACATGGCCAACGAATACCTCGCCTTCTGCACCGAAAAGGGACTCAAACCCGAAAAGGTGGCCTCACGGATGCAGCTCACGCTCTCCGTCGGTTCCAACTATTTCATGGAAATCGCCAAACTGCGCGCCACCCGTCTGCTCTGGTCCACCATGGTGGCTCAATACAAGCCCGAATGCGACTGCGCATATAAGATTCACATCAACACCGTGGCATCCACTTGGAACAAAACCCTTTACGACCCTTACGTCAATATGCTCCGCAGCACCACGGAGGGTATGTCGGCAGCCATTGGCGGTTCCGATTCCATCTCGCTGCAACCGTTTGATGTGGCGTACAAGGAATCCGACGAGTTCTCCCGCCGCATCTCCCGCAACGTGCAGGTGATCCTCAAAGAAGAGGCTTTCATGGATCGCGTGGTGGATCCCGCCGCAGGTTCCTATTACGTCGAAAACCTCACCAACTCCATCGCGGAGAATGCGTGGAAACTTTTCCAAAATGTTGAGCAGCAGGGCGGTGCCCTCAAAGCTATCGAAAACGGTTCGATGCGCGAGGCCATCGAGACCAGCTGCCAGAAGCGCGACATGAACATCGCCACCCGCCGCTACATCCTGCTCGGCACCAACCAATACCCGAATATCAACGAGACAATGGCCGACAAAATCGAAAGAGTAAAAAAGGATGACTGCGAAGGTTTAAAGACCTACCGCGGTGCCATGGCTTTCGAGGAAGTTCGCCTTGAGACCGAAAAATACGCCGCCAAGAACCACCGTCCGTCCGTGTTCCTGCTGAAAGTCGGTAATTTGGCCATGCGTCAGGCGCGTGCCGGATTCATCACCAACTTCTTCGGTTGCGCCGGCTATCAGATCATCGAGCCTGCTGGCTTCCCGACTGTGGAAGAGGGCGTGAAGGCCGCCGGTGAAGCGAAACCCGACCTCATCGTGGTGTGCAGCTCTGACGAAGAGTACGCAACCCTCGGCGTGGAGGCCGCCAAGCAATGCAAGGCGCAATTCCCGAACACACCGTTCCTCGTGGCTGGCAACCCTACCGAATGCCTCGAAGCTCTCAAAGAAGCTGGCACCGACGACTTCATTCACGTGAGAGTCAATATCTTGGAATCCTTACGGAAATATAACCAATTGTTGCTGAAATAAAGACGCAACACATTGCTTTACGCTTCCCATTCCGCATACGAGGTATCCGTTTCCCGCAAGCGCACGCAATTGAGTTTTAAATTATTAGGTAGGCGCGACTGTATCTTTTCTGCGATGAAATTTAACAGATTTTCCGTGGTAGGTTGGAAATCCACGATGACAATTTTCTCGTAATTCTGTTTTAAAATCTCAATAAGCTGATTGTCTGTCTTGTCGCTTAACACCAAAGCATGGTCTAAAAGCGATATGATTTCTTCATTGACCAGTCTTTTCAGATCTCCGAAATCCATCACCATCCCGTTTTTAGGTGAAGATTCATCGTGCAGGGGTTGCCCTGCGAGAGTGATGTCCATCTTGTAGGAGTGGCCGTGGATGTTGCGGCACAGCCCATCGTAGTTGCGTAGCGCGTGTGCCATTTCAAAGGAGAATTGTTTGGTTATCTTGATGGTACTCATTGTTTTACGATTTTATGGATTTGAATGCCGTGTTCAGAGGACAATTTTATCAAATAGGGTCCGATGGGAAATTTGGATAAATCTATCTGAATGTTGTCGATATTGTCAAATTGTCGGGCGAGCAGGGTTCTTCCAGCAATATCTTGAAGCTCAACTGTTAATTTATCAGTTTGATTATCAATAGATTTGATGTTTATTGTAGAAGAGACAGGGTTTGGATATACGATCCATCTATGTTGATCGGAATAGCTTGAAATATCGGTAGTGAATGGACTCGAGTCGTTACCGAAGATTTTTTCCGCCAGTTCAGGATGGTCGATAAACGGGTTTCGGTTGTGCTGACGTTGATAAACGGCATTGTTGCGGTTAATTTCTTTCTGACTGACAGGATCCATGGCAGCCCATTGGAGCAGCAGTTCTTTCGCCCATGGCTTAAGGTTTCCTCCGGAAAAGTTGGATTGCGTTTCCACACCGAGGTTCTTGTCCATATAGCAGACAGCCATATAGAAATAGATGCGGGCGAAGTCACCTTTGAAACTGTCGATGGGTTCGAACACAAACCCAGAGTAACCTGAAATGTTGGACGTACCCACTTTGCTTCCATTGGTGCTGGTCCAAGTCGCATTGATTACCTTGCCGAACGGTAGGTTGCTTCGTTTGGAATTGACGAAGCCGTCGGTGGGAACGAGGTGGAAGAGGTCGGTGTACATGGGTGCGACACTACCGCCGAACCAGCTTTTTGGAACGGAGTGTTCGCGGTTGTAGCAGTCGCTCTCGCCGGAGTAGCTGCCACATTGGTCGCTTCCGAAAGTGAAGTAGTAGGCAGGGGTTCCGTTTGGGCGGTCGGAGTACATGTCCCACACTTTGCCGTTGTCGGGACGTACATCAGTAGTATAGAATGCCTGCCACAACTCATTGTATGACAAAGATGTATGATTTTTAATAATGTTGTGCATAGCCGTGCGAAGCTCGTTGCCGCTTTTATTTTCAGCAGAGGCATAATAACCAGCGGGTGGTTGGGCATAGGAGAAGTTTACTATGAGTAGGCATAACACCATAAATCTCGTTTGTAGAGACGCGCCATGGCACGTCTCTACAGGGGAAAACCGTATGTTTTTCATTCTATACATGCGTTATCTTGTAAATCATCTCTTTTAGCAGCTCCCCTTCATCGTTGTTGGCATCCACACCTTTGGATTTCACATCGTATTCCCTTAATATGGAGATGATTCGGGTTAATTGCGGCAGGGTATGGTTATTGGCGATTCCAACGTTCCGGGCGATGATGCCTGGCGGCAGATTGCCGAAAACGGTTCTCAGCGCATCATTGCTTTTGTCGGGCGAAAGATGGTAACGGATCATCTTGTGATAATAGGAATACAGCATGGAGATGGTGCGGATGTTCGGATTGTCCTTCAGATGCATCGTGAAGTTGAGCATGATGTTATAGACTTTCGATAGATTCCGGGATCCCAAAGCGTCCTGCAATTCGAAAATGTTGTATTCCTTGCTGATGCCGATGTATTTTTCGACGACGTCCGGTGTGATTTCACTTCCCGCAGGCAGAGCAACTTGTAGTTTTTGGAATTCGGTGAAGATTCGGGACAAGTCGTTGCCGATGTGCTCGCTCAGCATAGTAGCGGTCTGCGGATTTAGCTTGTAGTTGAATGTCTGGCTCGCGAGATCCTGAATCCATGCGGCGAGGTTCCAATCCTTAACCCCTTCCGATACAAAAACGACCCCTTGACTGGCGTATGCTTTCGTCTGAGCGGCTTTCAGTTTGCCATATTTGTAACAGACAACGAGGATAGTTTGCGGACTCGGACTTTTCGCGTAAGCATCCAACAATTCGATGTTTTTCAGTTCTTTGGCTTCTTTCAAGATGACTACACGATACGGGCTTCCGAAAGGAAATTGCTTGGCGTTGGCCAGCACCATATCCACGGAGGTGTCCTTGCCATAAAGCACCACCTGGTTAAAGTCTCGTTCTTCGGGTTCCAAAATGCCTTCCTCGAACATCTTACAGAGTCGGTCGATGAAAAACGGTTCCTCCCCGTGCAACAGATAGACGGGCGCAAACTGTTTGTTCTTGATTTGCGCTACGAGGTCGCTGTATGTGACTGTTTTTTCTGAACTTTTTCCTTTCGCCATAATATGTCGTTTGTTATTGTCCGACGGGTGTTTGCGATACATCGGGTGTATGCGATACACCCCTACAATTCATCGCCATTCTTCGTTTTTCATTGCCTCATCGTGTCATCTTAGAAATAGTGTTCCGCCACCTGGAAAATCACCTTCTCGTCGGGTTCGTACAGACCTTTGTCATTGGTGAGGATGAAATCCGCGATGTTGTGGCGGCGGTAGTCTTCGGGAATCTTGTTAGGACTGTCGAGGATGATGTCGAAGGTCTCGGGGTGGATGCCAACTTCCAGATCCGTGGCGTAGCTGGTGAAATGGTGTAAGAAATGATCTACTTTATCTACTAATGCGTTACCGAGGGCGGCAGCGGTTTCAATTTTCTTTTCGTTCATAGCTGTTATTTTTCAGGCCGCAAAGGTACATAAAATACGAATATTGAAGGTATAAAAAAACGCCGCACTCTTTCGAATGCGGCGTAAAATCATTGGCTTTGGTTAAAAGATTACCCGATGGTGATGCTACGGGCGAGTTTGGGTTCCTCTTTCTGCACTCTCGGCAGGGTGATGGTGAGGATTCCGTGCTCCACTTTGGCTTCGATGTGGTCCTTGTCCACGTCCTCGGGCAGATTGTAGTTCTGCTCGTA
>JAEEKL010000205.1 GCA_016282395.1 Bacteroidales bacterium
CGGCTACCGAGCTTTCAGCCCTGCCGGGCTGTGTTCGCGACCGCACCGGTTTTGCACAACCATTACGATTTCCGGTAACCGGTTGTGCGCGACCGCAACGGCCAGCACAGAGCATAGTTCGCGACCGCACCGAACCATGCAATCGCCCCGATCAGCAAATGCACCATTCCGTTTGGCCACCCTCTCCTATCGGAAACAACACGCATTTTCGCCACGCACCACCCTAACGAAAAAGCGAGACAGAGACCGGCCAAACGGAAACTCCGCCTCGCAAGGGCAAGGTGAATCAAAACACGAATTGTCACGAATTCACCACGAATTAACCATAAATATTCATCGCCTCATCGCCTCATCGCAACAAAAAGGGATGCCCCAACGGACACCCCAAAAGTCTCACGTCTGATTTTAATCGCGGAGGCAGCGGACGGAATTTCCGTCGCCCGTGTAGTATGTGTACCTGACCACGGACGCGGTTCGGGATCTTAGACTGCGACACCACACTTCGCTCGTATTGTATCTGTCCCGCGTAGAAGACCAAAAATAAGCGTTATCGCCCGCGTACTCAAACAAAGAACTGCTGAAATGGCCTGCCGGAATGGCGGAGAAGCCAGTAGCGTTGTTCGATGTTAGGTCTACGCTTACAAAACAGGTATCATTATCATAAAAACTTCTAAATATCCATTCCTCCGGGGATGCCAATGCCTTGGCAATGTTATTGCTGCTACCGCCGCAGGTGTATTCGCTCTGGCTGCCCACATAGTCCGTCAACTGAGTCCACTCCGCATCGCTCGGCAAGTGCCAGCCGACGGGACAAATTCCCTGCACGCCGCTCGGGTTAGCACTGCTGGAAGAAGCACCGTGCATCGCCGCCGGCCAATTGTAAAGATAGCCCCGTATCCCCAACGTAAGGTTTTGACTGCTATAGTTATAGCAGTACGGATGATTGCCATTTGAGTAAGAACCACATGTGGCAATAGCCGTTCCGTCAGTATAGTGCCTCGTCCGCAGGTTCTCCCGCATCCAGCACTGCTCGCCAATTTGCACAGTGCCGTAAGTATTGCCGTCAATATCTGTTACTGTAGGGGTGCCTGGGCAGGATTTCTCATCCACAACAAAAATGGTGCTCAAGGTTATATCATCAATGTAGTTGTAGCTATAAACATAATTGGCGCCACCACCCAACACATTATGGAACGCGATACGGCGGCCACTACCTGTGTAACTGGAAAAGTCACATATCACACGCTCCACATTCGTGGTGCCGTTGTTGAATGTGGTCACCGGCACAAACGTGCCGTCTTCCTCCCAAACGCCAACCTGCAACTCGTAACGGGCGTTCGCCTGTCGCAGGTACATCTCCAATTTCACATGGCTCAGATCCACACTTTCCGACAGGGCCGGCATCGCATAAATGCCCCGATTTATTAACCGCAGGGTATAGTTCCCACTGTGGGCGTAACTGCTTTCGTTATAAATCTGTGGACGGGTGCCATCAGACATTGGCACATCCTCCTGCATCAACACCCAACAGTCGGGTTGCACGCCTGTGTTCGCTGTTGTAGAGGTAGTGTAACTTTCGAAATCCTCGCTGTAGGGCAGCGAAATGGTGGCGCAGGTTTCCTGCGGGCTCGCTATTGTGGTGAAACTCACCTCCTCGCCGTAGGCCGTACCCGCGCTGTTGGTGGCATACGCCCGCACGTAGTACGTAGTACTGGCGGTGAGACTGGTGATACTGCTGGTGAACTGGCCCATGCCCGTGCCATCGTTTGTGTGGTTGTTTTCCACAGTCGGATTGGATTCGGTGGCCCAGCATACACCGCGTTCGGTAACCGTTGCATCACCGTCTGTGGTCACTTCGCCGCCACTTATTGCTGTTGTCGCCGTAATGTTGCTTACTGTTCCCGTGGTGACGGCAGGTAACATGGCGGAAATGTTGCCGTTGAGGACAGTGTCAAGGATGATGTCGTCAATGTAGTTGTAAGAGTAGTTATAGCTGACGGTGCCACCCAACGCATTGTGGAATGCAATACGGCGGCCATTGCCTGTGTAACTGGAAAAGTCACACTCCACACGGGTCACCCCCGTGGTGCTGTTGTTGAACCGTGCCACGGGTACGAATCTGCCGTTGTTTTCCCAAACACCAACCTCCAACTCGTAAACGGCATTTGCCTGCCGCAGGTACATCTCCAATTTCACATGGTTCATCTGCACATCCTCCGACAAGGCAGGCATCGCATACACGCCCCGGTTGATTAACCGTAGGGTGTAATTCCCGCTGTGGGCGTAGCTGCTCATGAAATAGAGCTGCGGAGAGGTGGCATCGGTCATAGCCACATCTTCCCGCACCAGCTCCCAACAGTCGGGCTGCACACCCGTGGTGGCAGCGGTGGTGGTAGTGTAGCTCTCGAAATCCTCGGTGTAGGGCAATGTGATAGTCGCACATGTGTCTGTTGTGATAAAACTCACCTCCTCACCGTAGGCCGTACCCACGCTGTTTGTGGCGTAAGCTCGCACATAGTAGGTGGTGTTTGGCTGCAAATCAGAGAGTGTGCTGGAGAACCCGCCCGTGCAGTCGCCGTAACTGGAGCAGTTGATGTTAATATGGCTGCCGCTCACTGTCGGACTCGGCTCCGTACCCCAACACACTCCACGTGCAGTGGTTTTACCGTATCTACTGTAGCCGTATTCGGTGACACGACCATTGCAGATGGCCGTGGTTCCCGTCACGTATCCCATTGCCTCAGTAGTGACTTTCGGCAGAAGGGCATTGCGCATTTCTTCAATTTGCGTCTGTTGCTGTGCTAACAGGTTTGCAAGTTGGCATAGATCAATTTCACCACACGCCTCTGTTTGAATGACACCCGAGTTTTGGGGACTATCACCGCCCTTGGATGGTGCGGGAAGGTCGTTCAAGGTGATGTAACCCGCATCGTTGGTCAGCTCGCCCACATTCTGCGGAATCGTGGGTTTGTTCTTCAAGTCGTTGTAGTCGCCGCTAAAGCCATTGCCCGCCTCTTTGGAATAGAGGGCATAGGGCACACTCAACAGCTGCTGCACGCTTGTGATGCTATAGTTGCCGCCACCGTTCGGGTCTGTCTCGGTCTTGAGGAAATACGGACCGTTCGCCCAGTCAATGCCGGCGAACTCGCCCTGATCCGTCTTGCCACCGCCAATCTCCACGGTCAGCAAGCCGTTGGCGTTGGTCACGGCAGAGTGGGTCTCCACATAGATGGCTTCGCCGTCCGCATCCCCTTGCAGGATGCTCACGCGCACACCCACCGGCGCGTTGGCGACCAATTGGTTGCTGGCGTTTCTCACCACCGCTTGGTAGGTGAACTTCTCCGGTGCCTGCGCGAAGAGGGAGGTGGCACAGAGCAGGAGGAGGGTTATAATAATAGATCTTTTCATATTTTTACGATTTAGTTTGTATTTTCGTTTCTGTGTCCCAGGGTTCCGCTTCGCTTCATCCTGGGTTGACACGTGTCAGGCTTGCAGCCCTCTTGGAATAGGGTTATACGAAATTCATGGCTGCAAAGGTACGAAATTTTTTTGATACGATGAGACGATGAAGCGATGAGACGATAAATGGCCTGCACTGGCGAGGCGGAGGTTCCGTTTGGCCGGTATGGAGCCAACTGTGTCCTCGCAGTTGGACGTATGCCGTTTCTTCCAGCACTGGCGAGGCGGAGGTTCCGTTTGGCCAGTCAGAGTTTCGTTTTTTCGGTGTGACGGTGGGTATCGGGAATGCGTGTTGTTTTTGATGGTGGAGGGTGGCCAAACGGAATGGTGCATTTGCTGTTCGGGGCGGTTTCCTCGTTCGGTGCGTTCGCGAATACAGCCCGGCAGGGCTGAAAGCTCGGTAGCCGGATTCGGGGTGCGGATCCCATCATCGGAGGAAGGTGTGGGTGCGGGGTTCGCGGCGAGGGAATGGGTGCGGGCGAGGGGATCGGATAGTTCGCCGCGAAACGCGAATATGTCTCGGACGGGCGTGCGCCAGGGATTGCAGCGGTTATGGCCGGCGGTTTTGCAGGTTTCGGAATCCCCCCTGGCCCCCTTAAAAGGGGGAAATCAACGAGTGATGTGGCCGGTTTCGGCCGGCCATTTGAGCGGAAAGCCCGGCCGGCGCGGCGTTTTTGTAAAGGTTATAGGTTATGGGTTATGGGTTATTGAAAAGGGTGTTCGAGACAATGGTGGTGAATGATGGTGACGCCGCGCCGGGGCGCCCAAATAAATCTAAAACCTTTAAAAAAATTGAGCGTAACATAAAATTTTGTACTTTTGCAACTTTGTAATATTACGAACTTAAATCATTATTATACAATCAAAAAAGTACTATAGATTATGTCAAAAGCATTGTTTTTAGGCGACGAAGCGGTGGCTCAGGCCGCGTTGGACGCCGGATTATCCGGAGTGTATGCCTATCCGGGCACTCCCTCAACTGAAATCACTGAATTTATCCAGAACTCCAAGCAGGGCAAGGCTGGCGAGGTGCACAGCATCTGGGCCGGCAACGAGAAGACCGCCATGGAGTCCGCCATCGGCATGTCCTACGCAGGCAAGCGCGCAATGGTCTGCATGAAACATGTCGGCCTCAACGTGGCCGCCGACCCGTTCATGAACTCCTCCATCACCGGTGCCAACGGCGGTCTGGTGGTGGTGGTCGCCGACGACCCCTCCATGCACTCCTCCCAGGACGAGCAGGACTCCCGCTACTACGCCAAGTTCGCGCTCATCCCGTGTTTTGAGCCTTCCAACCAGCAGGAAGCCTACGACATCACCTACTATGCGTTCGAGATGTCCGAGAAATTCCGCACTCCGGTGGTCATCCGTCTCACCACGCGCCTGTCGCACTCCCGTTCCGGTGTGGAGCGCAAAGCTGAGCGTCCGCAGAACCCCCTCAACATCGAGAAGGACCCGAAGCAGTTCATCCTGTTGCCTGCCAACGCACGCAAACATTATCGCAAACTGTTGGACAAGCAGGTTGATTTCGAGAATGATTCGCTCAACTCCCCGTTCAACAGCTACATTGACGGTGCCGACAAGAGCATGGGTATCATCGCTTCCGGTATTGCCTTCAACTACCTGATGGAGAACTTCGAGGGTGGCAAATGCCCGTATCCCGTGCTGAAGATTTCCCAATACCCGCTGCCGTCCAAGCTTATCGCCAAGATGATCGACGAATGCGGCAAGGTGCTCATCGCCGAAGAGGGTTATCCTTTCATAGAGGAGCAAGTCCGCGGCGTGCTGAATCGCACCGGCAATATCATGGGTCGTTTGAGCGGCGAGCTGCCTCGTGACGGCGAACTCAACCCGAACCTCGTGGCCAAGGCCCTCGGTCTGCCCGACACTTACGGCGCACCTGTCCCGGAACTGGTTGTTCCGCGTCCGCCCGCATTGTGCGTGGGTTGCCCGCACATTGACTCTTACACCGCCCTCAACAAGGCGATGGAGAAATACGGCAAGGGCAAAGTCTTCTCCGACATTGGCTGCTACACCCTCGGTGCGCTTCCGCCGTACAATGCCATCTACACCACCGTCGATATGGGTGCTTCCATCACGATGGCCAAGGGTGCCGCCGACGCAGGTCTCAGCCCGTGCGTGGCCGTCATCGGTGACTCCACCTTCACCCACAGCGGCATGACCTCCCTGTTGGACTGCATCTATGAGAACACTCCTGTTACGGTGCTCATTCTCGACAACAGCACCACCGGCATGACTGGCGGTCAGGATTCCCACGCGCTTGGCGTGCTCGGCGAAATCTGCAAGGGCCTCGGCGTGAAAGAGGAGCATATCCATCGTATCAACCCGCTCAAGGCTCATTTTGAAGAGAATGTGGCCATCATTGAGAAGGAAATTGAATACCAAGGTGTTTCCGTGATCATTCCGACCCGCGAATGTATCCAGACCTTGAGCCGTCGTATGAAAAAACAACAAGCCGCAAAGAAGTAATGGTTATGGGTTATGGGTTATGGGTTATTGAAGCCAATAGCCGATAATAAAATACCAAAGAAGTAATAATAACGTCTGTTGTAGAGACGTTTCATGAAACGTCTCTACAGGGGTAAAAACAAACAAAAACGAATAAAAATATGAAAATCGACATTATATTAGCAGGTGTAGGCGGCCAGGGTATCCTTTCCATCGCCACGATTGTGGGCGCAGCCGCCATCAAAAGAGGAATGTACATGAAACAGGCCGAGGTGCACGGCATGAGCCAGCGCGGCGGCGATGTGCAGTCCCATTTCCGTCTTTCCGACCAACCCATCGCTTCCGACCTTATCCCGCTGGGCAAGGCCGACATGATCATCTCCGTGGAGCCGATGGAATCGTTGCGTTATCTGCCGTGGCTGAAGAAGGACGGCTGGTTGATCACCAACGACCAACCTTTCGTGAACATCCCGAACTATCCCGACTTTGACGCTTTGAAGGCTGAGTTGGCCAAGGTGCAGAACTGCGTGGCCATCAACGCCGACCAAATCGCCAAGGATCTCGGTTCCGCCCGTTCCTCCAACATGGTGATTCTTGGTGCCGCTTCTCCGTATCTGCAACTGCCTTACGAGGAGATCGAGAATGCCGTCCGCGAGAACTTCGCCCGCAAGGGCGAGGACATCGTCAACGTGAACCTCGCCTGCATGAAGGCCGGCCGTGAACTCGCCGAAAAGAAATAGTCTGCTTCCTGCCTGATGAATAATCTCATAGAATTTTTCAAGAAGGCATTTCATATCATCGTACTCGCCGTTCTTCTGATTCTGAGTATCGTGATGCTCGGCAAATCGTTGGCTTTCAACGAGCACCGTCTTTCAAGGGCCGTGCAGGGCATCGTGGGACCGATTCAGAAGAGCGGTGCGGGTATGGTGCATCGTTTCCGTTTGGGACCTGAAAACGAAGCGCTCGTGGAACAAAATATCCGACTGATGCGTGAACAGGAAAACATGTTTCTTGAGAAAGTGGATACGGTGCTGACAGAGATGAGCAAGCCGGACTCCATCAACCGCAGGCAGGTGCGCCTTTATGACTATACATTCGCCCACGTCATCTTCAAAACTGTGGATCGCGCATTCAACTACATGATTGTGGA
>JAEEKL010000206.1 GCA_016282395.1 Bacteroidales bacterium
CCTATGCTAGTTCCTGATCGAAGAATTTGTTTAGACATAATTGTTTCTTTCTTTTTGTCAACTAAAAAACGATAAAGCTTTGCTATTCTTTTTGCGAAAGCCAAACTTTTATCTCCAACTATGCTCTGCCTCGCCATAACTCTTAACTCTTAACTCTTAACTTAGCTCAATAGATTCCCGGAACTTCGGCACATACGCCTGTTTGAAACCGGCCTCCTTCAAATGTTTCGCGTAGGCATCACGGGCATCGTTCTCGCCATGTACGACGAAGATCTTCTTCAACTTCTTGTTCCCTTTCTGGCAGGAGAGGTAACGGATAAGTTCGCTGTAGTCGCCGTGACCGGAGAATGCATCAATGCGGGCGAGCGTGGCACGCACCTTGTACTCGTTACCGAAGATGGAAACTTTCTCGTCGCCGCGCATGATCTTCGCACCCAACGTGGTCGGGGCACAGTAACCCACGCACAGGATGGTGGTCTTCGGGTTCTCGATGTTGTTGGCCAGATGATGTTTGATACGCCCTGCCTCCATCATGCCGGAGGCGGAGATGATGATACAGGGACGGTTGTGCTCGTTCAGCGCCTTGGAGTCGTCGATCGTACGCACATAGCTGAGGTTTTCAAAACCGAATGGATCCGGGTTCTCTTGCATGAACGTACGCATCTCCTCGTTGAAGCAGTCGTCGTGGAGACGGAACAGATTGGTGGCAGAGCAGGCAAGCGGACTATCGACGAAACATTCGATGTCGGGCAAGTCACCGGCGAGCTTGAGACGATGGAGCGCATAGACGATCTCCTGCGTTCTGCCGATAGCGAACGACGGGATCAACAGCTTGCCTTTCCGTTTCGCGCAAGCGTCGCGCACCACGAGCATCAGCTCCTTGTCGGCTTCGTCCAACGTGGAGTGCAGCCGGTCGCCGTAGGTGGATTCGGTGATGATGTAGTCGGCGTAGGGGAACGGCTCCGGATCGGGCAGAATGCGCTTGTCGTAGCGACCCACGTCACCGGTGTAGCAAAGCGTGCGTGTCTTGCGTCCCTCCTTGAAAGTGAGGTAGATGGCACTGCTGCCGAGCATGTGGCCGCTGTCAATGAAGTCGATGGCCACGGTCGGGGTGATGTTGAAGTGCAGTCCGCGCGGGATGCTGATAAACAGCCGCATGCACTCCACCGCGTCCTTCTCGTTGTAGATGGGCTCGATGGGGGTCTTGCCCACACGCTCGGTCTTCTTGTTGAACTGCCGCGCATCAGCTTCCTGGATTCTTCCAGAGTCGGCGAGCATGATGGCGCAGAGGTCGCGGGTGGCCGGCGTGCAGAACACCTTGCCGCGGAATCCCAACTTATATATATATGGTATAAGCCCGGCGTGGTCGATATGCGCGTGCGAGAGCAACACGATGTCGATCTTGGTCGGGTCAAAGCCCAAATCGCGGTTCATGGCATCGGTCTCCAGACCCTTGCCTTGGTACATACCGCAGTCCAACAATATCTTAATTCCGTCCTTGGTGGTCAGCAAGAACTTGCTGCCAGTGACCTCTTCGGTCGCACCTAAAAAGTCTAATCTCATAATGTTTACTCTTTATTTTCCTTATTCGGCCACACATTCCGCCAGCCGTAGAAGAAACCGAGATGATACCGCGCCGCGAAATAATAGACCGCGTGGCGAAGCTTGCCCAACGGCATATAGAGGAACAGCAGGATGCAACTTATATAATATAATATGGTAACAGATCCGCAACAGGTCGAACAGCACAGGTAGAGTGTGGTCATCAACTGGAAAAGGGTGACCAGTCCGCAGGAGATGTAGTCATCAGGTGTGGTGAACGGTTTCAAATCCTTGGAAATCAATCTTCTGACAAACAAGATAACACCACAGATAGTACCCAAAGCGGTAGGAATGGCCAAAATCAGATGCCAATTGCAGCCACTACCAATCCAGTTATTGAAGAAGGGGAAGAAGGAGAGCAAGAAGAAGAGCAGGCAGCAGAAGAGTCCGATGTGGAACAACATACCCGTGGCGTAAGACGGAATATGCAGGTAGGCCGACTCTTTCTGATCGGGCATCATGGCGCGGGTGTTGGCGTAAATAACGCCCTCCTTCACACTACCGCTCGGCTCCGACTTGTCCTTCGGGGCACCCAAGCGGATTACTTTGACCAAATGTGCCAATAAACTAACAAGGCAATAAACCGCCGCGGCTATTGCCAAATATTGCATAATACTCATAATGATAAGGTTAGAAGGTTAGAAGGTTAGGAAGTTATACGCAACCTTCGGGTTTGGGGAGACCTGCCACACGGCATGCACCTCTCGCGGGACCCAGCGGGAAGAGTTCGTAGATGTCTTTCAGTTTCAGATTGGCGGTCTTGCAGATGGTGCGGACCATCGGGGCGATGCCTTTCTCTTCGTAGTTGGAACGGATGCAATCAACCACCTTCCAGTGATTCTCAGTCATTTCCGTGATGCCGTCGGCTTTGGCGATTTCCGCAGCCAGTTCTTTGTTCCATTCTTCGGGATGAACCATGAAGCCGTCGCCGTCCATCTCGTAGGTCTTGTTATTGAATTCAATATTTGCCATAATGATGATTTTTTTAGAGGCGCAAAGATACAATTTTTTGTGAATGGTGAACAATTCATAGTGATGGGTAACCAACCGCGTTAGCGGTTGCATGTCTGTAGCCCAAATAAAAAATAGTATGTCCACCATGTGTATATATAAGAAAAAAGTGTATTTTTGCCGCCGATTTAAAAATAGGTTAAAAAGATAAATTAAAAGCAGTTAGAAGTTA
>JAEEKL010000207.1 GCA_016282395.1 Bacteroidales bacterium
TCCAGGCGTTTTGGGGAGACTGTAAACGGTGGTTTGTGCGGAAACCCACTGTTTAGTGAAGAGATATATGCTGTCATCCGTGACAATGAAGGCCTCACAATCGAAATCGGTGGCATTCAGCCGAGCCGTGAAATCGGTTTGATCTCCGTATGAAAACCGTATGGTATCCACTTTGTATTTTTTGTTCCCTATCGTTGCCTTGCTGATTCGCAAAATATGGAAGTATTGCCTGTTACCTTTGTTGTTGCCTATGTCTCCAAAATAAATAAAGTTGCTGTCTTGCGCGATTTCCTCGGTGTCCCGGTTCCGGATTCGCTTGACACAGAAGGTGTCTGTAATGACGGCATTGTTACTGTCTATTCGATAGAGGAATTTGTCGGTGTGGTCATTGTAGGTCCAGTAGCCATTCTTCCAAAATAGCAGCGAGGAGGAACCAACCAAAAGGGAATCCAGTGTGCCCAAAACGTTAGATTTGACAGTTGCGGATGGATATTTGCAGCTGCCATCGTTGACGTTGGCCTTGGGGTCAAAGTTGCTGGCCACCGGGTCGGTGCAGCCACACACCAGTTTCTGTCCGCATGACGAACACGCAACCAACAGACATGCGAAGAGGAGTGGCATCCGCATAAGGAATAATTGACTACAGATGATTTTTTTCATACCGCAAAAATACACTTTTTCCTATTGCCTTTGAATCATCAAAAAACTTGCTTCAATAACCAATAACCTATAACCAATAACCATTAAAATCGTATCTTTGCCGCGTGAAAAATACGACCCCACATTCCGAACCTATTAAGCTTCGCGGCAACTGCCTGTTCGTGTCGGACGCGCATTTCCGCACCCCGCCGGACGAGGCCAGCGAGGAACGTGAGCAGAAACTTGTGCAGCTGTTCGAGAGTCAAGCGGAAAATCTTCAACATATTTTCCTGTTGGGCGACATTTTCGACTACTGGTTCGAGTACCACGATGTGGTGCCGAAAGGATACGCCACTTTGTTTGCCTGTCTGAAGAAACTGCACGCTCAAGGTGTTCAGATCCACTACTTTACGGGCAACCATGACATGTGGGTGGAAGATTATTTCACGAAAACTTTCGGGGCCATCATCTATCGCGAAGCGCGAATGTTCTCAATTAACGGACACCGCTGTTTCGTGGGCCACGGTGACGGACTGGGTGGCAAGCAACGCAAATACCTGTTCATCAAACGAATCCTGAACTGCCGGTTCAATTGGTGGCTCTACGGTATGTTGCATCCTAGGCAATCGTTCGCCATCGCACGACTCTGTTCCCGCATGAGCCGAAACTCCCACGATGAGAACACGTTCGTCTTCAAAGGGGAAAAAGAAGCCCAAGTGCGGTTCGCCCGCGAGATGTTGCAGACCACCGATGTCGAGTACTTCATTTTCGCGCACCGCCACATCCCCACACGCTACGAGCTTGCATCAGGTCATCTTTTCTTCAACACTGGCGACTGGTTGGAGAATTTCAGCTATATCTCTTTTGCCCCAAAAGACAGTGAACCTGTACTAAATGAAAAGGTGATGTAACAAAATAACCTTTTCGTGCGACAAAAGAGACATGGGGAATCTTTTGACAAGTTTTCCATGTGATAAGATGCTTAATACAAAGAAGATATGTTTTTTAGGGGTGCTGTTTGTCTTGATGATAGGTGGCGTATGGCGAAGTATGGCGCAAAATTGCCCTCCGAAACATCTGCCCTATTTTGAGGATTTCGAGAACGGATTCTTTTCCAATGGTGGGGGTTGGGGTTGGGGAGGAGCAGATTCCACTTTTCTCTATAGTGAGTGTTGTTGGACTCAATGTAACATGCATGTGGATGTTTGGGCTACTCCTACTGCCCCAATTTATATTCCTCCAGATATGGTACTTGATCAAGCGATGCGCTTGAACAAGCAGCTGGCTTATCGACCCCGTGTACAAGAAAGAAGCATGATTTCGCCACCTCTCGAAGAATCTCCCACATATATCTCTTTTTCTGCTGTTTATAGTGCCCATGAATTTACAGGCAGCACCCTTGTGGACACCACTTTTGAGTCAGGTCTTCCTTTTGCTGTGGGATATGTGACGATGATTTCCGACACGTTAGCGGGATACGTACCGATAGATACGCTCTATATTTATAGTATTTGGGATGATTGGGATGAGCTCAATCACCCTACCGTCTGCACCCTTAATCTCCTCTGCAAAGGAATCACTATTCCACCGCCCCATTTGGTGGTGTTTCGTTTGTTGGAAGAGTTTGAGACATGGGATGGAATTGTTGAGGCTTTTTTTAGAGACATCACCTTTTCCAACGAAGTGCTTATTGACACCACTATCGCATATAGTGACAGCATCTGTGTCGGCCAGCCCTACTCAGGGTATGGCTTCACCACTTCCGGATACGCCACCCCCGGTATTCATACGCTCACCCGCTCGGAATGCACGGACACTGCCGCTATTCTGCACAGTCTGACTCTCACCGTGTTACCCGAAAAGCACACGACGCTTTTCGAGTACATTTCTCCAGACGAAAGCGTGTATCACGATGGGGTAGCATATTCCAGTCCGGGCGATTACACCTTCACCTACACCTCCTCCAACGGCTGCGATTCCGTGGTAGAGTTTCATATTCTATATCACCCAGACAAAATCCCAACGGTCACCGTATGGTTACCCAATGCGTTCACCCCCAACAGAAACGGGGTCAACAGCATCTTCCGACCCGTGTTCAACTATCTTGAGGAAATCGAAAGCTACAGTTTGGAAATCTACAACCGCTGGGGAGGATTGGTTTTCCGAACGGAGGAACTGTCGTTCGGTTGGGATGGTGCCAACGCACCCGAAGGCGTATATACGTGTGTGGTACGCTACAAGCCTCGTGATGGAAAGGAAAAGATAGTAAAGGGCAGTGTGACGTTGATACGGTGAGAGCAATTTGGGGGAAATTTACTATTTTTGCCGCCTGAAATTGCGGCGGCCGTTTGGACGGTTGCCGATTAACTCGAGACTATAATATTATGGAACTCCAAAATACACATTCCGATACCACCCCGCACCGCGCGGGCTTCGTAAACATCATTGGCAACCCCAACGTGGGCAAAAGCACCCTGATGAACCAGCTGGTCGGCGAAAAGGTCTCCATCATGACCTCCAAGGCACAGACCACCCGCCACAGAATCAAGGGTATCGTCAACGGCGACGACTACCAGATTGTCTATTCCGACCTGCCCGGCGTGCTCGACCCCGCCTATATGATGCAGAAGTACATGATGAAGTTCGTCACCGATTCGCTGCAGGACGCCGACATCATCCTCTACCTCATCGAGTGCGGCGAGACCAAGTACAACGAGGAATTGGTTGAGAAAATCAACAAGATGGGAATCCCCGTCGTGTTCATCATCAACAAAACCGACAAATACACCGAAGAACAAATGACGGAATCGAAAAACCACTGGCAATCAATTCTCCCCACCGCAGATGTCTTCGCCATTTCCGCATTAAAAGGAGTCAACATCGAGGCCGTGCGCAACCGCATCATCGAGCTGCTGCCCGAATGCCCACCCTACTTCCCGAAAGACGCCCTCACCGACCGCCCGATGCGTTTCTTCGTTTCGGAACTCATCCGGGAACAGATCCTTTTGCAGTACAAGAAGGAAATCCCGTACAGTGTAGAGGTAGTCGTGGAAAGCTACAAGGAGGAACCCGACCTCATCCGGATAGCCGCGACCCTCTACGTGGAACGTTCCACGCAGAAGGCCATCATCATCGGCAGCAAAGGTTCGGCCATTAAGAAATTAGGTACAGATGCGAGACTTTCCATCGAAGACTTCCTGCAAAAGCATGTCTTCCTCGACCTGTCCGTGAAAGTCCTCAAAGACTGGCGCAACAACGAACTGCAAATGAAACGTTTCGGATATTCGTTGGGGGATTGAGGAATGTATTGCGGAAAAGTGCGGAAAGGCGGAAAAGTGCAGAAAAGTGCAGAAAAGTGCAGAAATGTTTCCGCTTTTCCGCATCAATTTTCGCATCAATTTTCGCAAAAATCTCTCAAATTTGAATTTAAAATCCGAACCGGGGTCATGTATTTTTCATTGAAATTATATAACAACCCCAGCCGTTTCTCGGCTATCCCGATGTAGTTGCGAACCTGTGCCTTGTGTTGGTCAGTGAGCTGAGACACTGCCTTGACTTCCAAAATAATCTTGTCAAAGCAAACGAAATCTGCGAAGTAGTAGTGGTCAAGTCGCTGACCGCGATAATAAACATTGTAACGTTTTTCCCTTTCGAATGGAATACACTGGTAATCAAGCTCTATAGCGAGTGCCTCTTGATATAGACTCTCTTGAAGCCCGACTCCCAACCTTTTGTGGACTTCGTACACGGCATTGTTGATGGCCGCAGATTCATTTTCAAAAACTAACATTGCAATTATAACTTCTTGTTTGTTGTTTTTTCGGTAACATTTATTGCGGAAAAGTGCGGAAAGGCGGAAAAGTGCAGAAATGTTTCCGCTTTTCCGCATCAATTTCTGCAAATAGTGCGAACGATTCCTGTCAAAGTCGTTAAAAAGACGCTAATCTTTTAACTTCTTCACTTTCAAGCTGATGAAAGCCTCCGTGATGGTGTCGTTATCGTCACGATCGCCTTTCTCATCATCGTCGCTGTCCTCGCCTGATGACTTCTGCTCCTTGGAAGACTTGTTCATCTCTCTGAGATGCACCTTGCTGAGATCCAAGAGCAGGTCGAAAATCGGGTCTTCCTCGAATTCATGCAAGCTGTGATTCAGAAAGACAACGTCTTTCATCAATCGGAGAAGTTTGTGCATGAACATAAGGAAATCCTTTTTGGAGGCATGGAGCTCCATTTCCCCGTCCTGATCGGGAGAATCTTCTTCCTCCTGATCCTCTTCAGCAGACTCTTCATTGACTGTTTCATTTTTGACAACTTCATTCGTTGCCTCATTTTCTGCGGTCACTTTTTCACCGCAACCCTTTTCGGGCAAATTTTCTTCAATGTTCTTTTTCATAATGCTTAATTTTAGTCTTGCAAATATACAACACCAAGAAACCCCTGTCAAGAGTTTTTGAAAATTTTTTTAATACTGATAACCAATAAGTTGTAAATTGAGATAAATAATTTTAACAATCAATAGTTAATTTTAATTTAAAATTTCGCAGATTTTTTGTGCTTGAGATGCAAAACCGAAAATAATGTATCTTTGCCGCCGTGTTTGACTTAAACTTAAACTATAACTATGAACTTTGTCTGTTTACTAATCACTATTCACTGATCACCATTGCCTTAAACATCATACATTAAATAAACAAACAATGAACATTATCGAAAAAATCAAGGAAAATGCCAAGAAGGCTAACAAACGCATCGTTTTGGCCGAGGGCGAAGAGGAAAGAACCTTAAAAGCTGCCGACATCATCATTGAAAACGGTTATGCTGCCATCACTTTGTTAGGCAACAAGGCCAACATCGAGGCCAAAGCTGCTGAATGGGGGCTCAAGAACATCGCAAAAGCTGACATCATTGATCCGCTGAACAACCCCAAGAAAGATTTCTACGCCAACATGCTGTACGAAATCCGCAAGAACAAAGGCATGACGATGGAAGAAGCCCTCAAGAAAGTCGAGGATCCGCTTTACTTAGCCACCCTGCTCATCAAGAACAAGGACGTTGATGGCGAAGTGACTGGTGCTCAACACGCTACCGGCGACGTACTTCGTCCCGCTTTCCAAATTGTAAAGACTTTACCAGGCATTTCCGTCGTTTCTGGTGCTTTCATCATGTGCTTCCAAGACAAGAAGTGGGGTGACGATGGCGTGATGGTCTTCGCAGATTGCGCTGCTGACCCGAACACCGACGAAAACAAACTCGCCCAAATCGCGGTCGTCACGGCCCAAACCGCCCGCACCATCGCCGGTATCGAGCCTCGCGTGGCTATGCTGAGCTTCTCCACAAAAGGTTCCGCCAAGCACGAACTGGTCGATAAAGTGGTCAACGCCACTCGCATCGCCAAGGAAATGGATCCCAACCTCGTGATTGACGGTGAGTTGCAGGCCGACGCCGCTATCATCCCGTCTGTAGGTGCTCAAAAAGCTCCCGGCAGCCCTGTCGCGGGTAAAGCTAACGTGTTGGTGTTCCCGTCATTGGAAACAGGCAACATCGCCTACAAACTCGTGCAACGTTTCGCCGGCGCTGATGCCGTGGGGCCTGTCATGCAAGGCATGGCAGCTCCTATCAACGACCTCTCCCGCGGCTGCTCCGTGGAAGACATCGTCAGCCTCGTGGCCATCACCGCTTGTCAGGCCGCAGGTAATACGTTCTAATCGGTAAACCAAACCTTTGTAGAGACGGGGCGCACCCCGTCTCTACATTTATATATATGTCACAATTCTCCTTTCACTGGCAGTTGGCGCACCGCATTTTGCGCGAAAA
>JAEEKL010000208.1 GCA_016282395.1 Bacteroidales bacterium
ATGCCGCTCAGGGTGACCACCATCCCGAGGATGGCGACCGGGCGCATCTGCTCGCCGAGAAGTATTCGTCCCGTGAGCGCCGCCGTGGGGGCCGAAAGGGTCATGAAGAGCTGTCCGAAGCGCGAACCGATATGGATGTAGCCCTGCATCAGGCAATAGTCGCCGATGACGTAGCCGACCACCCCGGAGAGCAGCAGCCAGCCCCATGTGCCGCCGTCGGCATAGCGCGGATACGGCACGCCCATCACCAACCAAAGGGTGAGGACGAGGAAGCACAGCGACATCGTCATCCGGATCGTGTTGAACGGCAAGGAGCCCATACGTTTCGAACCCACCTCGGCGAAGAGTGCCGTGGCAGTCCATGAAAGGGCGACAAACAGGGATATCAGCTCACCAAGAAACATACGGTTTTACTAATTTTTTTCCATATTCTCGCAGATTTCGCAGAGTGACGAAAATTTTTTTATGCGTAAATCAGTGGGTTCATTATTTCAACATCTTTCAGAGATCTTTCTTGTCGCTGCCCACCCGTGTAAAGAAACTGGATGCTTTCAATTCGCTGAGGTAGCACTTGACGGTGGCTTTGGATACACCATGCAAACCGCCATATCCCGCATGATTCAGGCTGTTGCCCTTCTGTAGTGCCAGGTGGAACCGCCCCGTTATCGGGAAAGAGAAACGATTTGTCGGGTCAAAAAGCGGTTTTATTGGACCAGCGGACTGTGTGTAATCTATCTGTTTCGCAATTCCCAACGAGCGGTACTCATTGAGCGCGTCAAGCAATTGTTGTTTTTGTTTCGTAACCATCAGAGCTGTTTTTCGGCTGCAAAAGTACTATTTTTCCTGATAATTCTCCCGCAGACACGAAGACCATTTTCTTCGCAAGTCTGCGAGTTCTGCCGGAAAAACAACTACTGTATCACTTTCGTGAACACCGGTGCATTGCTTCCAGACGGGCGACGCGGATTCCGTAGCCAGACAGAATCTCTACGTTGGGCTCAGTTGCCACCAAATCCTTTACGCTGGATTCCAGTCCGCCGCTGCCGAATGTGCAGAACGGCACGATTTTCTTACCGCTGAAGTCGGCACCAAGCATGTTGGCGATTTTCTCTGCCACGGCCTTGGGATTGCCATTTTGGGAGTAGTAAAAGACCAGCATTTTGGGTGTTTCCTCTTCTGGGGTTTCTTTCTTGGAGTCGCAGGAGACGGCGGTCAGCATCACGGTCGAGAGGACTGGTAAAAGTTTGAGGTTTTTCATACAAAATTTTTGGTGACTAGATACTAGTTGACGGAAAAAAGTGTTAAAATTCCACCAACGTAAGGGAATTTCTGTTATATTTTACACGTTAACCCTTAAGGCTGATACGAATGATTAACCTTTCAAACCTCAACTCCCTCATCGAATTCATCTCATAGTTTACTATCGAGGACAAATGCCGCAAAACTCTCAAGGAACGGCGTTAGGGTAAAACCGTGTGCTGTCCCGAATGCGGAAGCACATACATTTACGAACGCAGTGATGGCAGGTTCGGCTGCGCCGACGGCAACCACACGTTCTCAGTACTGTTGGGAATCGTCTTCGAGAACACCAAAATCAGCCTCTGCAAGTGGTTCATGGCACCTCATCAGCAGTCACAATAAGGGCATATCCTCCGTGTAGCTTGTGCAGGACATCAGGGTCACGCAGCTCTAAATCAGAATTAAGCACTGATGTTGTTATGTGGAAAAAAAGTGTATTTTTGCGGTTCGATTTGAAAGAAGGAAATTAACAATGAACTCTCCGTTACTGCCCACTGCTCACTCCTAACGGTTATTATTCACAAACGATTAAACAAATTAACAATGGAATACATTTTAATGATTATCGGAGCTGTGCTGGTCAACAACATCATTTTGGTGCAGTTCCTCGGTATTTGCCCGTTTCTGGGCGTTTCCAGCAAGGTGAACACCGCCCTCGGCATGGGTGCGGCCGTCACGTTCGTCATGGCTCTCGCCACGTTAGTCACATCACTATTGCAGAAATATGTGCTTGTTCCGTTGGAAATCACTTATCTGCAAACCATTGTCTTCATTTTGGTCATCGCAAGTTTGGTGCAGATGGTGGAGATCATCCTCAAGAAGGTCAGCCCTTCGCTGTACCGTGCATTGGGTGTCTTCTTGCCACTGATCACGACTAACTGCGCTGTCCTTGGTGTCGCCATCAACGTGACCCAGCAAACCATCATCCCCGGCCACGGTTTCTCCGTGATTGACAACACGATATATGCGGTTGCCATCGCTATAGGTTTCACCTTGGCCATCACGATTTTCGCAGGTCTGCGCGAGCAGCTCGAGCTGGTGGAAATCCCCAAAGGCATGAAGGGCGTTCCGATCGCTCTCATCACCGCCGGCATCCTCGCTATGGCGTTTATGGGATTTGCGAATCTGGTGTAATAGACGTGACGTAGGACGTGAGACGTTAGATATACGATGGAAGAGACAAATCATTCTGTAGAGACGTGCCATGGCGCGTCTCTACAATCATCTGATAACGCGTCGCAACAACCCACGAAAAAGGTGCGTAAGAAACGTTCCTTATGGAAATCGTGGAAAAGGCTGAAAGGGCGTACGAAATTCTATTTGATTGTGTTGCACCTGTTTGCGCTGGTTGGCGCAGGCATTCTTGGCGCTTGGGCTTTCTTTGAGTTGGGCTTTACCAACAACAATGGCGGTGC
>JAEEKL010000209.1 GCA_016282395.1 Bacteroidales bacterium
GGTAACATTTCAGGCGCGCATGACTGCATGCCGCGACACCATCAATCTGACTAAATGGCATCAGTGGGACAAACCAACGGAGTTTCAGACAGGAAGGGTTTGGGTACCGGACTACACCTGGCCGTATGCGGCGGTGTATGACTCTTGCGGTTACTGGGGTGGTTATGACACCTCGTACGGACACTGGGAACCGGTTATCTGGTTTTATAATTATAATGAATATCATTACCGGTCAACGGATGCGACTACCAGTACAACGGGTAATAAATACCAGGTGACGTATCCCATATATTGGGTCTATACTGATGCAGATGGTGACACGCTAAAGATTGACACAGTGCGGAATGTTACTCAACCGGGCAATGTTGGTGCTGGCGACACGTGGACCTCGTATTCTTCCCCGCATTCTACGCATCCGGCGTCACGTCTGAGAGCCGAGGATATCTATCCGAAATACGGTGATTTTTTAGACACCACATTGGTGATTCCTGTCACTCGTACCATGTACAATGCGCAGGGTTGCCCGATTTACACGCGCACGGATAATATCACTTTCAAAAAAGAATGGAAATACACGACTTCATCCCGATACAATCAATATTGGACTGCCTCGACTAGCTATAATAGTTATGACCATTGTTGTGAATCCGAAAGAGCTGTTTATGTGAATGGTAATTACCTTAATAATATATATATGGACAGCACTATTGTGGAATTGTACGAAAGTCCGTTAGGAAACAAGTACAATTACAGGGCCGTCTATCATTTGGACACGCACAGCTGGACGTATGAGAAGGACAGCATCTCCAACTTGGCACGGATAGTTCCGTCTGGATACAGTTCTATCTATTTATACGACTATTGTTTGCCGTCCGGACTGTATAAGTTCAGAATCATCACCAAGTGTGACACCTTTTACACATCAACTCACCCCGGTTTCCCAGACACCTATTCCTGGTTTTATGATGAGCCGGAATACGATTTGCGTTATGAATGTACGAACCTTATCATAAAACCGAAGAACAGATATTTTTACCATAGGACATATAACAACGATAAAAATTATTACCATAATGGAAGCACCTATTGGGATGTGTATGACTCGGTTGAGCGGGTCAGTCCACATTTTAAAATCATCAAAAATCTGAACGGCAGCAGCACGACGTTTAACACGAATTGGCGCAGTCTTGGGGACTCCTTACGAGTGACGGGTGCTGGCACCTACGTGATACAAATTGAGCCAAATATATCAAATCTTTCTTCCTATAGCTGTAGGCCTCCTGTTCTTTATGACACTGTGACTTTCGACGGCGGTACGGTGGCGTTCCAGTATGCCTACAGTTGGGTGTGCGATGAAAATGCGGATACGGGTTTCGTGCGCGTGAAGGCGTTCGAGGGTACGGCTCCTTACAACTACACCCTCTATTCGGGTCCGGGCAAAACCGGTACGATTTTGGGACAGAACCAGACTGGTGTTTTCGACCGTGTTCCTGTTCATGCGGGACAGACGGTGTCTTGCTATGTGGAAGACCAGTGCCTGGCATCGTTCTATATTGATATTCCTGTGTGGGATATGGAACATGTTAAGAAAGCGTGGTTCTTAGACGGGCTTCAGTTGACCGATGCCTGTGAAGGCAGCTATGTGGATCTTTTCGCCCTTGGATTGGATGAGAGTGTGTATTACCATTGGACCGGCCCTGACGGGTTTGAGAAATTCACACAAGACACCCGTATTTTCCTGCCGCGCAGTGCGGACACTGGATATTACAAAGTGGAAATCTTGAATACAGGATGTAGTAACACCATTGCTTCCGACAGTGTGATGGTGAACGTGATTCCGTCTCCAAGGGTGACGATTCTCAGGGATACCACAGTGTGTCCCGGAGAGGAAGTTCAGGTTTGGTATCGCACAGAAGGCGAAGGTGACGTGCATTACACGATTGCTTACGAGGAGAACTCTGCGATTACAGAAACCCAGCATACCAACGACGATTCCCTGACTTTCGTCGCCATGGCGCAACGCATTTTCTGGGTGAAGGAGGTGGAGGACGACCGGTGTCACTACACTATTCCGGAGGACACTGTGGTCATCAATATCACTTCGCATGTGGCATCAGCTTGTGATGTCATTACCGAATCGGATCCGATTTGCCGGGCAGAAGACGGGGTAGCGTATGCTTCATCAGTGCTGCAGGTTCCCTATTATTTGAGATGGTATCGCGACTATGAGCAGACCGAATTGTTGCGTGTTGATACCATTAACGATGCCTCGTTCAGATCCCCGTTTAATTTCACGGGGCTGACCCAGGACACTTCCGTTTATGTGACGGCTTATAATGCTGACTATTGCGAGAACCGATATGGTATGGTGGTTAATTGGGAGAATATGTCGCAAGGAACTTCCGTGCTTCGTTGTGCACAGAGCATCCGTTTCTATGATGACGGCGGTTTGAATGCCAATTATTCTCCGAATATGGACGCCAGACGAGTGTTTGTTACGGAGGATGGCCAGCCAATCACCATCTCCTTTGAGATGTTGAATCTGCAGTCCACCTACGATCATTTGTACATTTTCAACGGTAATACGACAAATACAGATTCTATGATTGCCCACTTCTCGGGCAACTATTCAAGCAATCTTCCCGCACCCATTGTTTCTAGTCATGACACCATGACGGTCTGGTTCCTGTCTAATGGTAAGACCGAGGCAGCGGGCTGGGTGGCCACGGTGAGTAACAACCCGCGCCCTGCGGAGGCTTCAGTCCATGTCTTTGACACGGTGGTCAGCACCATTGCCGATGCTTCCGTCCATATCCGCTATGACGGCAGTGCTGAGGTTACGGCCACGGTGACCGGCGGTAGGGGAGAGCAATACCAGTATGTGTGGCAGAAATCCACCGACAACGGCGCCACATGGGTGGATGTGGAAACTCAGACACTGACCTCAGATACGTCGGTGTTGGTTCTGGAGCATAACACGCAGCCCACGTTGGTTCGTGTGACGGTAACGGATGCCTCCACGGACGCCTGTATGGGTACTTCCACCGTGCAGGTGGCTCTTCCGGTGGCGCATATCAAGTTGGCCTTGGAGGTGAGCGTTCCCGATGTGCCGCACTGCTCGCAGGATTATCCTGTCACGGTGACCGTCCGTAACTATGGTCAAGGCACGGCTGACAGCGTGTGGGCAAAAGTGAAACTGCCTGCTAACGTGGATTTCGTTAACCAGGCCGACTCCATGCTCTTCCTCGGCGACATGCCCGGCGGTATGGTGATTGACACGGTTATCAACGTACGTAGCTATATTATCCAGAATCAGGCCAGTGCCCATCCGGTGAAAGCGCAGATCTGGTATTGTGTGGAGGCCGACTCCGTGCCTTCGGTCACGTACGGCGACTGGGATTGGAATCGTACACCGCTCCAATTAGACGAGGATGTGGACACCATGCACGTGATGCCCTTCTTTACGTTGTCCGATTACGACATTGTTGGTTACGAAGACACAGTCTGTTTCTTGGGAACAGCCCTCTTGCATGCCTCCTCTGATCTGCCGGGAACGCAGTATATCCGCTGGTTCGGCGACAAGGCACTGCGCAGTCTGCTCAAGATTGACACGCTCACTGCGGGTCAGTTGTCTGAGTATGTGTTGGATAGCTTACGCACTGTGACTACCCTCTATGTGACGATTGAGAGTGAGGACTTCTGTCCGGCGGTGTTGGCTGGTGCGGTGAATGCGAAATTTAATTCTGCGGAGACCAATACCGAGGTGATGAAGACAGGTACCACCTATATAGGCATTTCAGACCATGTGAAAATCTATGATTCGGGCGGTATGAACGGCAATTACAGCAACAATGAGGATTTCACGCACACGTTTTCCACAGGTTCTGGTGAGGTGGCGTTGCGTTTGAATTCCATTAGCATAGGTAATACAGGGGACGTGCTGACCATCTATGACGGCCCTACAGCTTCGGGTGTTCCGCTTGCACAAATCACCTCAAGTTTAAGCACAGCTATGATATACACCAGTAGCACAGGCGCGTTGACATTGCGTTGGCACTCCGACGGTTCATCTGTGGCTGCCGGTTGGGATGCCGATGTGGTGAATACGGTCAATTACGCCTCTTCAGAAGCTACCGCGTATTTGTACAAACCGCTTGCCGTCACGGAAGTGTTGGCTAATGATGACTTCGTCTGTTATGGTGACAGCGCTACGGTGACAGCCACCACCAGCATCGCCGCTCCGCAGTACTTCACATGGTATGATGCGGAGTTCAATATGTTGAAACAGGATACCAGCAATAACGGCACCTCCAGTCTCACGGTCTATAACCAGACCCGCCAGAACACCTATTATGTGGCTGTCGGCAATGATACAAACTGCCAGGCGGCAGTCTCACCAGGACAATATTTGTCAAGTACGGTTGTCATCTTGAATAGGAACGCACACGGAAAATCCACTCGAGTGAATCCGGGCCAGCGAATCAATTTCTATGACGAGGGCGGTCCTAACAGCAGTTATTCTACCACTTATGCGGATTGGTCGCATACTTTCCATGCAGTAAACGGAACGGTGACGCTAACGATAACTGATTTCCATTCGGAAAGTTGTTGCGACCGTCTATATATATATGATGGGGCGAATACATCGGGTACACCTTTTTATAATGGAAGTGAACCTTATCTCCGAGGTGATATCACGCGAACAATGACATTTACATCCACAGGGAGTGATCTGACAGTCTTATGGCATACAGATGTGAGTATTAGTTCTTCAGGTTGGAAAGGTTATGTGACCAACGATTTATCGGAAACGGACGGAAATCCCGTAGTTTATAAAGATTATGATATCAATTTGGATTCTTCCGCGAACAACCGTATCACTATTGTTTCTCCGGAGGATGTGTATGGCTTCTATGATGATGGCGGCTCTTCAGCAGCCTATGCTGCAGTGGGTAATTTTGTTCATACGTTTACGGCCACGCAAGGTGTCGTACAGGCGGATCTTTCTAGACTCTACCTCAACTCTGGCGACCATTTGTATGTGTATGACGGTCCGGAAGTCAATGATGACCATCTCATTGCGGATTTGACCGGAAGTATAGGTCAGCGCCAGTTCTTCTCCACAGGACACGATATGACGTTCTATTTGTTCTCTCATGGTAATACGAGTAGCACCTACTATGGTTGGGAAATGAACATTTCCTCCAACTGGCGTGAGGCGTTGGCCGAGGCCAATGTGAACCTCTATGCGCCCACCCAGGATGTCACCATCACCGCCACCAACGCGGCGGTCTGCTTTAACTCCCCGGCGGAGCTGACTGCGTCATCTGACAATGGTGTTTATTACACCTGGTTCAAGTCAGACGGCAGAACGGTCATACAGCAGGACACTGCCTTTGACCATCTTTCCACATACGACATTGAACATGTTCGTTACGATGACTACTTTTACATTGTCACCACTCCTGAAGGCTCTTGTCCTACGATTATCCCGTACCAATATTCCGACAAATATTTGAATATTGGGACGAATGGTAAAACCACCATTGTGGGCAATGATGATTATATCCGTTTTTACGACGAAGGCGGCCCCGACGCAAACTATCGTGCCGAGCGTGGCGAGTACATCCACACGTTCACGGCGGAAAGTGGTGAGATATATGTCAAGGTGAACAACCATTACTTGCAAAACAAGGACACGTTGTGGATTTACGACGGTTCGACCGTAAATCCGGATAGCATCTTGGTAGTGTGGAACACATCCACACAGAACAGTGGGAATCCAATATCTTTTTCCTCCAAACATGGGAGCATTACGTTTAGATTCCGAAATAATTCCGCTAGTAACAGTAATGGTTGGTCTGCCTACATCACGACTTCTCCCATTGAGGCGCAGACGGTGTTGCTGAATCCGCTTACAAGCGACAAGACCACCTTCCTTTCCCCGATTGACAGTGTGCTGTTCTATGACGATGGTGGCGTGTCGGGCAGCTACACCCCGTTGGAGCGTACTTTGCGGCACACCTTCACCGCCCTGCAAGGCAAAGTGAAGATAAGTTTCGACAACACAAGCAGTCTATGCAGCAATGACCATTTCTATGTCTATGACGGTCCGGTGGGCACGGGTACATTGCTGGGAGACTTTACAGGTTCCAATCTCAATAACCGGACGTTTGTCTCCACTGGCAACCAGTTGGGCATCCAGTTCAATACGGTGAACAATTCCAGCGGTTGTGCCGGTTGGAGGGCTACGGTTACCCCGGTGCAGGATTTTGTGTGGGCCAGGGCAGATGTTACACTCAATTCGCCTGCTGAAAAGACGGATCTGCTCACCACGGGTGATTACGTGTGTTATGGGGAAACCGCACATGTCATGGCCCGTAGTCCCAAATTGGTCTATCCACAGTACTATACTTGGTACGATGCCTCCATGAATGAGTTGATGCGCGACACACTGTATGAGTATGGCAGCTCAACATATACAATTCCAAACTTGACTTACGACACGTGCTACTATGTCGCTACACAATATGCTACGGAGTGCCCGGCAGTGTTGCCGCTCAACAGGGCTGAGATTCGCGCCCATTCCGGCAATGGATCACAAACCACTATAGTAGGTGACAACGACTATTTACATTTCTTTGACAGCGGTGGACAGAGCGGCAACTACAGTGGTGACCCGGGCGATTATGTACACACGTTCACTTCCGCCAACAACAAGCCCTTGTATCTTACTTTTTCCACCCCGAACCACTATTTCCAGACCAATGACACTCTATACTTGTATGATGGTCCAACAGCGGACGATGCGCATCTTTTGGAGCGTTACACTGGAAATTTAGGCAGCAACGGTCCGTTTATTTCCGAATCTACTTCATTTACATTTAAATTTGCCAAACACGGTACTTCATACGCAAACGGATGGCATGCTATCATTTCGGAAGGTGAGCAGATTCGTACTTCCACGGTGCTGCTCAATCAGGCCAATAACAACAAAACCACAATCTTGCTGCCCAGCGATAGTATTTTGTTCTATGATGATGGAGGGGCGGCAAACAGCTACTCCACCACACGAGAGACATTGGTACACACCTTCAAAGCTGTGCAGGGTGAAGTGTGGCTGAGATTTTCCAGCGTGAACACTCAGACCAAGGATACAATCTATGTTTATCGCGGCTCTTCGGTGGATCCCGCCAATTTGATAGACAAGTATCGTCCCACCTCGTTTACGGGCAATTCTGCCCCAGTGTTCCAAGACACGGCGCTTACGGTGCGTTTTTGGAAAAACAGTGGCAGCAGCAATAGCGGTTGGGTCGCTTCCGTAATCAATGTTCTGGAACCGATTGTGGATACGGCATGTGTGGGAATTTACCGTCCATTGGCGGGTGTGAATGTGACAGCTACCGATGATACGGTCTGCTATGACGGAACGGCATCGCTTTTCGCCTGTTCAGAAATTGGTTTCCCGCAATATTACACATGGTATGACAAGAATATGACAGAAGTGTTGTTGGTTGACACGGTGAATAGTGGTTGTTCCGAATTCGACCCGACACACCAGATTTCGGACACGCTCTATCACATTGTTATATATAACGACACTACATGTCCTTATTTGCCGGAAATCTATTACCTTCCGGAAAGGGTGGTGACGGCTGATTTTATTTTCAACAGAAGTAAAAACGGGCTTACAACATTGGTGTCGAATGCAGACTCCATTCCGTTTTACGATGAAGGCGGTCTCTTAGGAGACTATGCGAATAGCAGCAATTACACCCATACTTTTGAGGCGGAAAACAACAACATCCAGCTGACTTTGAATACATTCAAATCGTATAATTCTTCCGATGTACTCTATGTTTATGATGGATACACCACATCGGCTCCTCTCTTGTACCAAGCGTATGGCGATCTCAGCTCAAGTATGCCCAAGGTCATAACCTCTACGGGCAAGGCTTTGACAGTACGTTGGGTTACGAACGACAACCAAGTGAGTAGTGGCTGGTCGGGTTACGTTAAGACAAATACGCATAGTGGCATTGCCGTGGCAACGTCCCATGTGACCATCGAACAGCCGCAACCCACGGTGTATGTGACAGCCATCCACGACACGGTTTGCTACGACGGCACGGCCGCGCTCTCCGCCACCTCCGAAATCGGTTATCCGCAATACTATACGTGGTATGATATAGACAGATCCACTGTCTTGCAAACAGACACAATCCACGGTGCCTCGGAGGCTACTTGGTTCAGGCCGGAGCACCAAATCACGGACTCCCTCTACTATGTGACGATATACAACGACACCACTTGCCCGTACCTCCCCGATGTTTATAACGATTGCGAAAAGACAGTGTTGGACACTTTCCTGTTCAACAGTTCAGAGAACAATCAGACCACCTTGGTGAATGCTTCCCAATCCATCGCATTCTTTGACGACGGCGGCCAGACAAGCAATTATTATTATCAGGGAACCTTGAATCACACGTTTACGGCAGATTCCGGCAACATCATCTTGGAAATCA
>JAEEKL010000210.1 GCA_016282395.1 Bacteroidales bacterium
AAGCCCCGGTTTATTTGGTCTTTCAACCCATAAGGTTTACCCCCGCCGGCATCACTGACGGCGGCGTGAGCTCTTACCTCACGTTTTCACCCTTACCCGACAAGCGGGCGGTATCCTTTCTGTTGCACTGTCTGTCACGCTTTCACGTGCCTTCCCGTTAGGAAGTATGGTGCTCTGCGTTGCCCGGACTTTCCTCAGCCTCACGGCCGCGACAACTCGGTTTTCCTTTTTGGACTTACAATGCGTGAATAATGATTTGTGAGCTGTTTGACAATTCGCCAATCACTATTCACTGACCAATAGTCATATTAGTAATTCAGCATCACCGGCATAATCAGCATCAGCACGTCTTCATTCTCATCATGTTGCGTCGTGGGGGCGATAAGAGCCGCGCGCGACGGTTTGGAGAAGGACATGCGGATGATATCTGCGTCAAGGTTCTCAATCATTTCGCGCAAGAAACGGGAGTTGAACCCGATTTCCATGGGTTCGCCATTGTACTCGCACTGGATGCTTTCAGCGCCTTTGTAAGAGAAATCCATATCCTCGGCAGTAAGATTAAGACCAGTTTCCGACAATGAGAGACGGACTTGGAAGGTGGACTGGCTGGAGTAGTTGCCCAAACGGCGTATGGACTTCAAAAACTCGTCACGGCCAATGGTCAGCACATTCGGATTCTCTTTGGGAATAACTGACTCATAATTAGGATATTTACCTTCCTTCAACGAAGAATAAAGTTCAAAGTTGCCGAAAGAGAAACGGATGTGGTGGGTTTCGTCAGAATAATCCACATGAACCGTGTCATTGAAGTTCGTAAGGATATTTTTAAGGTGCGCGATAGGTTTCTTGGGCAGAATGAAGGAGGAGAACTCCTCTGTCTTCACTTCTGCATTGTGGTAACGAACCAACTTGTGTGCGTCCGTAGCCACAAAGGTGACATGGTCGGCAGAAAGTTCGCAGAGAACTCCCATCATGTTCGGACGAAGCTCATCGTTGCCCGTGGCAAAAATCGTCTTGCTAATGGCACGTTGCAGCACTGTGGCGCGGATGTCGAAGCTCTTGGGCGACTCTATCGGCTTCACCGTCGGATATTCATCGCTTGGGAAACAAGGGGCACCGTATTCGCCATTGGAAGACGTAAATTTCAAAATGTTATTCTCTGTATCAATGACAAAAACAAGCGGCATGTCCGGCATCAGCTTCAAGGTCTCAAGCAGAATCTTGGCGGGTACGGCCACTGAGCCTTCTCCCTCCACATTGTCCAACTCAATTACAGATGTCATCGTGGATTCCAAGTCTGAAGCTGTAAGTTTCAACTGATCACCTACAATAGTTACTAAAAAATTGTCAAGGATAGGCATGGTGCTGTTCGTTCCCATCACGCCACTGATGGCACTTAAATTGCGATATAACAAGTCGCTTGATACGATGAATTTCATGTTTTTTTGTTTTTTATTTCAAACTGCAAAAATACAAAAAAAAGGATATGCACGGACAATGAAATTTCACCCTACGGAGACGATTGCACCCCATCACTACAATGACGGGGCATCCTCATTCCGCACCCTTACCATCTCCTCCAATTCGGCATACCAATCTTCGCCATATTTCGCAATCAATGGTTCTTTAAGAAAACGAAAAACAGGAATTTTCAGACGGTTACCGTTCTCCACCGCCGTCTTGCATATTGACCAGTGGTCATAGTTCAACGCCTCGTAATCTCCCACTCTGCTGACCCGAATCGGATACAGATAGCAGGAAATCGGCTTCCTGAACGGGATTTCCTGATTCAAAAAGCATCTCTCAACAGCGCATTTGGCGATACCGTCCTCAAAATAGGTGAAGGCGCAGGCATCATTGCTCACCATCAGCGGTGTCTCGAACGAATCCTCGCCATTGAAGACGAAAGTGCCGCCGTCTTCCACAACGGCGACACCTTCTTCGGTCATATATTTCTGAAAGTCAGGATAATACTCTTCAAGTTCAGCCACTTCCTCGGGAGCCACAGGCGCACCCAAGTCCCCTTCCACACAACAAAGTCCCCTACACTGCTCTATGTCACAGCAGAAGCACTTGTCTATCAGTTCTTCTGACACGAGAACATTCCCAACAATCAGCATTGTATCCAACTATTAGCCAAGACGTTTAAACTGACAAGTGAAATGGCGCATCAGTTCAGCCTCCCAAGTGATTTCCAAACCGCGTTTGATAGTGTCGCGGCGGTCATAAACGTTCTTGAGGGCGGCGGCGATCACATCCATGTGGTTGTTCGTATATACGCGGCGCGGAATGCACAGACGCACAAAGTCATTGCCTCCGAAGCGGTTCTCACGGGTCACGGGATCGCGGTCAGCGAGCACATAACCGATCTCACAGGCGCGGATACCGGCCTCAAGATAGAGTTCGCATGTAAGCGTTTGCGCCGGGAACTCCTCCTTGGGAATGTTGGTGAGCACCTTGTCCGCATCCACGAAGATGGCGTGGCCACCAGCAGGACGCTGGTAAGGAATACCGTATTCATCCAGCTTGTCAGCAAGATACTTCACCTGTTTAATACGGGTCTCAACCATGTCGAACTCGATATTCTCCTTCAAACCAACGGCTAAAGCATCCATATCGCGACCGTTCATACCACCGTATGTCAGGAAGCCCTCAAAAGGAATGCAGAACAGCTTGGCTCCCTCATACCACTCTTTCTTGTTGGTGGCGATGAAACCGCCCATATTAACCAGACCGTCCTTCTTGGCACTCATCGTCATGCTGTCGGCATAGCCGAACATCTCCTTGCAAATCTCGCGCAAGGTCTTGTTGGCATAACCTTCCTCGCGGGTCTTGATGAAGTACGCGTTTTCGATGAAACGGGCACTGTCGATGTTGACGGGCACTCCGTACTTATGACAAAGTTCGCAGGTTTCACGGATATTCTTCATGCTGACCGGCTGACCGCCAACGGTGTTGTTCGTGACGGTGAGCACCATGAACGGGACATTGCCTTTGTTCTCTTGCAGCACCTTCTCCAGCTTCTCCAAGCTGACATTACCCTTGAAAGGAACTTCCAACTGAGTATCGTATGCCTCGGGAACGGTGACATCGATGGCAAATGCCTTACGGCTTTCAATGTGGCCTTTCGTGGTATCAAAGTGTGCATTTCCGGGAATGACCTGACCGGGTTTCACCAAATAACTGAACAACACATTCTCGGCCGCGCGACCTTGGTGAGTCGGGATAACAAACTCAAATCCAGTCAATTCAGTAATCGTATCCTTCATGTGGTAGAAGGAACGTGCACCGCCGTAACTCTCATCGCCCATCATCATGGCGCTCCACTGGCGGTCACTCATAGCACCCGTACCAGAATCGGTCAACAGGTCGATGTAAACATAATCGCTCTTCAGCATGAAAATGTTCTGGTGGGCTTCTTCAAGCCATTTTTCTCTTTCTTCTCTTGTGGATTTCTTAATGGGTTCAACCATCTTTATTTTCCACGCTTCTGCAAATGGTAATTCCATAAATCTATAATTGGTTATTAAATAAATTATTAAGTGATTTTATTGTCTTTTCTTTATTTAATCAAAAATCCTGAACATGTCCTAACGTGCCGTCTTCGTTGTAGAAACGCCATTCACCAACCTGGCGCCCGTTTTTGTATTCACCTGTATAACGGACATTTCCGTTGGAATAATAGACGGTATAGCGGCCTTCTTCCTTGCCGTCAACATAATACGCTTTTGTCTGGACGGTGCCATCCGGAAAATAGGCATACCACAAACCATCGCGGTTGTCAGCATGAATATTGCCGTCTATATATTTTTGGTGGTTATCATAATAATGGGTCTCGTGCGCTAATTCGGAAGTGGGGTTTCCGGCACTGTCTGGAACATAATAGGCCACCACTTTGGGATTGTCGTTCTCATACTTCTTCAGTACCACACGATTATACAATGAGTCCACGAAATCCACAGGCGGAAAGACATGGAGGCTGTCCATGAATGCCTGTTCCGCATCGGTGATTTGTTTTTTCTTGTCGTGATTTGAAATGGCTGAATACACCAAAGCAACGCCTAAAAGACCGATAGCGACGCAAAGCAGAACTATATGTGTCAAGCCAAACGGCCGCTCAGTCATTTCGCCAGCATTCTTTTCCTTATTATCTTCCATCCGCAAGTTTATTTTTTCTTCTTAAAAGATCGGTTCAGTTCCTCAATCACCTCATTTGTGATATCATGGGCGGGATCAGCATACAGCAACTGACCGCCATCCTGATAAGTAAAGATGTAAGAGGCGTTATACGAGGCGTTTACACGTTGTGCAGCAGCGTTCAAGGAATCTGCCATCTGCTCCAACGCCGCCGCATAGCGGGATTGGAAATCCTCCATATAGTTACTATAGTCACGCTGCAGGCGCGTGCTCTCCTCCTGAAGTGACTGCTGGGCGTATTGGGCCTGCTGCGGGGTCAGAGAACCGGAACTGTAATTCTTCTCGAAATTGGCAGCCTTGGTCTCCAATGCCTTCTGGCGGTTGTTGAAGATCACCTCCTGTTTCTGCTGCTCTGCCTCCAAGGTGTCCTTCAGAATCTTCACCATCTCGTACTTCTCATTCACTGAGTCAATATTGATATAGACCACCTCGCCGGTGCCCACTTCGACAGGTTTCGGTGCCACCGTGGCTTTTTTGTTATTGCCGGCAAAATGCAGGATGAACAATGCTATCACTGCCGCCGCCAGCACACCTTCAACAATCCAATGACAGAGAGAGGAATTATTTTTGCATGAAGGTTTTGCCACTTCCTTTTCAGGGGATTCCACGGGTTTGTTCTCCACCACAAAACCTTTCTCATCCACAACGGTTGCAGTATTTTCCACAACCTCGCTTTTCATTTCTTCGTTCTTCTCTTCAAAAATTTCTTCCATACTATTAATTTTCTATTATCAAATAAAGTTCATCGTTTCATCGTATCATTGCCTCATTTTTAATTCCCCACATCTGATAAGTACTTGATTCTCATTATCCGAATCTCTTCCATCGTGTATTCGTCCTCGCCCAACACACGCAAAGCCTCTTCTGCGGAATCGGTATCGGCATTGGCAAAATAGTCGATAATATCTTCTTGGTGATACGGTTCTATTTCCTCGTCGATATAGTAGGAAATGTCGATTTTTGCCCCGGAGGCCACAATATGTTCGATTTCAGTCAGCAGCTCGTCCATGTCCAAACCCTTGGCGATGGCGATATCCTCAAAGCTGATCTTATGGTCAATACCCTGGATGATAAACAGTTTGTTGGCAGACTTCTTGGCCACGGTCTTCAACACAAAGTCCTGCGGGCGATCGATTTCGTTCTCCTCAACATACTGTTTGATAAGTTCGATGAAACGTCGTCCGTACTTTTGCGCCTTGCCAGGACCGACACCCACCACGCGGGTCATCTCCTCCATGGTAATCGGGTATTGGATACACATGTCCTCCAATGACGGATCCTGGAAAATGATGAACGGCGGAAGATTTTCCTCCTTGGAGATAGTTTTTCGCAGGTCTTTCAGCAGACTGAAGAGCACGGTGTCAAACGCTTCCTCAACATTGCCCGCAACGGCATCCACCGCCTCGTCATCATCTTCGTCCTCCTCCGTGACAGGTTTGATAGCCATAATCGGATAGGGATTGGTCATATATTTCATGCCCTTGTCCGTAATCTTAAGCAGACCATAGTTTTCAATATCTTTGGCAATAAGATTGTCAAAAATGGAGACTCGCACGATATTGGACCAGAATTTCGCGTCATAGTCCATGCCCTCGCCAAATTGTTTGAGTTTCTCGTGATGGAATTTCAGGATGGAAGTGGTCTTGTTGCCGCAGATAATATCGACAATCTGATCCTCCTTAAATTGCTGTTTGACAGCTTGTATCACCTCCAGCAGCAGCTGGATTTGCTCGGAGGCATCCATCTTCGGTTTCGGGTGGTTGCAGTTATCACAGTTGTGGCAGTTCTCCTCATTGTAATTTTCGCCGAAATAATGCAGCAGGTGTTTCCGGCGGCAGTTGGTGGACTCGGCGTATGAGGCGGTTTCGGCCAGAAGCTGTTTCACGATTTCCTGTTCCGAAACGGATTTCTTTGCCGAAAATTTTTCCAATTTGTTGAGATCCTTCTGGTCGTAGAAAGCGATGCAGAGACCCTCGCCGTCATCACGTCCGGCACGGCCCGTCTCTTGATAATAACCCTCAAGACTCTTGGGCATGTCGTAGTGAATCACAAAGCGTACATCCGGTTTGTCAATGCCCATGCCGAAGGCGATGGTAGCCACAATAATGTCAGCCTTTTCCATCAGGAAGTCGTCCTGGTTCTGCACGCGTGTTTTGGAGTCCAGGCCTGCGTGATACGGCAATGCACGGATTCCATTCTCCTGCAGCAGAACTGCCAGTTCCTCCACCTTCTTACGGCTCAAACAGTAGATAATCCCCGATTTCCCAGGATGGTTTTTGATAAACTTAACCACCTCTTTGTCAACATCTTTCGTCTTCTCACGAATTTCATAGTAGAGGTTCGGGCGATTGAAAGAGGAGATAAACACCTCAGCCTTTTCCATGCCGAGATTCTTCTGTATGTCGCTCTGCACTTTCGGGGTGGCTGTGGCGGTTAAAGCGATAACCGGCACATTCTTTCCAATCTGTTGGATTATTTTCCGTATATTTCGGTATTCCGGGCGGAAATCGTGCCCCCACTCTGAAATACAGTGGGCTTCATCAATGGCATAAAAGGATATGTTAATATCCTGGAAAAAATTCACGTTTTCCTCCTTGGTCAACGATTCCGGAGCCACATAAAGCAGTTTGGTCTTACCAGAAATCAGGTCTTTTTTCACCTCGGCGATTTCGGCCTTGTTCAACGATGAATTCAGAAAATGTGCAATCCCGCGGTCGGTGCCGAAAGTGCGGATGGCATCCACCTGATTCTTCATCAGCGCAATCAGCGGAGAAATCACAATGGCCGTACCCTCGCTCATCAGCGCGGGGAGCTGGTAGCACATCGACTTGCCGCCGCCAGTGGGCATTATGACAAAACAATCTTTCCCTTTCAGCAACGTCTTGATGATCTTCTGCTGGTCACCTTTGAACGAATCAAAGCCGAAAACCGTTTTCAATGTCTGAAAAATAGCTTTATCTGTAATTCTCTTCATGCAAGAAAAAAATTATAATTCAACAAAAACAAATGCTTTTTATCTTCCATAAATTCAAGTACAAAGATATAAAATATTTGAAATGAAATCACGCAAAAAAATAATAATAATAATTTTTTTTCAACAATGGGGAATTCACAAGTATTTTCGTTCAATATGGTCTCCGAAGAGCGGATTTCACACCGTTTTCTACCGAATAAAACGGTTTCCTGTAGCCCACACGGCGCAAATCACTCAAATCAGGTCGGAATGGGGTTCCCAACTTGTCAGGGTCAAACGGTTGAGAACGTTCGTATCTGATTCGCGGGGGCAATTTCAAAGCGCGGAAAAGCGCATTCGCCACCGCCAAATCGGTTCGTTCAAAACCGCTTCCGAGATCGTAAACTCCATTTGCGGGACAGTGCTGCATGAACCAATAGAACACCCGCACCGCATCTTGCACATACAGGTAGTCTTGCGTGATGCCGGCATCCCCCTTGTCCTGTTCCGTCTGCAGAATAATGGCTTTTCCCGTTGTCACAATCTGCTGGTAAAAGGAATAGATGCGGGAGGTTTGCTCCCCTGCAACATCTTCTTTAGACCCATAAATTTCTCCCATCTTGAAAATGTACCAGAATGGAGGCCTGCGATATTGCCGTCCTGCCCAGACAACAAACCGGTCGGAGTTGAAATCAGACTCGGACTGTTCCATCGACTGGTGAAAGGCATACAGAAGCGGGACAGAATACCGGGCAGCAACAGTCCATAGCTTCTGCACAAACTCAAAACGGAACACAGACAACACAGCGTTTGGAATCCGCCTGTCACAATAGATCACCCACTCCATCTCTCGATAATGAAGTGGGAAAAAACGGAAAAACTCGTCAGTGTCTGTAAACTGAACCAACTCTATTCCCGAAATTGTGTGCCGGGCTTCGGCATCTCGAAGTTTCGCGGCCATACTGCTGCCCAAAAAACCATCTGCACCTATTAAGACAATCATATTAAAACGAATTGCTGCAAAGATAAAAAAAAACGGACACAAATGTGTCCGCTTTTTGAAATTATGAAAAAGTTGTTTCTAATTAAAACTCCCAGAGGTCGCTCTCGAATTTCCGAAGATTCTCCGTGATTCTTTCAGATTCGATACGTTGGTCTCTCGAATTCGCAATATAATCATCTATTTGACGATCATACACATTTGACTCCTTGTAAATCAGGCTGGAGAAGTCACGTTTCCAAGTAATCAGATCGTCAAAAGAGACGCGTGAGGCGTTATTCTTCACATTGAACACCTCCTGTTTAGCCAGGAAAGGACGGAGTTCATTGTAATAGATATAACCGAGTTTTCTCTTCATCATAACCGCCTTCACATCTTCATCATCTTGATTCTCATCATCATAGTAAGAGCTATTGTTGTTGGGCTTCTCATATTCGATGATGGGCTGGAGCATAAGAATCTGAACTCTGAAGGTGGAATATTGCTTGTCAAAATACCAAACCTCCTTCACATTATAGGAGATGATATCTTTAGGTTCTAACTGGGTGACAAGTTCCTCTTCACCGATTTCCTCACCTGACTCGATATCAATTTTGGTGATTGTCTGCACATTGGCCACCAAGCCTTGCAGTTCATCGCGGGAATAAGGGAACGTACACATTTCATCGGAATAAACCGGCAAAACACCTTCCGTGCGTTCCGTATTAGCCATATCAATAGCATCGAAAATAGTCTGTCCAAGGCTTCTCCATGTACCGCGAACTTCCGTGGGGAAATAGAGCGGATGGTTAACCTTCTCGCGCAAGTCTATAGTGCGCCAAACAGTCCAATAATACATCACATCAGCCTGACGTACAGGCGGATATGCAATCGGTTCAGCAAACTCACCGATATTGACCTGTTCCCAAGGATATTCCATAGGGGCACGGACAGGTTGTTCCAGGGTGCTGCCTTCTGTTTCATCCTCCTGTGCGAAGACGAAACAGACGGCAAACAGCATCATTGTTAATAATGTGAACTTTTTCATAATTGTATTTGATTTTGATTTACTATCTTACACGAACGGAGAATTCATCCAAAGTGCGGCTTCCAGCCTCAGAAGAGACCTTTATGTCGCTGAAATAGATGACCGTGTTGGCGGAAGCCTTCTGGATGGCGGCTTTTGCTTTCTCGCTCAGCGCACCGCCCTGACAAACAATGGCAGGTTCTTCCATACCTTTGACCACAAGGATCACACGATAGGAGTTAACAGACCATTTCAAGTCGTACACAAAGTCATCGCCCATCGTGGCACGAATGACAGGGTTGGCCAGAATTTCGGCTTTGGCGCGTTTGCCACCACGGATGTTGGCACCCAATACCGCACGGGGATCCGGAACACGTTTCACACGGAACGTGGTGGAGCCCATGGTTTTAGTGGATTCACCGACCTTTGCAGCAACGGTCGCTGTCACAGTCTTTCCAATCAGAGAAGCGGGAACGCTCACGTTGAACTTGCCACCACCTTGGGAGGAAGCATTGCAACCCGGGAACGAAACGCTCAATTTGTCGGGAGACACAGGACCAGACACAGACACCGGGTTTGCGATACCGGCATAAAGCACGTTCATCTTATCCGCAGCAATGGTGGCAGAAGGAGTCAACACCGTGTATTTGTCTCTGAAACCATAGTATTTAGGTTGACCATTGGGATCCATAATCTTAATCAAACCAGCGTACTTCTGCTCTCCAGTGCCACCGGTACCGATTTTCAGCTTAACAAGACCATTTTCGCCTTCCAATTTGGTAGCGCCTGCGAGACCTTCTTCTGTAAGAGTGTCAGCACCCATCTTGTAATAGACCTCTGGTGTTGATTTGCTGTCGTAAGCGGCCACAATAATGTCAGCCTCGTATGAGTCGCCAGAGAAGACCATTTGGGATTTCGGGATAGAGCGGCCCGACACGTTGTCGAACTTGAAGTCATCGGCACTAATGGAAGCCTTGAGGTAGTTGAGCATAACAGACTCGGCATTTTTCACCTCTCCGATCATCTTGTTTAACAAGGTAGCGGAAGCTGCGGCGATGATATGGTCAAAGTTGTGGGTTTCCCAGTCTTGTTTTTCCTTATCATTGCTCAGGTAAGTGGCATCAACGTTAAGACCCATAGCTTCTTCCAAACGTTTCTGATCCTCTTTTTTGGCAAGTTTCAGGACATTCGCTTTATACTTCTTGATTTCTTCCTTCAGTTTTTTGGCATTACCCTTGTTAATCATATAGTCCGTGGGGATGTCGAAATTGTCTTTTTTGACAATATCACCCACAGATTTTATCGTCTTAACCTTCTTGCCTTCAACTTCCTTTTCTACCAAAGAATCGCCATCAACGGTAAAAATCAGATCATTGCGCATCTTCTCAATGTATTTCACCATGGCATTAGATTCCTTTTTCAGAATCTGAGCTTTTCCGTATGCTTCGTCAACTTTCGCGCCTAAAATTGTCTTCTGACCAACGAACCACTGGTAGTCATTGGCATTCTGGTTGGCAGCGATGTTGGTGGAGGTAACCAAAGTGTCATCCACGACCACAAAAGCATCCAGAATGTTAGCAGAAACATTCAATGCCAACATGGCGGTGTACACCAGGTACATCATCTGTATCATTTTCTGTCTCGGGGTTTCCGGACAATTTGTTGCACCCATATCTCAATTAAATTTAATTAGTTAATAGGTTAATGAACTAAATGAAGATTACTTCATTGCGGCGAGCATGTTGCCGTAAACGTTACTTAATTTGGATATGTTATGGGTTAATTTGTCCATTTCAGCCTTGAAGCTGTTTGTCTGCTCCATGGACTTGGCAGTCTGATCGTATGCAACCGCCAGTTGTGAAACAGCCGTGGTGGCTCTCTTCACACTTTCGATGTAAGCTGCGGTAGCACCACCATCGGTTTCAAGATTGGCAGCAACCTTGTCATATTTCAAGGTCAGATTGCGGATAGACTCGGAAGCTTTCTGCAGGCTGGCAGTGTAATTGTCGGTGGAGACAACAGCGTCGGAGACACCGGCCAGTTTATGGGCATTATCGCTCAGGTTGCGCATACCAGACGCAAGGCTTTCCATCAATTCGGGACCAATTTTAGCCTCTTCAAGCATCTTGTCAAGTGCTTGGGTGGGAGTCAATGAATCAGACTTCACTTGTTGCTTTTTGTCTCGGCGGGATTTCTTCGTCTCTTCTTCAAGTTCTATATCCGTACCTGTGGCCAACTCGGGATAAACCAGTGCCCAGTTATACTCCACATGAAGCGGTTCGAATGCAGAGAAGAAGAAAATGACAGACTCAATACCCATACCTAAAATCAGCATGATGTTTGCGCCCGGCAAGTGCAAAATTTTGAACAAGGCACCAAGAATGACGACGGAAGCACCCCAGCCGTACAACTTTGCCATAAAGTTCTTGTAACCTTTTGTCCTGACGATTTGATCAATCTTACTCATTTGTTTGATTTTTTTAAGTTAATGATTATTGTTTGTTGAAAAATTTCGTTTGTTGATTTTTAATACACGTGTGATGCGCTCTTACTATTGTTGTCGCCTCTCTGACGGCCCATGTAGGACTGAACATTACGGAAGCCGATGTAGGACTTGCAAGTATCCTGATAATCGTAAGTACGAGCATACACGGTGGTGAAATAGCTGACATCCTTCCAAGAGCCGCCGCGGATCACTTTTCTTTTCTTCACAGGAGAATCATCCTTGGTGGCATAATAGACGTATGACGGGTTCATGTCGTGGGTGAAATTAGTGGCCGCCTCGTCGTAAGCGTCCTCGCACCATTCCGCCACATTGCCGCTCATATCGAACAAGCCCCAATCGTTGGGATGGTAGTGTGCCACAATACCGGGATAGAAGTTGTCGTCGGCGATATAGTTACCGCGCTGCGGCTTGAAGTTGCTCAAGAAACAGCCGTTCCTGTTGGTAGTGTAAGGGCCGCCCCAAGGATAGGGCACCAGCGGGTTGCCGCCGCGGGCCGCCCATTCCCACTCCGCCTCCATAGGCAGACGGAACTCTTGCTCAAACGCATAGTCCTTGCCGGCCAGCCATGACATGCGGAGCTGTGTTCTCCAGCTGGAGAACGCCTTGGCCTGACGCCAACTGACTCCCACGACCGGGTAATTGTCGTATTGCGGGTTATTGAAATAGTTCATCAGCATCGGTTCGTTGTAAGAATAGACAAAATCGTGTGCCCAGCATAATGTGTCAGGATAGATGTTCACCACCTCGTGCTTGATGAAGCGCTGCCATCCGTTGCCCATACTGCTGGGACGATTGGCATAGAGGCCACCAAGGTCATCTCCCTCCTTGTCAAACTCCTTGTATGACGCACCGAAATTTTCCGGATTCTTGGGGTCTCGGTAATTGCGGTAATCAATCCACCAATACTCATAGTTGAGCATCGAAGAGTTGATCTGGTTGGCACCGTAATGATAGTACCGGGTGTTCACCTTTTTGAACAAGGGGGACAAGGCAGCCTGAACCTCCTCGTTGTCAGAGTTCCAAGGGATTTTCTCTTTCCAATTGATTAACTTCGGTTCGATAATCTCGCCCTCGTTCTCGCCTTTCTCGTATTTCAGATAATGGCCGAATTTCTCCTCGTCGGTGATCTCAGCGTCACCTAACAGTGTATGGGCGATGGAATCGCGTACCCAATATACAAACTGGCGGTACTCGTTGTTGGTGATTTCCGTCTCATCCATCCAGAACGCGGCCACGGTCACATTCTTGGACTGCTGGGTGAGTGCGAAAGGGACATCCTGGTCACCGCCGCCCATCACATAATGGCCGGTCGGGACATAAACCATCCCGTAAGGTTCCAAATCGAGGAAATCAGGACGATCCTTAACGCCGACGAGTTGCCCGTCGCCGCCGTTTTTACACGACACCATCAACACAAATGCCGCTGCAAGCAAAATGATTACCCGTTTCATATTTGTTTCTTTTTTAATTTTCAGTTATTAACGATCGTATGTTTGTTTTTAGTATCTATTCTTATAAATATAACGTGAATTTCCGTATCCTGAGAACACTTCGGGCTTGTAAATGTCAAAGCAATAGCGAACCATAACCTCTATGTCACCGAAACTGCGATGTTTCTTATATGCGAGGGAGTTGGTAGTGAAACTGTAGGAAACACCGAGGTCAAGCCCTTTGAGATAGATGTTGGAGGAGTTGTGGAAAGGACGGGCACCGAAGGCGAGGGATACAGCATCTTGGAAACGGTATCCGAGACCGCCCCAATAAACGCCGTTGTAACGCGCCAGCGCCAGTATCTCCCATTGGAATGTCTTGAAGTCGGTCTTCACCAAAGCCTGTGGAATCAACTCCCAATTGGGGTTAACCGGCAACACCCATGTGTAGCCGCCATGTACATACAATTGAGAAGAGCGGGTCGGACCGTACTCGCCAGACACCCGAAGCACCTGATTCTTGTCGAACAATGCCGCAATTTGTGTCCAACCGGCACCCACATACCATTGGTCAGCCTTATACATAACGCCAAAATTGAAATCCAAGTCCAGCGTGGATTCGGACAACCGGTCTATAATGGGGTCTCCTGGTTGAATTGGAGTCAGGGGATCCGGCTTGATGGCCTGATTGTACAACGACACCTGAGCACCAATGCCCAAATGCCCTCCGCCAAGACGAAGCTTGTACGCATAGCCTATCTTTATGCCAGTGTTGCTATAAATGCCGATTCTGTCATGAACCAAGGTCACCCCTAAAGATCCATGCAGTTTTTTCAGATAAGATTCGATGCTGAAAAGAAAGTCCTGCGGCGCGGAACGGAAAAGTGAATCGTTGTTGATTGTCGTACTTGATGAAGAAGCATCCCCCCAGCCCAGATATTTGTTGTTGTAATCCGCCGTAAAACACAACGTGTTATGCTGCTCTCCTATTCCGCCAGCATTATAATAGGAGGTCACCCACGGGAAAAAGGTGAATTGTGCGTCATCTTGTGCAAAACCTGACATCGTGACAAGCATTGCCATTAGCACCAACAGACCAACTTTTTGTACACGTTTCTTCATATCACATTCGAATTGTTTTATACACCAATTTACTAACTATCAGCGTATTATGCAATTCTCTCCTTCTTAATTTCTTACATTTTCCATTCATATACGACCACTCCACTTAAAAAGTTACACAATACACTTTAAGCCTAATTTTTTGAAGTGACAAAAATAACATATTTTTTGATTTGTTTCCCCGATTTTTCAATTTTCCTTGAATAATTACCAACCGAACAAACAAACAACTTAATATCAGACATTTACAAACAAAAACAGCTGCAGCAATCTGAATTTCAACTATTTGACTAAAACAAAGCATTCAATGTGATGGAACCCGTGTGTATCACCGCATGGTTCTGCATGGCACGACCCTGATATTGTAACACAAACTGAAGAAACTGGCTGACAGACACTTGGCAATTCACTGTCCAAAGCAAATTCCCGCCCAAAGAAAGTCCTTCCAAGAGAAAGTAGGACACAGCGGAACTTTCCTCAACTGCCCCTTTCATTAGCACATACTCGGCTGAAAATGAAACAGTTCCTTTATTTAACCATCGGTACATCCAAGATGTCTCAAAACGATACTTGTGCACAAATTCTTTGTCCTGAAGATTCCTTTTGTTGACGTATTGTCCGGACAAAGAACCTGTTAATTTGTTTCTGTATTGCAGCTGGATGAGGGCATCTGCAGTATATGCCTCCACTAAATACTGTCGTGAAGCAAAACAGGTTGAACTGTTCTGCGTTTTCCTATGTTGAAACGAGGTTTGCAAATACAGCATCTCAACAGGAGTACTTTTAAGCACAATTTCTTGCATCCCAACACGATTGCATTCCAATCCATAATACAAGAACTGAGTGTTTTCCGTCTTTTGGACAATAAAATCAAAAGCGAACTTGTCATTGCTGTTGTTAAATGAAAAGGTATTTGTTAGATTAAAGCGGTCGGCAACGAGATTCGTATCCTCAATATTGCAAGGAAACGGATTGAACATCATTGACTTATGTTTCAGCGATGTATTCAATGCCAGTACATCCTGGAATCTTGAAAGAAACTTTCTGAATCCTTTTTTGGTTCCCCAAGCAGTAGCCGGACGCAGCTGCACACTCTGGGTCCATTTGCTCTCATAGACGTTGACATAATCCGTGCCGGCAATCCAAACTTTGATGTATTCGGCCTCATCAGGGAAAAGGGCGATTTCAAACTCGTCAAGTTCCTCTATGCCGTTGCTATTGTAATCTTTCCAGAGATGAGTCCCCTGCCCTGCCGCTACCTTGATGTACGTGAACGTCTTCTTAAGTTCCATTCCGCTACCTGTCTCGTAATACAAATTGACCGTCAGCACGTTCTTGAGAAACCGACCCGTATATCGGACATCCCCGACGAAATAGTGTTCCGCATTACGGACAGAATCCATCAGTGACTGATGACGGTAAGTAGCATTCAATGCGAAACTCTGGTTCCGGATCTGGGCGAAACGATATTGCGCCTTCACTTCATGAATCAGCAGATGAGTGTGCATCTTCTGTGTGTCAGGAGTGAACTCCACGCGGTTCTTGTACGCAAACAGAAAATGGTGTTTCGCATTCTCCGCACTTCCTATTGTAGCGTTCAACTCGTTGAAAGCAAAACTGTTAAGTCTTAACAATTGTCGCACTGCATCCTTGAAGACATTATGTTCCAACAGGTTGTCAAACCCAACAGTGAAATTTTTCCAACTTTTTGTAAGAAAAACAGACGACACTAAATAACGGCTTCTTTGGATGGAATCTTTAGTGAGGAGATAGCTCGTTCGTGTTTTCAGTTGCCAATTTTTCCACTTGTCGGCAGTTGTCAGCTCGTTCCGCAAAGCAAACACATCGTCAAGCCTGTCAAAAAAGTTTGCATGATAAAACAACTGGTGCCGATTCTGTTTTGTCAGAGCAATTCCGGCATCTATCAGCCAGTCAGAGTTATTCGTGGAATAATCTGACGAAAGGTTATACTGTCGGGCGAACTCCACATCACGGAACGATTCAAATGGCGTGAAGTTCTTATGCACAAACTGCAACTGAAGTTGGCTCGTCAGAAGCCATGGCAACGAATCCCGTATGGAGTGCAACGTTTCTATATCATTGACATTCAAGCTATAAGAAAATCCAACATCATCATCCCTGTCTTTCTTGGAGAAAGTGTTTTGATCATAATGGGACAAGGCGAACTCCGAATTGATTCGGGTGTTTTTTCGGGCGGAGAAATCCAGTCCAATCGTTGCCATTTGTTGGGAAATCGGAGTCGTAAGCATCAAGACTGGCTCATACTCGCCTTGCGGGATGCCATCTTCCGGCGCGACCCATTCAAAAACACGACCGTTAGCCGTACTGCTCGCCAATCTGTAATTGCCCTTATGCGTACCCATATAGCTAAACGACGGATTATATAATGTAGTGTTAGATTTAATAGAATATTTATATATTGTATATATAATATTATTGTAATTTGTATCTATTTTTTCATACAAAACCCTATCCGGCGAAAAAACGGCAGTGTCAACTACGGGAAAATATGCTGTCGTCCCGGCATCTCCCAAAACGGCAAGGAAACGTTTGTTTTCATTCGTCAGTTCAGGTTGAATCGACTGGTTTTTCAAATCCTGCTCATGGAAAAAATTAACGTATAACTTGAGCGGATGCTTTCCTTCTATTTCTAATTCATTATGAGTAAAAAGATTATATCGCGAGTAGTGACGATTGGTGTATTCAAACTCCACAATGATTCGCTTTTCAACAGAGACCAACATTTGAGGGGTGAAGGTAATCTCTGCTGTGTTGTAATCCACCACGTAGTCATGGTCAGCACCACGTGTAAGCAACTGTCCGTCAATGTAAACCCGTTCCGAACCCGCCACCATAACAATAGAGACTTCCCCGTCAGCACCATATAGTTTGTAGGGCCCTTGCACACCGTTCTGCACAGTCAGATGCTGACGGGCGAACCGTCCTTTCGCCATGCCTCCGCCTGCCTGGTTGGTCATCTTCAGGTTTTGTTTCGGTTGGGAAGTCACTCTGGCATCCAAGCCCAAGATGTTCCGCGAGACCCGCAAAAAACGGTCATCACGAAGACTCAATAGTACATCGCCTGCATTGACGGTTGCTATTTCTTTTATTTTCAGGGCAATAAAGACACTGCTGATATCCTGTAGGGTTTGAGTGTTCCCTTCCGGCTGAATCGGGATATTCTTGTCAGAGACAGAGGCCATAATTTCCACATCATCAGACAATTTACCAGTAATCTGGAGGTTAAGGGCGGAATTAAGCACAAGATCCTGATTTGTGCCCACCGTCACACCGCGTGAAATCGCTCCATTCGTATATAATTCATTGTCATTCAACACATTTTTCAAAGAAGGAAGGGGGTAATCGGCGGTTTGGTGCCGGTAGTGCCTCTGTTCGATGTCACGGGAAAACTTATGCGCCACGGGAAGTGACAGGTCGGTCGGATAAACCTCGTACTGAACAAAAATCCGTTTACCCAAAAGGGAGGAATCCAGCAGATAGAAAGTGGCGGTCAACGGATCGAGACGATATTGGGAACGTTGCAGTTCCTGAATCTGGAACGTGTTCGGGATAATGGAACATGTATCGATGCGCAAACTCATCGAATCCGCTGAAAAATGTCGGATCCGCAATGTGGGATTCTCCTGCGCATTGACATAATTGCAGCAAAGAAAACCGAGAAGAGCCGGTATGACGAGTAGTTTTTTTATCACCAAAAATATCTGACAAATAAATGCGGCAAAGATAACTCTCTTTTCTCAAATTTCGTATTTTTGCAGCAAATTTTTTGGCATGGAGAATATTGAGAAATATGCAATGAAAGACACCCGTTCAGGGTTTGGAGCCGGCTTGGTGGAAGCGGCAGAGAAAAACGATAACATATTCGCACTCACGGCAGATGTCACAGGGAGCGTGAAGATGGGCGATTTCAAGGCAGCCCACCCGGAGCGTTTCATCCAATGCGGCATCGCGGAGGCCAACATGATCGGCATTTCCGCAGGTTTGGCGTTGAGCGGCAAGGTCCCGTTCGCCAGCGCGTTCGCCGGATTCATTTCCGGTCGCGTGTATGACCAAATCCGCATGACAGTAGCCTATTCGAACCTGAATGTCAAAATCGGAGCCTCGCACGCAGGCATCACCGTAGGCGAAGACGGCGCCACGCATCAGATGATGGAAGACCTCGGGCTGATGAAGATGCTGCCCAACATGGTGGTCATCAACCCCTGCGACTACAACCAAACCAAGATGGCGACCATTGCGGCGGCTGAATATTTCGGTCCGGTTTATATCCGCTTCGGAAGACCCGCTGTCCCCAACTTCACAGAGGAGAACAAGCCGTTTGTCATCGGGAAGGCTGAGGTCATGCAGGAAGGTACAGACGTGACCATTTTCGCCACCGGGCATTTGGTGTTCCCTGCCCTGCAAGCTGCTGACATGCTGCACGAACAGGGAATCAATGCTGAAGTCATCAACATCGCAACTATCAAGCCGTTAGACGAAGAGGCCATCCTGAACAGCATCCGCAAGACAGGTTGCGCTGTCACCGCCGAGGAACATTTCCTCAACGGCGGCATGGGCGACTCCGTATGCCAATGCCTCAGCCGCAATTTCCCCGCCCCCGTTGAAATGATCGGCGTAAACGACCACTTCGGCGAAAGCGGAACCCCCGAAGAGCTGATGGCGCATTTCGGTCTGGACAAAGAACACATCGTAGAGGCCTGCAAAAAGGCTATTAGTCGTAAATAACTTATACACAGCGTATGCCTGAAATCACAGACGAGTTCATCTTGTCGTTGTTCAGCAATGAGAAGACCAAAGAGAAGGCCTTCGAGCTGCTTCTGAAAAAATACCAGAAGCATATCTATTACAACGCACGCCGTATCGTGACCATCCACGAAGATGCGGATGACGTCACGCAGAACGTGTGCATCAAAATCTGGAGAAACCTTGACAGATTCCGAAGTGAATCAAGTCTTAAAACCTGGATCTCAAGGATTTGCGTCAACGAGGCATTAACCTATATTGAGAAAAAGAAAAAAATGCTGAATCTGGATGATGACGAGAGTTACACCGACTTCCTGCTAAAGACCCATGACGATTTCAGTACAGTCACGCCTAACCAAATCGAACAGTTCATGCAGGAGGAAATCGCTAAATTGCCGCCAAAGCAGCGTGCAGTGTTCACCATGCGTTATTTCGATGAAACCCCCTACGCGGAAATGTCGAAGATTTTCGACACCTCCGAAAGTGCCCTGAAAGCATCCTATCATTTCGCCGCAGAAAAAATCAAAAAAAATATTTCCGAACGTTTAACCTTTTAAGCAATCCATAGTCATTAGCTTGTAATTTTAAACATCATGTTCGATTTAGACAATATAGAAAAAACAGAGCATTATCAAATCCCGGAAAACTATTTCGAGGAACTTCCCGGAAGAGTCATGCAAAACATCAAACATGAACAGCAACGCAGAAAAGCCGTCATCACCTCTGCTGTTGCCGCTGTAGCATGTATTGCTGTTGCCGTTGGCGTTTTCTTCACATTGCATGTTCCGGAAAAAGGGACTGCCATCACGCAAACAGAACAGCAGGTTACCACTTCTGTTTCCGAAGAGGAAGCACTGGAGACCTTTGCCGCCGACTATTACAGTGAAGAACTGGCCATGATGGATTATTACCAATATGCATATTAACCTATAAAAAGTGAATATCATGAAGAGACTATGGATTTTATTGCTTGTCGCGGCATTATGTGCGACAAATGTACTCTTTGCGCAGGAGAAAAATCCCAAAGCAATGATACAGGCACGGCTTGAATACATGCAGAAAAACCTGACATTGAGCGGACAAGAAAACCAGAATTTCTGGAAAGTTTACCAAGAATATCTGAATGCGGAGATGAAAACGATGGACACCTACCGCAAAAATCTTGAGAAACAGGGAATCAAATTGGGAGCACCAGGAACAAACAAGGAAATTATCGAGAAATTAACGGACAAGCAGCTCACCTATCTCCAAGATCAAAAATTCGAGATGCGAAAGAACATGCTGAATCTTGAGACCACCTACTACAAGAAATTCAAAGCCATCCTGAAGCCTCATACTATCCAAAGGATGTACGACTTGGAATACAAATTCAAGAAAACAATGGCCGAAAAGAAGAAAGAGGCTAAAAAAGAGGAACCTCTATTTGTGAATCCGGGGAAGAAAAAACGCTAAAAAAAGAGTGCCGAAAGGCACTTTTTTTGTATCTTTGCCCCACTTTTAAATTCAAAAGAATGACAAATTACAATTTCCTGAAAATAAGCGTGTCAGATGCAATATGCATCCTTACCATTTCCGCCCCAAAATCGCTTAACGCCTTAAACTCCAGTCTCTTGAAAGAGATGGATGATTTCCTGTCGAATCTTGACAAAGACACCCGTGTGCTGATTATCACCGGCGACGGCGAGAAATCCTTTGTTGCAGGCGCCGACATTTCGGAGATGCAACCGCTGAACGCAGAGGAAGGCGAACGTTTCGGCGCTGCCGGCGCAAAGGTGTTTCGCAAAATTGAGACCTTGCCAATCCCTGTCATCGCAGCGGTGAATGGGTTTGCATTGGGCGGCGGTTGCGAATTAGCGCTGGCCTGTGACATCCGGCTTGCCTCCAACCGTGCCAAATTCGGTCAACCCGAAGTCGGTTTAGGCATCATTCCCGGTTTTTCCGGAACTTACCGCTTGGCCAAAATCGCCGGCATGGGAGTTGCCAAGGAGCTGATTTTCTCCGGCCGCGCCATCAAGGCTGACGAAGCGCTGCGCATCGGATTGGTCAACGCTGTCTATGAACCCGAACAGCTTTTGGAGGAGGCTATGACTCTCGCCAAACGCATCGCCAAAAACGCGCCCATTGCAGTTCGTTATGCCAAAGAATGCATCAATGAAGAGTATGACCTGCCCGCTGACGAAGCTATCGCTTTCGAAAGCCGCATATTCGGAAAATGTTTCGACACCAAGGACCAGAAAGCCGGCATGACCGCCTTCCTCACCAAGCAGGAGGCCCACTTCAATAACGAATAATTATTTATCATTCAATAACTTAAATACTTTATTATGAAAATTTGTGTTATAGGAACAGGTACTATGGCCAAAGGTATTGTCAAGGCTTTCGCCGCCAAGATGCCCGTGGTCATGAAGAGCAGAACCCAAGCCAGCCTTGACAAGGCCATGGGTTCCATTTCAAAGTCTTACGCCAAACTCGTGGAAAAAGGCAAAATCACCGAAGATGCTATGAACGCCATCCTCGGCAACATCACAACCACCACAGACTATGCCACCTTCGCTGATGCCGACCTCGTGATTGAGGCCGCCGTGGAGGATATGCAACTGAAGAAAGACGTCTTCATGGAATTGGACAAAATCTGCAAACCAGAGACGATTTTCGCCACCAACTCCTCCTCTTTGTCCATCACGGAGATTGCCGCTTGCACGAGCCGTCCGGCACAGTTTATCGGCTGCCACTTCTTCAACCCCGCCGACCGCATGGCGTTGGTAGAGGTCATCAAGGGTCAGCTCACCTCCGACGAAACCGCTAAGTGCATCGTCGATTTGACCACGGAGATTGGCAAGACCCCAGTTCCAGTGAACGAAGCTCCCGGATTCGTTGTCAATCGCATCCTCATCCCGATGATCAACGAAGCTGTTGGCATTTTAGCTGACGGCATCGCTTCCGCCGAAGACATCGACAAGTGCATGATGCTCGGTGCAAACCACCCCATGGGTCCGCTCGCATTGGCCGACCTCATCGGCAACGATGTGAACTTAGCCATCATGGAAGTGCTCTACAAAGAGTTCGGCGATCCTAAATATCGTCCTCACCCGCTGTTGCGCAAGATGGTCCGCGCCGGACTGCTTGGCAGAAAGACTGGCGAAGGCTTCTACAAATACTAATCGAGAAAGTGTGTCGCATTATATAGGGATTGTTGGCTAATTCTTTTCTTATGATCTCAGTGGTAACATTTGTCCACTGACATCATCTATCTGGAAGCCAACAATGTTAATAACCGCCTGTTTTTTGTTGACAACCGTCAGATTTCTGTACTTTTACACATAGTTGATCGGGAGTTCTCACCAGAGGACTCCTTTTTTTGACTGTTCGGGGCACCCTGTCAGGCCGCTTCTGCCTGCTGTCCCTCCAGCAGCCGCTCCGCCAGTCGCACCGCGTTGGCAGTGTGGATTCCGAAGAAGATGTACTGGATCTCCGTCTCCTTCTTCCTCGCCTTGATCTTCCGCATTGAGGCAATGCTCCTTCTGCGTTCCGAAAAACCCTTCCATTGTTATGGCTCTCACCCTCGCAAGTTCCTATCTCACAAAGCTTTTCTCTTTTGCAGTCTGCGATGGGCGGCCGCGTTTGACAAAGGAGGTCTGGATGCCGTTCTCCTCGCAGAAGTCCCGGTTGGCCATCCCCGCGTAGCCTGTGTCGCCGCCTATCTGAGTAAACAGCTGTTTTGTTTACGAGAATGAAATTATCAAAACTAAAAAGAATGCTATCTACGAGTTTTCTCTTGAAATACTCGTTACAGAAACGGTCGATGACATTGTAGTATCCCTCTTTCCCGTTCCATATACGAAACATGGTCTGCTCTTTGTTAATAGGATCTACCATATAGTAGATATTCTTCAACTCCTCCAAAGTGTATTCTCGCTCATATCTAAACTGCGATGTTGGAATCAGCCACGATTCCTCTTGTTCTGGTATAAATTCACGTCCTAAGTAAGGAACTGTTTCTCCGACCTTGAATAGTGTACCTGCTTTATCGAAAAAATAAGGGTTGCCTGCTGTTTTTGGGGAAGACAATTGTGTGTAAGTTATTGCAGTGGGCGAATGCTTAATCGCCAATAACCTTGACATGCTCAGGAAGCGTGATTTTCCATAAGTTCTCAAAACTTTCAAAAACTCTATTCCCGATTATTTTGACCGTAGAATGGATGACAATTTTTTTGACTGGTTTGTAATATACCAGTGTACCCAAGTCCGATGACAATAACGCATCGCCACGCCAAACAAAGTCTGTTCGGAATGTGCCTCCAGCCAATTTGCGAAATCTCCATCGTTAATATCATAAATGTTTGTTTGCATAAACCATTATTAATATTACAATGACACAAAACTTTTGAAAAAAGCTTTAATTTCTCCTTTTTCAACCATCCATCACCTCATCGGCATTCATTGACCATTCATCGCTCTTTCATTGTCCATTCTTCGCCTCACCGTGAATCTCCCCGCTCCCGAAATCAATCTCAAACACCTTCTGTTCCACCCCGTTCGTTACGCACAGCAGAGGTGCCTTCAGGATGCTGTTGTAACGACCGGCCTGCTCTACCACCTGCTGCGTGAGCTTCACGTGCGGGGCCTTGCACTCGACCACCATATACGGCTGCAACTCGTCATCGAAGACCACCAAATCGTAACGCTGGGTCATCCCGTTGACCGTCACCGCGTGTTCGACCGAAAGGTGCGACAACGGAAACCCCTTGACATTCAACAGGTAAAGGATGAAAACCTGTCGCACGTGCTCCTCGGGCGTCATAACCACCCATTTCTGCCGCACAGGATCGAAAACCTCCTGCTGCGAGCCATTTTCCCGTATTTTAAGGGTATTTGCCATGTTTTTTTGTTGATCGTTGATGTATTGTATCGCCCCTGTCGGGGCTTTGGGGAAAAAGGAACGGCTTCCTGCTACCGAGCTTTTGTCCCTGTCGGGACATGTTCGCTGTTACCTTTTCACCATTCCCTGTTATCTATTGCCTGTTGCCTAACTATCCCAATTTCGCCTTGTACGAGGCATAATCTCCCGGTTGCGCGAGCATCTCGAACTGGCCGTCCTGATGGACGACTCCGATGGCGGGATGCGCCACCCCGTTGAAGAAGGTGGTTTTCACCATCGTGTAGTGGATCATGTCATCGAAGACGATGCGGTCGCCGACCTCCAACGGCTCGGGGAAGGCGAAGTCGCCCATGCCGATGAAATCGCCGGCCAAGCAGGAACAGCCGCCTAAGCGATAGACGTACTTGCTGTCTTCGTCGGGTTCGGTGGCGCCGAGCACCGTCGGTTTGTAGGGCATCTCCAAGCAGTCGGGCATGTGGCAGGCGAAGGAGACGTTGAGCATCGCGATTTTGATGCCTTTGTTCTCCACGATGTCCTCCACGGTGGAGGTGAGCACGCCGGTCTGCCAGCCCACGGCCTCGCCCGGCTCAAGAATCACCTCCTCTAAGTTCGGGTAACGGCTGCGGAAGTCTTGCAGCAACCTAATGAGGTGTGGGATGTCGTAGTCGGCGCGGGTGATGTGATGCCCGCCGCCCATATTGAACCATTTACACTGTTTGATGAGGTCGGAGAACTTCTCCTCCGTGGCCTTCAGACAGCGTTCGAGGGCGTAGCTGTCGTTCTCGCAGAGCACGTGGAAGTGCAGGCCCTCGATGCCTTCGGGCAGGGTGTCGGGCATGTCGTCGCGCAGGATGCCCAAACGCGAGCCCGGCACAGCGGGGTTGTAAAGGACAGTCTCGATTTCCGAATATTCGGGGTTGATGCGCAGTCCGAGCGAGACCTTTTTTGGAAAGGCGGCGGCCTGCCCGCGGAACCGCTCATACTGTCCCAACGAATTGAACGTCAGGTGACTGCTGTACATGAGCAGCTGCTCGAAGTCGTTGTCGGTATAGACGGGCGCGTAGGTGTGCGCCTCGCAGCCCATCTCCTCGGCGATGAGCCGCGCCTCGTTCACGGAGCTGGCGGTGGCGCCGCTCAACCACTCGTTGATGAGCGGGAACGACGGCCAGAAAGCGTAGCCTTTCAAGGCGCATATAATCTTCACGCCGGCTTCTTTCTGCACAAGATCCAGCAGTTGCAGGTTTGCTAACAAAGCCTCCTCGGAGAGGATGTAGCAGGGGGAGGGGAGGGAGTCGTATTGGTTCATAGTTTCAAGATTCAAGTTTCAAGATTCAAGTTTCAGGTTTGGGTAAAATGCTGAATTGATTATGAATTGTTTTCCACAAGTTTTCCGATGATGAAGAACACCATCCAGAAGATGAGGACACTTCCGCCTGTTATGGTCATGACGTTGCCTCCGGGCCATTTGCATAACATAAATACTATGCCTAACCCGAAGACAATTAATGCATAAATCAGCAACTTTTTCATAAACGCCTTATACGCGGCGGAATGGATCAAATCTTTAATACTGGCCATAATGATGTTTTTGAAAACGCAAAATTACAAAAAATGTGGTATATCTCCGCGTAGTTTATCTCCGCGTATCTCGCGTATCTGCACGTATATATTCTACATTCAGCATTCAGCATTAAAAAGGGGAACCCTTCCGAGTCCCCCAAATTACTAATTTCTCATTACTAATTACTAATTGAATCAGTGGTTCTCCTTGAACAGCTTCAGTCTTTCTTCCAAAATCGGGAACTGTCGGCGCGGTGTCAGGGAGACGCAGGCGCGCAAGCCCTCGCTGCGATCGCTGCCGCAGGTGCTCAGCGAGATGGCACTTACACCGTAGTACAGGAACTCGTGCAGGAGCTCTTCGCTGCTCATGCCGGGATAAGCCACGGTGAAGTAGAAACCGTCGGCCAGCGGTTTGTCGCCGTCCTTGTCATAGACGATTTCGAAGCCGTTGTCCAGGAACATCTTCTTCATGATGGAGGCCTTTTCGCCGTATTCCTTCACGTCTTCGATGTAGTTGTAGGTGCCGTCGTTGCAACCCTTGAGGATGGCTGCCATGGCGTATTGTGCCGAGTGGGAAACACCGGAGCTGATGGCATAGACGGTGCCGTAGATGATGGCGCGGCCTAATTTCTTCATTCGGAAATAGGGTTCCAGATCATCGAACTCTCTGTTGTAGAGCTTCTTGGACATGATCATCAGGGCGATACGCTCACCGGCGTAGCTGAAGGCCTTGGAGCCGGAGATCAGCAATGCGTAGTTGTCGGTGTATTTGCCAACGCTCGGCTGGTAAGGCGGGATGCCTGGCGCTGAGATGTTCTGGCGGAAGTCCATGCCGAAATAGGCGAGGTCTTCGAACACGAACACGTCGTACTTGTTGGCCATGTCGCCGATGATTTGCAGCTCTTCCTCGGTGAAGCAGATCCACGACGGATTGTTGGGGTTGGAGTACATGATAGTGTGGATGTTACCCTTTTCGAGGTAGCTCTCCAGCTTGGCTCTCAGCTTGGCACCGCGGTGCTCGTACACGTCGAAGGTCTCGTATTTGAGGCCCATGACACGGTGCTGTTGTTTCTGCACGGGGAAACCGGGGTCGATGAACAGGGTGGTGTCGCGTTCCTTGCGGCAGCGCACGAAGGTCATGAAACCGGCCATGCCGCCCATCATGGAACCGACGGTCGGGATGCAGTTTTCGGGATCGACTTCAAGGTCGATGAAGTTCTTGACAAAGCGCGCGGCTTCCTGTTTTAGAGCTGGAATGCCCTCAATGTCAGGGTAGATGGCGGCGACACCCTTCTTCAGTGCCTCGATCTGCGCCTCCACGCCCACGGAGCACGGCGGAAGACCGGGAATGCCCATCTCCATGCGCACAAATTCCTTGCCGGAAGCCTGCTCGATTTCGTTGATCAGACGTTTCACCTCACGGATGGAGGCCTTGCCAACGCTGCTTATGCCGCTTTCTGCGACTTTCTTGTCCACAATTTCTGCGGGAATCGGTGTATTTTTCATACTGATATATTGATAGTTATAAATTCCTTAATTTTTCGGCAAAGATACACAATTTATGGATATATGTGTATGATTATATTTTTGGGTTTAATTCAGGACATCCCACTACAGATTATTCGTGAAGTCTTGGTGCAGGTTCAGCTTCAGCACATCTTTCAGCGTGGAGGATTTCACGTTGATGGTGAACTGCCAGCCCTTGCGGTAGCCAAACGGGATCCAGTTGAAGCTCATTTCCCAGCAGTGCATATCGCGATAGAAGTCCAACGATGTGTATGATAGTGACTTCTGGACGAAATCGTAGCCGGTGGTGAATCCGATTCTCCACTTCTTGGTGACTTGTACGTCGCCGGTGACACCTAATGTATGCACCATGTTGAACTTGTATGGTTTCAGCTCCTCGCCCGTGAAGAGAGGGCGATAATAGTCGAGGTTGTCGTTGATGCCGTAGGTGAACGAGTAGTTGAAGGTCAGCGACCAAGGCAACCGGTTGCGCTGGCGCTCCTCGTCCTTGGACTTGAATGTGTTTTGGTCAATGCGGTAGTTGAGGGAGACGCTGTAAGTGCCGGAGGAGAAACGCAGGAGACGGTGGTTTGCTTTCCACTCGGTGACATTCACGCGCCGGCCCTGCTCATTGACGCTGTAAGGGTCAAAAATGAAACTGTATGTCAGATACAGTTGCTTGAAAAGAGTGCTGCGGCCTGACATGGTGAACAATGACCATTTCATGGAATCGGCGGCAAAATCGTAGTACATGGAGATGTTGAAGTTGTCAATGAGCGGTACCTTTTTCAATCCCGTGATAGTGTCTTTTCGGGAACGAACCTTGATTTCCAGATTGTTACCAAATGACACTTGCGCACGTGCCTGCATGCGGTTACTCCCGGGACCGAAGATGGAGTTGTCATAGTAATTGTACTCGACCAGATCGCCGGTCATGGGGTTGACGTAGGTGGCGGTGTTGCGCCCGTTCAGCATCGGCTGGAAATTGAAACTCAATGTCGGGGTGATAATGTGGCGGATGGCATTCAGTCCTCCTTTCTTGAAAAGGTACATCACATAGATTTTCGTGGTTAGGTTCGAGGAGAGCAGAATGTCGTGTACGGCACCGAACTTGCGGTTGAAGTCCGTCTGCAGCGTCGGCTGGGCCTCCGTTGTGCTGTCCCACGTCATGTGGCGGGTGTAGTGCTGTAGGTACCACTTTTCCGTCAGCGTGATAGATGTGTTCCAGTTGATGGTTTTGGCAATCTTGATGGGAATGGTGATGGGCACTGTGTGCATGATGCCGGTCTCGAAATGCTCCCAAGTGACGGGCTTGAGGAAAAGGGAGTCGAGGGTGTTGACCTGCCCGATAAGTTGCGATGACCATTTCATGGAGATGTTGTCATACCATTTCAGCTTTCCCGCTTTGTTTTTCTTGCGGAAGGGGTAGAATTGGGCCACAGACATGTTGAGGTTGGGCAGTTTCATGTTGATGGTGTGGTTGCCGGTGTTTTGCGAGTATGAGATGGTGGCATCGAAGAAAAAGAAGTCGGCGGCCGAGGTGGAGAAGTTGACGGTGGAGGTGAACTGGTTTGAGAGGTAGTCGTTTGCGGAAGTCATGTTGTAACGGGCGTAGTTGGCGCTCTGGATATCAATGTGCGCGTTGAAACGGGTTCTCGGGTGCGATTTGACATCCTGTTTGTGATCCCAATAAATCTTGTAGTTGTTGGTTTTCTTGAAATTGGCCGTGTCGATGCGAACCCCCGTGAGGGATCTGGCATAAGCCAATTCAAGGACACCGCTGCACATGTAACGGAACACATAGTTCGACTTGGCCTTGATGGCCCAGCTGCCGCGAGTGTATAGGTCCGCGGACAAAAGCAGGTCTATGTTGTCGTTGATGGCGAAATAGAAACCGAGGTCTTTCAAGTAGAAGCCCATGGATCCGGATTCCCCGAAAGAGGGCATCACCAGTCCGGACTTGTGGCGGGAGTCTATCGGGAAAAAGGCAAACGGCAACGCAAGCGGCGTAGGCACTTTCGTGAAACTCAAGTAGGCGGGCCCTATCACGATCTTGTCGTTCTGAATGACCTTTGCCTTGGAGAATGTGAGTTCGTAATGCGGGTCTTCCAGCTCACATGTCGTGTATTTTCCCCGCTTGATGAATGCGATGTTGTCCCCGATTTTCTTGACCTGCTCTCCATGGATAAAACCGTCGTCCTGTGTGGTGATCACATGAGAGATTTTTCCCTTTTGGGTGTTAAAATTGTACATGATTTCGTGTGCGTTATAGTGAGCGTCCCCTTGGGAAAACACTGGGTAACCGTGCATGGCGCCGTTGGAGTCCGCCACTCCACAGGCATGCAGTTCGTTATGCTCAAAATCTATTTCAATATAGTCGGCACGAAGATCCATGTCCTCATATTGCACCATTGCATCACCGAACAGGTAGGTATAGCGATTTTGCAGGTCGTGTACTACCGAATCTCGAGCACTGTATTTCACCACCGAGGTGATCGCATTCGAGGAGATGATTTTGGAAGATTGGGGGGAAACGGCAGCTGAATCCGCATATTCGGGATTGGGGATACCAACAACGGCGGTGTCCGCTCTGACCCTGTTGCGTTTCTTTGAATTCACCTCCTGCGAATTGGCATGAAAGCATAACATACTGAATATTAGCACCATAAGAATCTTATGGAAATATGAAAAATCCAGTGTGTATATTTTTTTAATCAAAGGGAAAATCCTTAAGTCAATAATTATATTTTTGCACAAAAAAAACAGCAAAAATAATCAAAAAAATGGCAATCTGATGAACTCGAAATTTTTTTTCTTATTATTCCTGTTGATAACTTTTCTGGCATTCCCTGTGGTCGCCCAAAAAGACGGTAAAACCTTCAAGGTGGTAATTGACGCGGGACACGGTGGAAAAGACCCAGGGTGTTTGGGAGCTTATACAAAAGAGAAAGACGTTGCTTTGAACATCGCCCTCAAGACAGGCAAGCTCATCAGCGAGAACTGCCCTAACGTCAAGGTGATATATACGCGTAGCACGGATGTGTTTGTGGAACTTTACCGTCGCGCAAAAATCGCTAACGACAACCATGCTGATTTGTTCATCTCCTTCCATTGCAACGCCAGCGAGAACAAGACAGCCCATGGCATCGACACCTGGGTGATGGGGCTTCACAAGAGCGAGGCGAACCTTGCTGTGGCACGCGCCGAAAACTCCGCGATGCTGAAGGAGAAGGATTACGAACAGAATTACGGCGGTTTCAACCCCAACTCTCCGGAATCTGCCGTCATGTTCTCGCTGTATTCCACCGCTTATCTCAACAACTCCATCCTTTTGGCCGACAAAGTCCAGAAAAACCTGATCAACACCACACATCTCCGTGATCGCGGGGTCAACCAGGCAGGCTACTGGGTGCTTTGGGCCGTTTCCATGCCCAGCATCCTCATTGAGATGGGCTTCCTAACCAACCCCACTGAGGAAAAATTCCTCTCCGAAGAGAAAAACAAGGCTGACATCGCCAATGCCATCTATCGCGCTTTCGTTTCTTATTATTCCCAAGTGACAGGCAATAAAATCGCCACTTCTGACGTTATAGTTTCTGATAATAGCCATCCAGAATCATCCAATAAAGCTGAAACAAATGATCACAACAATAATAATTCTTCTGATAATCAGTCGGATAAGAAAGTGGATGACCAAAAAGTCACAGTAGATAATTCGACGGCAAACCCCGATGAAATCCGTTTCATGGTCCAATTCATGGCCCTTCCGGAAAAAATCTCCTTGAACGACAGGCGTTTCAACGGTCTTTCAAAGGTGAACCGCTACCATGAGGGTGGTTTGTGGAAATATACTTCTGGAAGCGAGATCGACCTGCAGTCGGCGAAGAAAATCCTCGCAGAGGTGAAAAAGAAATACCCGGACGCTTTTATCATTGCTTTCCAAGGAGAGACCAAAATTCCCGTTTCCGAAGCCGTGAAACTCGTTAAACCGTAATGTTGATGGAATGTGAATAAATTATATTTCCATCGGAGAAAAAAAATGGTATTTTTGCCGTTTGTAGAGAATTAAATCCGATGGACAAAAACAAACAGAAATCCTATTCTGACAAAGAGATTAAGAGCATCAAAGTAGCGCTTTTTTTCATTGCGGCGGTGCTGATTTTCTATATCGGGTCCATTTTCCTGAAAGGAATTAATGTTTTCGGCAAGAAAAACTACTATTATGCCGTGTTTGAGGATGTGGGTGCATTACATGAAAGCACCAATGTGGCATTAAACGGATACGAAATTGGAAAAGTCACAAGCATCAAGCTGTTGAGTTCCAATCCGGTGCGCATCTGTGCTGAAATTCTGGTCACCGAGGATTTGGACATTCCCGAAGACTCGAAGTTGGAAGTGGCACAGAAGGATGTTTTAGGCGGAATGATTGTGAACCTGCATCTGGGACAATCCTCCAAGATGGCTCATCGCGGCGACACGCTTGGCTGCTACCTCGCCGGCGGCATGTTGGACGGTGTGGGCGACTTGGTGGCGCAGCTGCAAAGTGTGGTCGCCTCGGTCGATACCATCGGACAGAACTTGAAACTGGCCTTCCGTTCCGAAGACACCCTCAACGGCGGAACCATGATCAAGAACACCTTGGAGAACCTCGAACATACCACTGCCGACCTCTCCAAGCTTTTGGCAAACAACGGCGGAAAAGTGACCAATGTGGTGGCACAACTCGAAACCCTCACGAAAACGCTCAGTGAAGCCAGCCCCAAAATCGATGCAATAGTCGCTAATGTGGATAATATCTCCGACTCACTGGCGCAGTCCAACATCCGCACCCTTGTAGGCAATGCTCAAAGCACCCTCGACAATGCCAACCATATTCTCGCCGATGTGAAAAACGGCCACGGCACCGTCGGACAACTTGTGCAGAATGATTCGCTATACATTAATATTAACAAGACATTGGAAAGTCTGGATTTGCTCATCAAAGACCTTAAGGCAAATCCATCAAAATACATTAACGTAACCGTTTTTGGCAAGAAAGAAAAGAAAAACAAGGAATAATTATGGAAATTACAGGAAAATTAATTCAGAAATTGCCCGTTCAGTCGGGTGTCAGCAGTGCAGGGAACAATTGGTCGAAGGCAGAATTTGTCATTGAGACCATAGAGCAATATCCGAAAAAAGTGTGTGCCAATTTATGGGGTGACCGCGCCCGCGCATTGGATCAGTTCCAAGAGGGCAATCTTATCACTGTTTCTTTCGATTTGGAGTCTCGTGAATTTAACGGCCGTTGGTACACGGACGTGAAAGCTTGGAAAGTGGAAGCTGCCACACCTGCTGCTGCAACTGGAGCTCCCGCATACGGACAGCCGCAAGGATATGCTCCTCAACAACCCGTCTATCAGTCACAAGGGTATGCCCAACCGCAGCAGCAGATGTATCCGCCTCAAGGTTATCCTCAACAACCCCAGGGCTATGTGCAACCTCAACAGACCGCCTATCCGCCTCAACCCCAAGGGTATGCACCGGCTCCCCAACAGGGTTATCAGGCACCTCAGCAACCTTCTTCTTTCGCCCAACCGCAGCCCGACATGAACACATTGCCCAATATCCCTCAGGAGACGTTCACCGACGAGGGCGGCGCGGATGACCTGCCGTTCTGACGATGACACAATGAAGAGATGAAGCGATGAATGCTGGTATTTGTCATTTGACTGTTATACCGATGCGTGGTGAGCCGTCGCATGTTTCGGAGATGGTGAGCCAGCTTCTGTTCGGCGAGACATACCGGGTGTTGGAAATTTCCGATGAATGGGTTCGGATTGAGACTCACCATGACGGCTATGCGGGCTGGATTCAACGGAAACAATATTTCGAGGTTTCTGATGACACGTTCGACAACTACCTGAAAGCGGACAAGTTGCGATTGAGTGCCCCGTTCGTCATGACTGGTGTGCAAATCCCGAATGTACTGTCGATGGGTGCGCTGACCGTGACGAATCCTGAATTCTGTCCGTTCCGTGAGCGATTCCCGATTCCGAAGGCTGAAAACTGGTGGCCTGCAGACGGTGTGCCGGACATCTCCCGTATCCAACGTATGGATTTGCTTCGAAAGACTGCTTTTTCGCTGCTCGGAACCCCATATCTTTGGGGAGGTCGCACTCCGCTCGGTATCGACTGCTCCGGATTTGTTCAGCTGTTGTACTCCTTGGTCGGCGTGCAGCTGCCTCGCGATGCCTCGCAGCAAGTTCTATGTGGCGAGCCTCTCGACTTCGTCCATGAGGCCCGTCTCGGCGACCTTGCCTTTTTTCACAACGAGGAAGGGAACATTGTTCATGTGGGCATGATGCTCGGTGATGGCACCATTATCCATTCCAGCGGCAGCGTCCGTATTGACCGTATTGACGAAACAGGTATCTTTAACGAGGAAGTGCAGCGATATACGCACCAGTTGCGGGTGATCGTGCGGGTGTGAGACAATGACGCGATGATACGATGATACGATGAATGGGTGATGAATAAATGATGAATGAATGATTGGGGCGTATCGCATACGCCCCGCATACGCCCGTTAATCCGTATCGCACACACCCGTTATTCAATGAATATTTTCATGAAAAAGAAAAAGATTATCATAATCATTATATTGTGCGCCATTTTGTTGGCGGGAATCGCGGGGGGCGTTTTTTTCAGAACGTTTTTTTCAGAGAATGTGCGGAACCGAGATGTGACCGTAGTTGTGCCTCCTGGTGCTACATTTGAGCAAGTGATGGACACGTTGCGCAAATATGAGGTGCTGAAATCGGAAAACACCTTTCAAAAAACATCAAATGTTCTGAAATACAAAACGATAAGGATTGGTAAATACGACATTTCTAACTGTCGCACGAATTTGGATTTGGTGCGATTGTTGCGCCGAGGACAGCATTATCCCGTGAAGTTCACGTTTAACAATACTCGCACGGTAAATCAGTTTGTGGAAAAGGTCGGTGATCGTTTCTTCTTTGAACCGCAAGAACTTAGTGCATTACTCCACGATAAGGATTATATGTCGAAGTTCGGCTTGTCGGACACGACCGCAGTATGCCTTTTTATTCCAAACACATACGAGATTTACTACGACATCACGGCGGAGGAGTTCCTCGACCGCATGAATAGTTATTACCAGGAGTTTTGGAATGAGAAGAGAAAGACAACGGCCTCTGAAATAGGTTTGACGCCGGTGCAGGTGGCCACGCTCGCCTCGATTGTGGAGGAGGAGAACATGCGCCCGTCGGAGAAAGCGATTATTGCCGGGCTATACATCAACAGGCTGAACAAAGGGATGTTGTTGCAGTCGGACCCGACTGTTAAGTTCGCCATCGGGGATTTCGCCCGCAAGCGCATCCTGAACGCCGACCTGCAGGTGGATTCCCCGTACAATACGTACAAGTACAAAGGGCTTCCTCCCGGCCCGATCCGCATTCCGGAGGCCTCCACGATGGACTCCGTGTTGCATTACCGTCATCACAACTACCTCTACATGTGCGCCAAGGAGGATTTCTCAGGCTACCACAACTTTACCGCAAGCGCTGCCGAGCACGCCCGCAATGCTGCTCGTTATCGTGCCGCGCTGAACGCCCGGAACATCAAGAAATAGTTTTTTACTATGGAGGATGCTCCACCTAAACAATATCCGAGATATGTCAGAACCATCTCTCGGAGCAAACAAGAAATTTCGGTGCTGGGTCGTTTTTATATAGCTCAAGGACTCTATTTCGCAGGGTTCATGGTGCTAGCGGCTCTTATTGTCATTTTTTTGATGGTATAAATGCTTTGGACGACAATATTCCTTTTGTATTGGGCTTTGCTTTTTTCGTTCCTCTTCTCTTTGCAGAATAAACGTATCATCGAATCGTCACAAAAAAAGGTCGCACTTTCGGTACGACCTTTTTCTGTAAGTAAGTGATCTGTACTGGATTTGAACCAGTGACCTCTTGCCTGTCAAGCAAGCGCTCTAAACCAACTGAGCTAACAGATCATCTGTCTGAAATCGGCGGCAAAGATACACTTTTTTTGGATTCCGCCAAACATTTTCTAAACTTTTCCTTTTTTCTTTGGAACAGACTGAAAAACAAGCTGTTATTTATCATTCAGTAGGCTTAATATCCGAACACCGTCTGTGCCTCGTCCATTTTCTTTATCACGGGAACGTTGAAAGGACAGCGAGATTCGCATTGTCCGCAACCCACGCAATCGCTTGCGTGATGTTCCAGCTTTTTGTATTTTGCGGCTAATTCCTCGTTCACAACACCGCCGTTCTGCTGTACTTCGTCGAGTAGTTCGTTCACTGCCGCAATGTCAATGCCTACGGGACAGGGGGCGCAATGTTTGCAGTAAGTGCAGCCAGTGCTCCCGCCTTCATTCTGAGCAGTCAGCTTGTTGAGCACAGCGTTATAGTCTTTCTCCTCATCAGTGGCCTTGAGATAGTGCAAGTCGGATTCGAGTTCCTCGATGTTGTCGGCGCCACAGATGGCCACGGACACACACGGTTTCGCCATCGCATAGGCGATGCATTGCACGGGCGTGAGGGCGACTTTCAGGGGCGATTTCTCTGCTTCGAGAAGTTTGCCACCGCCGCCGAACACCTTCATCACCGTGATGGCGATGTTGTGTTGGGCGCAGTAGTCGTAAAGTTCCACACGCACGGGGTCGATGCCAGGCAGCATGTTCTCATAGCTTTTCGGGTCCCACGGGTTGTTGCCCGACAACACACGGTCGAAGGCGGGGTTGAGGCTGAACATGATGACCTCCACCAGACCGCTCTTGGCGGCTTTCAGCGCAACTTCCGCATTATGACTGCTTAAGCCGATATGTTGGATTTTGCCCTCTTTCTTGAGTTGTTTCACATATTCGAGGTATGGGGTGCCTTGCAAGGAGTCCCATTCCGCGAGGTTATCGACGATGTGAATCATGCCCACTTCGATATGGTCGGTGCCGAGACGCTCGAGCAGGTCGTTGAAGCCTTTCTTACATTTTTCCAAATCGCGGGTACGCTCGTAACTTGAGCCGTTCCACCAGCAGCCCACATGGCCTTGGATGACCATCTCGTCGCGACGACCTTTGAGCGCGTAGCCAATGTTACTGCGCACCTTAGGATCGGCATCATAAATGTCTATGTAGTTCACACCGTGGTCAAGGGCATAGACCATGTATTCACGTGCCTCGGCGGTGTCGATTTTGCCGAAGATGCCACAGCCGATGCCGATTTCGCCCACGCGGATGCCAGTGCTGCCCAATGCACGATAGGCCATATCAGGGTTCTCTTTGACGGTCTGCTTCTGATGGCAGGAAAACAGCGTCAGTATCAGACCAATGAGCAGAAAGAAGGTGATAATCTTTTTCATTTTACCTGTTTTTGTTTGAAAAGGCAAAGATACAATTTTCTTTTCTATATAGAATGATGAATTATGAAAAAATAAACACGCCGACAGCCATACATCACAAACCGAAAACTGAAAAAATCGTATTTTTGCGCCCTATATGAAAAAAACGATACTCCTTTCTGACCATTTCACTATAAGGAAACTGTTCCGTTTTACGGTGCCCGCCATGATGATGATGGTGTTCATTTCGATTTACAGCGTAATCGACGGCTTTTTCGTCTCCAATTTCGCAGGTACGACCTCTTTCGCCGCCCTTAACCTAATCTATCCCTTCCTGATGTTCTTGAGCGTGATCGGTTTTGTCTTCGGTGCGGGTGGTACCGCGCTGATAGCCAAAACCTTGGGAGAAGAAAAGCCCGCCGAGGCCAACCGGATCTTTTCCCTTTTGATTTATACTGGAGCGCTTGTCGGTGTGTTTTTCGCCGCTGTGGGGTGGCCATTGCTCGACAATGTTTCTGTCATGCTAGGCGCAGACGAAGCCATGGTGGATGAGTGCGTGATATACGGCCGAATCATGCTTCTGGCAATGCCGTTTTTCATTCTCCAAATCATGTTTCATTCACTATTCGTCGCGGCGGAGAAACCGAATCTCGGTCTGGTGGTCACACTTATTTCCGGAGGACTTAACATGCTGCTGGATGCCTTGTTCATCGCAGGTTTCGGTTGGGGGCTGAAGGGTGCTGCGTGGGCCACGGCATTGTCACAGATGGTTGGAGGAGTCATTCCGCTGATTTATTTCATTGTCCCGAATAGTTCCCGCCTGCAGCTTTGCCGTCCCGTTTTCGATAGTACGGCGTTGCGACAGACCTGCTTCAACGGTATTAGCGAGTTTTTCTCCAATGTGTCGGCGACTGTGGTTTCAATGCTATACAACCTTCAGTTGATGAAGCATATAGGAGAGGATGGCGTGGCGGCATACGGGGTAATCATGTATGTGGCGTTTATTTTCGCGGCAGTTATGATTGGCTATGGCATGGGTTCAGGACCGATTGTCAGCTTTCACTATGGAGCCGGGAACCGGGATGAATTAAGGAATGTATTCACCAAAAGTATGATGCTGATTGGTATTATGGGGCTGACAGAATTCTTCCTCGCACAGTTTCTGGCCCGTCCGTTGGCACACATTTTTGTCAGCTACGACCCCGATCTATTAGCACTCACGACCCGAGCCCTGCGAATCTACAGTGTATCCTTCCTACTGATGGGTTTCAACGGCTATGCGTCGGCCTTCTTCACCGCACTGAACAACGGGCTGGTGTCCGCACTCATCTCCACGAACCGCACGTTGGTCTGCGAGACGTTGGCAGTACTGTTGCTGCCCACTTTCTTCGGCGTCAGCGGCATTTGGTACGCCATCGTATTCGCCGAGGTCGCCGCCCTTGTACTCGCCGCAACGATGCTGGTGCGGAACGGAGGCAAGTACGGATACCTGAGACGATAATGCAATGAAAGACGAGATGAGAAGATCAATATAAAACTCAATCCACCATTCCAAACACCTTGATCACCCATGCGTTCTCCAACACGTTCAACTTTTTCGTATCAATGCAGGAGAAGTCAATGGTGAGCGTCCCCTTCTTGTCTTGCTTCCATTTCAACATATTGTATTTTACCCCTTTTTGACCCTGAAAGTCCACCTGTTCATCTGTGCCTAAAAGAATCATTTCCGCTTTCGGGTTCAGTTTTGGCATATTCTTGATGACCAACGGATTGCGCGGGTCTGGACGTTCAAACTCGATAATGTAAAGGTTGTCGTCCTTGGTGGTGAAGCAGCGGATGGGCTTCTTCCAACTGATGTCGCCCAGCCACAATGTGGGAATGGGAACACTTTCCTCACCGTCTTTGCTCCATTTCAAGGAGACTGTCGCCTCTAAATCCTCTTCATGGTAATCAACCCTAAGTGACAACTCTTCATTCTTATATAATTTTAATACGGTTTGCGCTTTAGGGTTGGAAATGGCATTTTTATCATAATGGAGTAAGGTGTCCCATATATTCGAGGCTGTTTCTCTGTAAACAGTGGCTTTGTCGTCTGCATTCAATGTCAGCGTGTAATTTCCATCGGCAGGAACGGTCACTTCCCCCTCCAAATGGAGGTCAAAATGGTCTGGGGTGGCTTCAGGTATCGGAGAATTGCGAACCCAATCGTGGTCTATCATAAAAGAACAATATGAATAGGACACCTTATCCTGTTGGCAGGGAATCTCACACGGACGCGAACCGTAGATAGCTTCTCCGTTGATTTCCAACCATTTGCCAAGGTTTCGAAGTCGTTCCTGCTGGATGAGCGGGATGGTGCCGTCGGCATAGGGTCCCACGTTGAGGGTCAAACCGCCGCCATGAGCCACCAATTCCACAAAATGCTGGATCAACTCCTTGTCGGTCATATAGTTGTCCAAACTCTCGTTGCGGTTGAGGCCGAAACTGCGCCCAAGTCCACGACACTCCGCCCACGGAACTTCCGTGTTCGCAATGCCCGCGCTGTATTCTGGCGTGAGGAAACCGTGCTTCGTGCCATTGCCCCATCGGTTGTTCACGATGGCATCCTTGCCCACGGTGTTGTAGTACCAGCTGATAAGTTCTTGAGAACGAAGCTGTTCCGCTGTATTGTTCCAGTCACCGTCGGAGAAGATGAGGTCGGGTTTGTAGCGGTTTACTAACTCCTTGAACTGCGGCACCATGTAGTTGTCCACGTATTCGCTGATTTCGTTGTCAGGGTCCACCATCCAGATGTGGAGCGGGTTAGTCCATTCGGGCAGCGAGTAGTAGAAACCCATGCGCAGCCCCTTCGCACGCACCGAGTTCGTCAGTTCCTCCACAATGTTGCGCCGCGGACCGCTCGCCACGCTGTTCCATTGCGGCTGGAACTTGCTGTCCCACAGACAGTAGCCATCGTGGTGCTTGGTGACGAGGACGACGTACTGCGCACCGGCGTACTTGAACATCTGCGCCCAGTCGTCGGGGTTCCAAAGCTCTGCGTGCCAGTGTTTTGTCAGTTCCTTGTACTGGTCGAAAACGGGTTTGTTGGTGTCGGCATAGTAGCCCATGATGCGTGTCCGTTCGGGTTCTTTCTGCATCAATCCACGGTAGAACCATTCGCCGTAGCCCTCCATCGAGGCATACGCAGGCACAGAATAGAGTCCCCAGTGGATGAAGATGCCGAGTTTCGCGTCGCGGAACCACTGTGGATAGCCGCGCTGGTTGATGGATTCCCAGGTGGGTTGCACATCACCCTGTTGCGCCAAGGCTGACAGCGACAGAGCTATAATGAGTAGTAAGATTAATCGTTTCATTAGTACTTTTATTTTTGAAAGTGCGAAAGTACATTTTTATCATAAAAAACACCTCGGAATTTCTCCCGAGGTGCTCTTACGTCATACGTCTAATGACCTACATCTTATCTCTTCTTCAGGCCGAGAATCTCGCGAGCCTCATCGGAAGTGGCGATGGGACGACCAAGAAGTTTGGCCATGCGGACGACCTTATCGACGAGTTCACCGTTGCTCTTGGCAAGCACGCCTCTTTCGAGGTAGAGGTTGTCTTCGAAGCCGACGCGCACGTTACCGCCCATGACGATAGTTGGCGCGGCGAGGGTGAAGGCGTGGCGGCCGATACCGGTGCTCGTCCAAGTGCTGCCAGCGGGGATGTTCTTCACGAGCCAGCAGAGGTTGTCAACCGTGGCGGGGGTGCAGCCGGGAACGCCGAGCACAAAGTTGAACTGCATCGGAGCGCCAGGAACCTCGCCCTTGCGAGCCATGGTGAGGATGGTGTCGAGGTGACCCATCTCGAAGCACTCGTATTCGGGTTTGATGACGCGCTCGATCCTACGTTTTCCGAACGCACGCATGGTCGGCATCGTGTTATCGAAAATCTCGTCGCCGAAATTGCAGGTACCGCAGTCGAGGGTAGCCA
>JAEEKL010000211.1 GCA_016282395.1 Bacteroidales bacterium
CTTTTCTTTTTGAAAACAAGCACTTTGTCACCTTTCAGGTGTTGGAGAACGGTAGCGGTTACGTTTGCACCGGAAACGGTCGGTGTACCCACTTTGACATCACCGTCATTATCCACTAACATTACGCGGTCAAATGTGACTTGCGCACCTTCTTCAGCCTTGAGGCGCTGAACATAGACTCTGTGGTCTTTTTCAACCTTGAATTGTTGCCCGGCTATTTCTACAATTGCGTACATTTTGGTATAATTTTTGTTTGTAAATTTTTGGGCGGCAAAAATATAATTTTTTTTGACACCACAATTTTTAAATGCAATTTTTTTTCAACTTTTCCGTTATGAAACGGTTTTATAAACTAACATCAATGAAAAATACATTAAATATGAAAGCAATGAACAATTCTAAAATGCTGTTAATCGCCATTTTATCCATTTTCGTCTGCATAAACAGCGGATGTTCGCAACCTGAAAAGCGTGTTGCAAAATATGTCGATTTGACAGAGGCTGCCGAATCCTCCGTTAATGCCGTGGTCTATATCAAGACCGAATTTACGCAAAAAAACTCCATGTGGGACGACTTTTTCGGCGGCACGATATGGGAACATTTTTTCGGTTCCGCCCCGAGCACGTATCCCGTGCAAGCTGCCGGCTCGGGCGTGATCATCTCCTCCGACGGCTACATCGTAACCAACAACCATGTTGTGGAAGATGCTGAAAAAGTGACCATCACGCTAAACGACAAGCGCGAGTACGAGGGCGAAATCATTGGCACTGACCCCGCCTCCGATCTGGCACTCATCAAAATCAACGAAAGCCGCCTGCCCTATCTCAAATTCGCCAACTCAGACTCTGTGCGCATCGGCGAATGGGTGCTGGCCATCGGCAACCCCATGGGGCTGAACTCCACGGTTACAGCCGGTATCATCAGCGCCAAGGCCCGCCAGCTCAACACTGGTCGCAACACCATGTCCGATGAGGTCTATCTCCAAACTGACGCTGCTGTCAACTCCGGCAACTCGGGTGGCGCATTGGTGAACGCTTCCGGTCAATTAGTCGGCATCAACACGGCCATCGCCTCCGGCAATGGCTACTACACTGGCTACTCCTTCGCCATCCCCTCCAACATCGTACAGAAAATCTGTCACGACCTGAAACACTATGGCACTACCCAGCAGGCTTACCTCGGCGTTTCCATCATGGAGTTGAATGCCACTAATGCAAAAGAGCTGAACCTCAGCGATGTGAACGGCATCTATGTAGCGGAAGTCTCCGACAATGGCGCCGCTGCACAGAATGGATTCCAAGAAGGCGATGTCATCACCCACATTGACGACACCCCTGTCAACAGCCTCGCCGAAGTGCGTGGAGTCCTCAAGACAAAGTCTCCCGGCGATAAAGTAACGGTCGTTTTGGTCAGAAACAAAGAAAATTTGACCAAAAATGTAACTTTATTGAATAGTAAAGGTACAACAGAAAAGGTTGAAAAATAAATGGTTATTGGTTATAGGTTATAGGTTATTGAAGCTTGTTTATTGTTTATGGTTTAATAGTTAATAGTTAATAGCAAACTGCCAAAGTCATAAAAGTTATTCCATGAGCAGACCCTGTTCGGGGAAGAGCCCGGTAGAAATAGTTGAAAAGTCATTATAAATGAGACAATTAAAAATATCAAAATCCATCACCAACCGCGATTCTGCATCGCTGGAACGGTTTTTATCCGACATCAGCAAGGTGCAGATGATCGGTGCTGATGAAGAGGTGGAACTGGCACGTAAAATCAAAGCGGGAGATGAAGATGCTCTCAATAAGCTGGTTACCACAAACTTACGTTTTGTCGTATCCGTAGCCAAGCAGTACCAGAATCAAGGTATCGGGCTGCAAGACCTCATTAACGAGGGCAACTTGGGACTTATCAAAGCCGCGCAACGTTTCGACGAGACGCGCGGCTTCAAATTCATCTCATACGCGGTGTGGTGGATCCGACAAGCCATCCTGCAAGCTATCGCCGACCAGTCGCGTATTGTGAGACTGCCCCTGAACCAAGTCGGCGTTATCAACAAAATCAAAAAGGAAACTGCTCGTTTGGAACAGACGCTCAATCGTCTGCCCACTACGGAGGAAATCGCCAATGCCATGGACATGCCCGTCTATAAGGTGGCGGAAATCATGAAGATGAACAACCACCCGCAGTCCATTGACTCTCCGATAGCGCCCAACGAGGAAACCCGTTTCGTGGATGTCTTTGTCCATGACAACGACGAGAACACGGACACCACACTTATGAAAGAGTCCCTCTCCTCGGAAATCAACGATTTGTTGAAGACCCTTCCCGACAAAGAAGCAGACGTCCTTCGCCTTTTCTTCGGCATCGGCACCTCGCACGAACACACGCTGGATGAAATCGGCGACAAGCTGGATCTCTCCCGCGAGCGCGTGCGACAAATCAAGGAACGCGCCCTGAAAAGGCTGCGTCAAAGTGCGAAAAACAAAAACTTAAAGAGCTATCTGTAATTTTAACTTGAATTATTTGAGTAGATAAGATTTACATTTTCAAGGATGTTCTCAGTGAACAGTGATCAGGATAAAGTGAAGCGAGCTAACACATATATAACATTGTTTTTTTTGTGTGCGTTGTGTGCGACTTTGATGTCCTGTAAGCCGAAAGCATTGCCGGAACCAAAGCCTATGGGCTATTTCCGTATTGATTTGCCGCAGCATCAATACCGGATGATGGACACCTCCCTGCCTTTTCGCTTTGAGCAGTCAGTGTTCGCCCAGACTTCAATAGAGCAGCAAAAGAGCAACATCCTTTGGATGACCGTGTTCTATCCAGATCTGAAAGCATCGTTCCGATTCACCTGTTTTCAAGTAAATAATGCTGACAGTCTGCGCAACCTGATAATCTCCGAAGACAAAATGGTGAAGTTTCACTATCAGAAAGCGGATGATGTACAATATTCCGTCATTCGGGACCCTGAATCAAACCTTTGGGGGCAGACTTACGAGATTTTTGGCAAGGAGGTGGCTACACCGCTTCAGTTCTGGCTTACCGACAGCACGCACCATTTTGTCCGTGCCACCCTTTACTTTGATGACACACCCAACAATGACTCCTTACAACCTGTAATACAATATCTTAAAGAAGATGCCCTGCATCTCATCAACACTTTCGAATGGGATTTGTGAATTCTTCCTTTAAAATTGTAGAATTCGTCTTTGTGCAACTTTTTTGGAGAAGATTCACTTGGGATGTATATTGTTTTTATGTACATTTGCCCGTTTTTTCCTGTTGAAGAGAAGCGTTTTGTATCGTATTGATTATTAAACAAATAAAATGGATTTGAAAATGAAAAAAAAGCTTTATACAGCGCTTTGCATTGTGATGGTCGCAGTGGCGGCTGTTGTTCTGATTTGCGCCACTTCTGGCGATGATATTATGACCAAGAAGAATGGCGGTTACATCGTGAACACCACCAAACTGGGAACTGAAGTGATTGGTTACAACGGCCCCACCCCGTTGAACATCTACATCAAAGGGGACAAAATTGAGAAAATTGAGGCGCTACCCAATGATGAGACCCCGCGTTTCTTCGAAATGGTGAAGGCCGGTCTGCTCAACAAATGGAACGGCATGACCGTGAAACAGGCCGCCACCGCTAAAGTGGATGCCGTGACCGGCGCCACCTATTCTTCCAACGCTGTAAAAGAGAATGTGCGACTCGGCGTGGAATACTATCAGAAACACAAAAAATAATTTAGGGCCAAGGAATTAATTAATAGGTGTTAGGTGTTAAGTATTAGGTATTAGGCGAAAATTGGTATTATGCGAAATTTGTTGTATAAGTGTTTGGGTGTTCTTGCGATGCTGCTGGTTATGGCAGTAGAGGCTGTTTTTGCCCAAGATGCTGACACTATCCGTATGATGCAGTACAATCTAATGTATTACACGAACAGTTCTGGCGTCTCGGATTGCAATAGTTTGAGTAACAATCTGGACACGAAAGACGCCAACATCAAGACCATTTTCCAATATGTGAAACCTACCGTGTTTTGTGTCTGCGAGTTGGGATCACAAAACCAGTACGCCGACCGTTTGCTCAACAACGCCATCAACACCGACGGGATCAACTACTATCGTCGTGGCCCGCTCACCAACCAGTCGGGAGGGACCATCGCCAACATGATTTACTATGATTCGCGCAAGCTGACTTTGTACAGGTCTAATAATATAACAACCTCGTACAGAGATATTAACGGCTACACTTTTTATTATAATGCAAATGATTTGGGTGTAGGCGACACCATCTTCACGACATTTTGGATTGCACATTTGAAAGCGGGTAGTAATTCCTCGAATGAAGAAGCCCGCTCGGTACAGGTACAAAAGCTGATGAGTCGCATCGCAAACTCTGGATTGCCCGGCAACTACACGCTTTCAGGCGATTTCAATATCTACAGCAGCGATGAGCCCGCTTACCAAACGCTCACCGAATATCCAAACAGCCTTTACCGTTTTTATGACCCCGTAAACAGTCCTGGTTATTGGCACAATAATCCGCAGTTTTCCTCGCTGCACACGCAATCCACGCACACGCAAGAGGCCGATTGTTTTTCTGACGGCGGTTTAGACGACCGTTTCGACATCATTTTAGTGTCGCCATACATTTACTATGGTAGCGACCGCATTCATATCGTGGAAGGGTCGTATCATGCTTTAGGTCAAGACGGGGCGCGTTTCAACGGAACCATCCTTTCCCCCGTCAATAACTCCATTCCTTCCAATGTGGCCCATGCCCTCTTCCAACAGTCTGATCATCTGCCGGTTATTATGGACATGACCATCGATGCTCATGTTGGCGTTCCCGTTTATAAACCTGATTTTCAAATAAAAGTAGCCAATCCTGTGCGGGAAACGCTGTTCGTCGAACTTCAAAATGACAAAGCAGACGATTATGACATCAGCGTCTATGCCGCAGATGGAAGCTTGGTGATGAACCGTCATGAACATCTGGATACCGGCTTACACCGTTTGACGTATTCCTTCGATTTTCGGAAAGGTATCTATTTAGTGACATTCACGAATAAATCAGGTCAAAAAACAATAAAAAAGCTGATTCATTTTTAATATACTTTGCCAAAAAACATCCAAAAAAAGAAAACTGAATAAAAAAAGTATATCTTTGCACCCTCATTTTTCATCACGAACAATAAACAAAACCATTATGAGTGAAATTGTTGTAAACCGTTATTCTGACGAAGATTTGGAAGAGTTCAAAATCTTAATAGAAAAGAAAATCGAAGAAGCAAAAAAGAACTTGGAAGTCTATCAAGAAGCCTATAGCGGTGTCGGAAACGACACCAAAGACACCGCGCCGACTTTCAAAAGCCTGGAAGAAGGCAATCAGGTACTCTCAAAAGAGGAAAACGGTCGTCTGATGTCACGTTTGGTGAAATATATCTCAAATTTGGAGGCCGCATTGGTGCGTATTGAGAACAAGACATACGGTGTGGACCGCATCACGGGCAAACTTATCCCCAAAGAACGGCTGAGAATTGTTCCTCATGCCACATTGGACATCGACACCAAATTACAGGAAAAGAAAAAATAGGCCTAACGCATCGCCGAAACTTTTTCATATCCGGGCATTCGATGAATCCTTTACTGAAAATTGAAGATTTGTCACTTGAATTCCGGCGTGACACTCAATGGAATCCCATTTTGCATCATATCAACCTTTCCCTCAATGAAGGAGAGGTTTTGGGTATTGTAGGCGAATCGGGGTCGGGTAAGTCGGTCACGGCACTTTCCGTCATGCAACTGCTGAACCCCAAAACCGCACGTTATCCTTCCGGAAAAATCCTTTTTCGCGCAGATAGTGATGACAAAAAACCTCCTTTGGATATTCTGAATGCATCCGAATCTACCATGCAAGCACTCAGAGGAAACCAAATAGGCATGATTTTCCAGGAACCGATGACCTCGCTCAATCCGGTCATCCGCTGCGGTGAACAGATTTCCGAACAGATTATCTTGCACAAACATGTCAGCAAAAAAGAAGCAAAAGAGCAGGTAATAAACCTGTTCAAAGAAGTAATGTTGCCAAGACCCGCCCAGATTTTCGACTCTTATCCGCACGAACTCTCCGGCGGTCAGAAACAACGGATCATGATTGCCATGGCCATGAGCTGCAACCCGAAACTGCTCATCGCCGACGAACCTACCACCGCCTTGGATGTCACCATCCAGAAAAACATCCTCGAACTCATCCGCAGTCTGCAACAAAAGCACGGCATGAGCGTGCTGTTCATCACCCACGACTTAGGAGTGATGGCGGAAGTCGCCGACCGCACCATTGTGATGTATAAGGGCGACATAGTTGAGGAAAACACTGTTCAGAATATCTTTCTGAATCCACAGAATCCTTATACGAAGCAACTTATCGCCTGTCGCCCCTCTATGAACCAACGACTGAGAACGCTACCGCAAGTGTCCGACTTCGCAGGAACCAACGACAATGCCGTTCAAGACATCATCACCAAACTGACTGTCAAGCCTGAAGATCGGAGAACCGCACACGAAAAGCTCTATTCGGGCGATAAGATTGTTACTATCAATAACTTAAATAAAGTTTACAAATTACGGAAACGCAAACTTTTTGAGAAACAACAGTACCTTCACGCACTCAAAGACATCAACATTGACATTTATGAAGGCGAGACTTTAGGCCTCGTCGGCGAGTCAGGATGCGGTAAAACCACTTTAGGTCGCACACTGCTGCGCCTGATAGAGCCGTCTTCTGGGGAAATTTGTTTCTATGGCAAGAATCTCGTCCGTCTTCCCGCTTCCGAACTCAGAAAGATTCGCAAAGACCTGCAAATCATCCTGCAAGACCCATATTCATCGCTTAACCAGCGTCTTACTATTGGAGAAGCGCTCATGGAACCCATGCGCGTTCACGGCATCTTGCATAACGATAAGGAAAGGAAAAAACGGGTCATAGAGTTGCTTGAGCGTATAAGTCTCAATGAATCACACTTTTATCGTTATCCACACGAATTTTCCGGTGGCCAGCGGCAGCGTATCTCCATCGCGCGTGCCCTCACCGTCAACCCCAAATTCATCATCTGTGACGAATCCGTCTCCGCCCTCGATGTTTCTGTACAAGCCCAAGTACTGAACCTCCTCAACGAACTCAAGTCTGAATACCAGTTTACTTACATATTCATCTCCCATGACCTGTCTGTCGTGAAATTCATGGCAGACCGCATCGCCGTCATGCAGCAGGGCTCCATCGTGGAAATTGGCGAGGCAGACGCACTCTGCACACATCCGCAAACCGACTACACTCGCAAACTAATCAACGCTATCCCGAAAGGAATTGTTTCTTGATTATACTATTGACTGTTTTCAATTCACTAATCACAATCCACTAATCACAAAACAATGAACAAAACCACAACCATTCTTAAAACCATCATTCGTATCGGCATCGGCGTATTTTTCATTGCGTCCGCCATTTTGAAACTGTTATCGTTAGACCACTTTGAGCTATACATCTACAGTTTCAATTTGGTCGGTTTCACGCTGAGCAGTTTTGCGGCACGCGTCATCATTGCTGCCGAAATTTTAGTGGGCATCCTGTTGATTGCCAAAATCAAATACAAGGAAGCGTGGTGGTTGACAATGTTGATGCTGATCGGTTTTTCCTTTCTACTCATATATGTTATTCTCTTCCGCGATGACAGCAACTGTCACTGTATGGGAGACTTGGTTGAGATTAAGCCATCCCTGTCGCTCATCAAGAATCTCGTGGCCATCGCGCTGATGCTGTTCATTCGCAAGGAGGAAGATTACCGTTTCAAGGGGCGCATTGCCGTGCTTGTTGGTGCTTTTATTGCTGCCATAGTGCCTCCTTTCGTCCTCTTCCCGATGGACAATATTTACAATATGTTTTCTAAAACCGACAATCTCAACTACAACGAAACCGAATTAAACGCTCTGATGGCCGACTCCGTTATGCAGGGGGTCAGTTTTGATGAAGGCAACTATATTGTGGGAGTTGTTTCCTCCGGCTGCGAATTTTGTCACACGGGCTGCCTGAAAATGTCCGAGATTGTGGACAACAACCAGTTGGACACCAGTCGGGTGGTCTATCTGATTTGGGGTGATAGCACCTCAATATGCCAATTCCGGGCGGAAACCAAGTCAGAGTCATTCCGTTTCATCCAAATTTCCCCCATTCAGGCCGTTCATGTCGTCAACGGCCAGTTCCCGACTTTCCTACTTATGCGCGACGGTGAAGTGCAGAGCACCGCCAACTTGCGCCATCTTACAGAAAAAGCAGTTACTACCCACCTTCAATAATTTTTTTGTATTTTCGCCGTTCTTAACCAAATTAATATGTCGTTATCAATAAAAAAGAAACAGGAAATCTACGATTACTATTCGGAAAACGGTTTTCAACATTCTACGGAACAGATAGTGAAGAAATTGAACATCTGCCATAAAACTTTTTTCAACCGTTATGGTTCAAAATCCAACTCCATAGAGATTGCTTGGAATTATTGGCAAGACCTGTGCAGAGAGAAATGGACCCGTATTTTGGAGAATTGCAACCATTGCATTGAGGAATTGCTCATTATCATCTATAACATCTACAAGACGAAGGAACAGAATGTCCATTATTACGAATTCACGCGGGACAGTCGCAAATACCGTGAAATAAACTCTTATTTCTTCTCAATCATTTATTCTATTTTGGAAAAAGGGAAAAAATGTTTCCATGTGCAAGAGAATCTGAACACTACGGCCTACACTTCTTTTCTGCTCAACAACCTGTTCCTCATTGAGGCGGAAACAGATTCAGATAAACGTCGCGATGTGTTCAAGTTTGTGCTGAATCCTGCTTTGACAGAACGCGGCTTTGAGCTGTTTATGGAGACACCTTTTGTCTGATTTGGAACGACTCTCTTTTTCACATTGGTTTATTAAACTTTTTCACTGTACAACAGTTGTGTTCTTTCAACTGAAATGTGTATTTTTGCCGTCAATTTTTGAACGATGAAAAAAGCAGTTTTACTTTTGGGGATATTGTTTGTCATGATAGCAGGACGGGCCAGTTATCTGCTGATTCCCATGGATTTGGCGCAGAGCAACCATCTGAAAGCTTACGGAATAGCCTATTTTGCCGTTGCTCATCAAATAGACATGAGCTGGCTGCTGAACTATCGGGGCGGCAGTTTCATGTGTCCGTATAACGGAGGTGTGGAAAACGAGTGTCTGGTGCGCGGGGTCTCTTACGAGGTCATCGCCGACCTGCAAGCCACACAAATCCTCAACGAAATCGCAGTAGTTGAGAATAACATGAACGAAATCCGGCTGACCAAGGAACCGAAAATCGCGGTTTATTCTCCCAAAAACAAACTGCCGTGGGACGATGCCGTCACCCTTGTGCTAACCTACGCTGAAATCCCCTACACCGTGATTTATGACGAAGAAGTCATCAAAGGCGAACTGCCCAAATACGACTGGTTGCACCTCCACCACGAGGATTTCACCGGCCAATACGGAAAATTCTGGGCCAATTACCGCAACGCCAAATGGTATCAGGATGATGTGCGGGAAAACGAGGAACGGGCTGCACAGCTTGGATTTACGAAAGTGTCGCAGATGAAACTTGCTGTGGCCAAAGGCATTCGAGACTTTGTAGCGGGCGGCGGTTACCTTTTTGCCATGTGCTCCGGTCCCGACAGCTATGACATCGCCCTCGCCGCTGAAGGCGTTGACATTTGCGAAACCATGTTCGACGGCGACCCGATGGATCCTCAAGCCCAAAGCAAGCTCAACTATGACAACTGCTTTGCTTTCACCAACTTCAAAATCGAAACCAACCCTTACGTCTATGAAGTCTCCGACATCGACGTGAACCCTTCGCAGCACATCCAAAACAAATCCCACGACTATTTCACCCTTTTTGAATTTTCCGCCAAATGGGATCCTGTTCCTACAATGCTGTGCCAGAATCACTTGCAAGTTATTCCCGGATTCATGGGACAAACCACGGCATTCCGCAAAGAACTCATCAAACCTACCGTGACCATTATGGGCGAATGTGCTTATTTTAACGAAGCAAGGTATATTCATGGGGAATACGGCAAAGGCACCTGGACTTTTTACTCTGGCCACGATCCTGAAGATTACCAGCATCTTGTCAACGATGCCCCCACCGACCTCAACCTCTTTCCCAACTCTGCCGGCTACCGTCTGATTCTCAACAACGTACTCTTCCCCGCCGCCAAAAAGCAACAGCAGAAGACGTAGTGATGCGATGAAAAGCGATGAGACGATGAACGACGCAACGCTGGCGTGTTTTACTAAATTTCAGGCATCATGTTATATATAAGGTCAACGACTTTGGGACCGGTTTTTGCGGCAGCGGCCAGAACCTCTTCATGAGAGGCCTTTTCCACCTTGCCCACAACGCCGAGGTCGGTGATAACCGACAGTGCAAAAATCTCTAAACCAAGATAATGTGCCATGATGGCTTCCGGCACGGTGGACATACCCACCGTATCTGCACCCATAATGTGGAACATCTTGTACTCCGAAGGAGTCTCGAAACAAGGACCTGTGACCCCTATGTAAACACCCTCTTGAAGGAAAATATTCAATTTTTCCCCAGTTTGGTGAGCCAATTTCAACAATCGGTGGGAATAGACCTCGCTCATGTTCGGGAAACGAGGACCAAGTGTGTCATCGTTAGGACCCAACAGCGGATTAGTGCCGAACAGGTTGATATGGTCACGTATGAGCATGATGTCGCCAACCTTGAACGTGGGATTCATGCCGCCCGCCGCGTTAGAAAGAATGACCGTCTTCACTCCGAGACCAGGCAAAATCTGCTGCGGAAATGTCACCACACTCATCGGATAGCCCTCATAATAGTGAAAGCGCCCGTTGAAGACAACCACGTCCACCCCGTTCAGCTTTCCGAAAATCATCGTGCCTTTGTGCCCTTGCACCGTGGAAATCGGAAAATTGGGGATTTCCTTGTACGGGATTTCATCCACGATGTCAATCTTTTGGGTTAAGCCGCCAAGCCCGGAGCCCAACACGATGGCGATTTTAGGGTTTATGGTCTTACGGTTGTTCAAATACTCAACCGTTTGCGCAATTTTCTTTCTTTTTTCCTCGAACATGGTCTGTCAAAATTTTATTAAACCTATCTTTCTGTGTGTCAGTCAAAAACTCCACTTCCACACGTATCACAAAAACGGGTAGCAAAGATACAATATTTCTAATATGCTCTGATTGCAAACGCATCCAATCTTTTTCCGTGGTGACCAGTACACATTGATTACCAATATTGTCAAAGTGTTGGTCGTAAATGCTTTGCATTTCCTTTTCTGTATAGATATGGTGATCTTGGAAGGAGTAATGTTTCACCACATTTAATTTTTCTGTTGTTGTAGAAACGCAAAATTTTGCTTCTCTGCAGAGATGATTAAAGAATGGTTCGGGGTTTGCTATGCCGGTCAACACGATAATATCGTGTATAGACTGAAGATTTATTTTCTGCGCCGCTGAAGTGACCGGAACAGGTTGTTCATAGCGGAACTGCGTAAAAAAGAGCTGCTGTCGTGGTAAAAGTCGCAGTTTGTGCCGCCACACAGATTCGTCTGTGTTAACATTATTTGGCACTTTTGTCACGACAACAACATCCGCGAACCGGGCGGCACGTGGAAACTCGCGCAATTTTCCTGCGGGCATCGGCATGTCAGGCCGGAACGGACGGTCATATTCCGTTAGTAGGATATGGAAACTCGGCCGAAAGCTCAAATGCTGATAGGCATCGTCCAACACAACCACTTCCGTATCAGGATTTTCCGAAAGAAGCCTGCGGACACCTTCTGCACGGTCGCCATCCACTGCCAGAGGAATGTCTGGATGCCGCAAATGGGTCATAAACGGCTCATCACCGAACATCTCCGCATTCTGATTTTGAGAATCTGTCTGTAAAACAGAATGATAGCCTTTGGATTTCCTACCATAGCCGCGACTTAAAGCCGCCACATGGAATTCACGCTTTAGCAAATCTATAACATATTGGGTATGAGGTGTTTTCCCTGTTCCCCCAACGGCTAAATTACCGATATCAATTGCAGGGATTGGCGATTCCACGCTACGCAATATACCTTTCCGATACAGAAATCTCCGTATCGCGGCCACACATCCGAACAGCAAGGAAAAGGGTGTCAGTAGCAGTCCTAAAATGAGCTTAAACGGCATGTTCTGATGCTTCGTGGTGTTTCGCCGCCTCCCGCTCTTCGCGACGTTTGCGCATCGCTTCCTCTACCTCGTTCTCGTAGGCCTCGTAACGGGAGATAATCTTGGTCACCAAATGATGTCGCACTACATCTTTGTTATCCATATAGATGAAATCAATGCCCTTCACACCGCGCAGGATTCGGTCTGCGAGAATCAATCCTGATTGCTGGTGTTTGGGCAGATCAATTTGCGTTATATCGCCGGTAATGAAGAACTTGGCGTTTTTGCCCATACGCGTCAGGAACATCTTCAGCTGCGATGAGGTGGCATTCTGCGCCTCATCGAGAATCACGTAGGCGTTGTCGAGGGTGCGGCCGCGCATGAAGGCCAGTGGCGCAATCTCTATCACCTTGTCTTCCATCAGGGTCATTAGTTTCTGCATGGGCATCATGTCCCAAAGGGCATCGTACAGCGGTTGGAGGTAAGGGTCGAGTTTGTCGCGGAGGTCGCCAGGGAGGAATCCGAGGTTTTCGCCGGCTTCAACCGCTGGACGGGTCAGAATGATTCGCTTTATCTGTTTGTTTTTCAATGCTTTGACCGCTAAAGCCACCGCCGTATATGTTTTACCCGTTCCCGCCGGACCGACCACGAAGACCATGTCGTTCTTTTCGGCACTTTCTACCAGCCGTTTTTGGTTCGGAGTAATAGCTTTGATAACTTTCCCTTCCCTGCCATGTACTATTACATTGCTGTCCACAGAGTTAAGTGCATAAAAGCTGTCATCTTCCGATGCAGTAATGTTGATGATGTCCGTTTCGGTCAGCTTTCCGAACTGTTCAATATGCCGTTCCAACATGGACACACGTTCCCCAAAGGCTTGCATCTCCTCATCGGAACCCGATACTTTCAGCTCGTTTCCTCGCACGATGATTTTCAATTTTGGGAAAATATGGGAGAGAAGAACCACATTGTTGTTCTGCGGTCCGAATAATTCGACGGCAATGTCAGGGTTCACATCAATAATCTTATCCATTGGCGTTTTATTCTATAACAAGGTAATTTAAAGGGTTTATCGGAAAACCATTGTACCACAGTTCAAAATGGAGGTGATGGTTTTTTCTGTCTGATGAACTGGTGTTGCCCGCTTTTGCAATCGGCATACCGCTTTTCACGCGTGCGCCAACCGTTTTCAGCAAAGCAGCGTTGTGTTTGTATATGGAAATCATATTACCAGGGTGTTGCACAATTATCGTGTATCCATCCATGGAGGTGAAATCGGCCGCAATCACAACGCCGTCAGCCACACATGAAACCGTTTTGTTGTCAGCGGTGACGATATCAATGCCGTAGTGGTTTTGGGAGGCATCAAAAAGACGTGTCACCGCGCCCATCGCTGGCGGGTAGATGGAGATGTTGGTGATTTTGGCTTGTTCGATATTCGGGACACTGGTGTTGGTGGATGTGTTGCTTTCGGATGTTCTGCCCAAAATCAGTCGGGCATCTTCCAAAATCTCATTTACATGACTTGAACGCGACTTGTCTCGCTCCACAGGATGCACATTCGGTGTGGCTTGAACGTCATCATCCTCATACACAACCCCATCGTTGCCTTCCAATATGTTCGAGAAAGATTCCATGTACTGTTGGTTCATAGCATAACGTTTCTCCAGGGAATCCACTCGGGCGGCTGTCTGCTTGTATAACTTGTAATCTTTCTGGTTCGTATATCCGGGAATGTAAACCCGTAGGGGGGTCAGAGCAATCAGGATGGTGGTCAGCACAATGATGACAAAAGCAGCCAGAATGGATACCACCACTACCTTTTTGATGGTGATGTTTCGAATCAGGAAACTCTGCTCGTGCGTGTCCTCGTTGGAGAAAACAAGCCTGTATCGTGTCTTCCATTCGCTCACGATAATGTTCCATCCCTTTTTTATCTTCTCTAATTTACTCATTACTGCTTAAACTTCGCGTTTTTGCGGCGCAAAAGTAGCAAAAAATGTGACTGGCTCGGTTTTTTTATTTCTTTGTATATCAGCTGATTGCCAATTATTAAAATAAAAATGCCGAAAAGTATTTGATTTTAGTGGATATTGATAAAGAAATATTCGTATTTTTGCTGCCCGAAAAAATCACTAAAGTCAAGAATTATGAACGAAAGAGACAACAATGTAAGTTTTTTCAGATTTGAGGATTTAAGGATTTACGCTAAAGCCATGGACTATATTGTCTGGTTGTACCAGCAATTGCCCACAGGTGAACCGACGGCAAATCAAAAAATCATCCAAAGGTCGTTTATGAGATCCGCCCAAGATATTGCATTAAACACGGCAGAAGGGTCATCGCGTAACCGGACGCAATTCCTGTATTACTTGAAAATGGCGAAGAGCTCTGTCAGGGAATGTGTCGTACACACGGAAATCGCCTCCAGAATCGGCATTTTGTCTGATGAGGCCAAAGAGCACTCCCGTAACGAATTGATGGAGTTGACTAAAATGATTGGTTCGCTCATCGCTTCCCTTCAGCGTTCCTCTTTAGGCATGCCTCATTCCGGCAGACCGATGGAAGAGTCTGACGACCTTAATATCCCGGAATCTGATGATTTCGATGAGATGATTTAATTTTCTGTAACCGATGAATTTAACATGCTATTGTTAGCATTTCACATAAAGGGATATCTTGTCAGATATTCCTTTTTTAGTTTTTATACAAAATGAAATTTGCTAAAATTCTAATCCTGCTACTTCTTTTCCCCAGTCTTATTACTTCGAAAACGTTGACAAAAGACAGGATAACCACGTTAGGAGTACGTGCGTTTCACCAAAAGGCACAAGCCATTTGTCCTGAGGCTTGCTCTTACTCTCTAAAAAATTGCCAATATCTGAAAAGCGAAGGTATTATAGATTTAGCGGTTTTACATTTCGACTCCGGTTTTCTGATATTTTCAGCGGAGGATGCCGTATTTCCAGTGCTGGCTTACAGTTTCACCGATGACATTGACTTGGACAACCTTGCGCCAGGCGCAAGCATGCTGTTGTCGCAATATCGGCAGGAAATCGCTATAGCCCGGCGTGCCGGTGCAGTCCCCAGCGAACGGGTGAGAAACGCTTGGGATGAACTTCTCCACCCATCCAAAAACGTTGTCACCGAGGCCATCGTAGCCCCGTTGCTTCACTCCAAATGGAATCAAAGCAGATACTACAACGATTTGTGTCCACAAGACGAAAACGCATTGAACGGCTATGACGGGAAAGTTCCCAACGGTTGTGTTGCAGTGGCCATGTCACAAATTATGTATTATTACCGTTACCCGGAATCCGGTACTGGCAGCCACACCAATTACACCGATTACGGCTACTTTTATGTGAATTTTGCCCAGCAGCATTACAATTATGATGCCATGTGCGACGATCTTTCCTTCTACAACAATGAGGTAGCAAAATTGATTTTCCACTGTGGCACTGCCGTTAATATGATGTATGGTTCTAACGGGTCAGGAGCCTATTCCCATGAGGTACCTGAAGCCATGTCCACTTATTTCAGATACAACACCGATTCGTATTACACATCCAAACAATACTATTCTGATTCTTCTTGGTGTAGCATGCTCAAGACAGATCTTGAAGCACGCCGTCCGATTTACTATTCTGGCTATTCTGAAGAGGGTGGCCACGCTTTCGTCTGTGACGGTTACAACAGCGACAACTATTTCCATTTTAATTTCGGGTGGGGCGGTTCCAGCAACGGCTACTACGTGACACAAAGCACGGACATCGACAACAATGAGGTAGGTGGTTATGGGTTTGGACAATCAGCTATCTTCAATCTGCACCCTTTGGATAACGCTTACCCAACCTATTGCAATGACCGCCTTCTCACTGCCTCCAATGGATCCTTGGAGGATGGCAGCGGTAACAAAGACTATCAAAATAATAGTTATTGTACCTATATCATCGCTGACAAGCTACAATATACTGCCTCTGTCACGTTGAAACATTTCTCTACCCAGGGGGAGCATGATTTCCTCCGTTTTTGGAATGGGCATCCCTCCCAAGATAGTCTTCTGTTGGAACTTTCTGGCGAAATAACCAACAATCCTACCCATACGTTCAACACCGACAGTCTTTATATTACCTTTGAAACGGATGATTCTGTCACGGCGGAAGGTTGGTATCTGACATTCGAATCATTGCGCGATGGCATTGGTTGCGGCACTCATGTGTTCCACAACGAAACTTCAGGTGTCATCTCAGATAGAAGCGAGGACGACAATTACCGAAATAACCAGAGTTGTTCCTGGGTGTTCCGCTTTACCGACCAAACAACTGTTATTTTCGACTTTGAGGAATTGGATATCAGCCCTGAAGACCATTTGGATTTCTATGATATCAGTACGACGCCTCATTCGCTAATTGCGCGTTATACGGGAAATACGCTCCCTGGGCCGCTGGTTTACAACAACAACAGGATCAGAATCGGTTTTGTTGCGGACAATTATCTCAATGCAGGCGGATTCAAAATTAATTGGGCAGTTGAAGGAGCTGGAATTGACGACTTGAACATTCCCGCGACCTTGTATCCTAATCCCGCATCTGAAATAGTGCATCTCACATTCCCCCATCCGTTGGATCAATGCGAAGTCACCATCCGCAACATTGTTGGAGAGACTATCTTTTCCCATGCATACGACAATGTAAGCAATCTGAGCATTCCTGTGGACGATTTGCCAAACGGAATGTATCTGTTTTCCGTAAACAGCGAAAAAGCAATATGGCATAAAAAATTTATTGTGAAACATTAAACGAAACAGGCTGCAGGGGGTCTTATAGGCATCTTTTAATCAAACAAAAACTTAAAGCAATGAAAAAGTTAATGATGTTGATGAGTATCTTCCTGATGACTGGTTTAGTGTCCATGGAAGCTGTGGCACAAACGCCCAACTCATCCAGAAAAAATGCCAACAACAGAACCGCTGTAACGGCTACTAAACAAAGCTCTTCCTCCGCATCAACTCAAGCTGCCCGGCAGTATCAAAAAGGTGACGCCCATCTGAACAAAGCAAACAGCAACTACCAGAGGGCACAACAAAACATAGGTCGCACTCCTTCCACTCAAGGTCGTCCGACCACCTCTACAGCAAGACCCTCTACTTCCACTACGACCACCCGTCCGACTACCACGACCACTCGTCCGACAACGGCAAGACCTGCTAACACATCAGCGACCAGCCGCACTGTGAGTCCTACAACGGTCACCAAGCCTGCCACCACCACGAGTCGTCCTGCGACCACCAGTCCTGCAGCGACGAATGCAACGGCAAAACAGAACGTAAATACAGCAACAGAGGCTCGGCAGAATGCGAAGCCTAATGTGACGGCCAATACCACAATGAAGCCTAACACCGCAGCAAACGCCACAGCTACTGCTAACACCTCTGTAAAGCGCGGCTATACGGCACAAGGTCAGGCACAGCCCCAGCCGGTGAGTGGTCCCCGTACAGAAGGCGGTGGTAATGCAAGCAATGGCAACAAGCCCGCACCCGGAGGCCATCCCGAAGGCCACGGCCCGCATCCCGGCCACGGAGTGCCTCACACCCCATACGTACACCCGAACCACCACAACTATCATGGATACATGCATGTTCCTCACCATATCAGACCGGTTTACTACCATGGCACTCCCTACTACTTCTACAACAGCGTATATTGTCGCTACATCAACGGTCGTTTCGTGATCTGTCGCCCGCCCCTCGGAGCTATCATCGCCTACTCTCTCTTCCACACCTGGAGTCCTGTGATTGTAGTCTATAAAAACGTGAATTATTACTATGACGACGGCACTTTCTACCTTCCCTACAACAATAATTACCAAGTTGTAGCCCCTCCCATCGGTGCAAGAGTGGCGGAACTGCCCAGCAACTACGAAGAAATTATTCTGGACAACACCCTCTATTATAAAGTGGATAACGTTTATTATAAGGCAGTTGTGGTCAGCGGATACATTTGGTACGAAGTGGTTTTTGTGAGTTAAAAGATTTTTTTTCAAAAAAGAATGCGCGGTAAGAAAAAAAGTGTATTTTTGCCGCGCATTTGCATTTGCCCTGTTGTGTAATGGTAGCACCGCAGATTCTGGTTCTGTTTGTATGGGTTCGAATCCTATCGGGGCAACAAAAAAACCGAATTCAATTGCTGGATTCGGTTTTTTTTTGCATTTTTGCCGCGGAAATATTTAATCGGCTTTTGGTTAGAGTCTTTTGCAAAAGCTAAAAGTTAAAAATGTAAAACCAATATGTAGAAATATGTTAGTACTAGGCATTGCCGGCGGATCCGGCTCCGGAAAAACATCAGTGGTGCAGAAAATCGTCAACCAGTTCCCTAAACATCACGTAAGCGTGCTGTCGCAGGACGCATATTATCGCGACAATGGCGATCTCACGCAGGAGGAAAAGGAGCAGATCAACTTTGACCATCCCTCCTCTATCGAATTTCCATTGCTTGTTGACCATATCAATAGGTTGAAAAAGGGGGAGACCATCCCTATGCCAACATATTCTTATGTAACCTGCGCACGTGGGGAGGAGACTATCCCTGTTCGTCCCGCCGAAGTGCTGATTGTGGAGGGCATTCTCATTTTTACGAACCCAGAGCTATGCGACACCTTGGATATCAAGGTGTTTGTCGATACCGATGCCGATGAACGTCTCATCCGCATCATCAGCCGCGATGTCATCGAACGTGGTCGTGGACTTGACAAATCCATTCGCCACTACCGCAACTTTGTGAAACCGATGCATGAGCTTTTTATCGAACCAACCAAACGCCTCGCCGACATCATCATCCCCGTGGGAGGCCAAAACAATATCGGCATTGATATTCTGACCGCCAAGATTCGGGAGACGCTGAAGCGAAGTGGAAATGAAAAAAAGTGAGAAGATGAAAAAAGATAATGAGATGAGGAGACGAGGGGATGAAATGGGAATGTAACTTTTTGTGGAAAAGTTTTGTAAAAAACAGTATTTTTGTACCATTGTTTTGAAAATTAAGACAAATATGAAAAATAAGTTTTTATCAATTCTGTTATTGCTTGTCATCCAGATAGTTATTTTTAACATAAATACTGTTTCAGCTCAAAAGCTGAAACCTGCAGATGTGCCTGCGGATGTGGTTCAAGCGTTGGAGGAACAATATTCCTATGTGAAAGTGACTGGCTGGTTGAAGGAAGGACAGACTTACATCGCCAGTATCAAAGATGGTGCCACCAACGGAAAGGTTTATCTCTCCGCTGCCGGCGAATGGATACGCACGCTCTTCAATGTCCCCACCAACGAATTGCCCTCATCCATCACAGATTATGTGAAGGTGAATTTCCCAGACTACCTCATCAGTGTGAGTGCATTGGAGGAGAAGGAGGACGAAAGCACCCACTATTATTTGGAAGTGAAGGAGGACGCTGTTGGTGCCAAGCCGTCCGTTCTGACTTTTGCCAGCACAGGACAGAATAAGTTACTCAACCGTGAGGACCCTGAAGGATTCAAGGATCCCACGGTGAAACAGCCCGACAAGATTGATCAGGCCAAGGCCGCCGCTGCTGAGAGACAGGCCGCCAAGGAAGAGGCCGCAAAACGAGAGGCTGCTGAAAAAGCCGCCGCCGAGAAAGCGGCCAAGGAGGCTGCAAAGAATACTCCGAAAACCACCGCTCCAGCCGCAAAACCAACCACCACAACCGCCAACAAGCCTGCCACATCTCCAACAAAGCCTGAGCAACCCCAGAAAGAATCCAAGCCTAAAAAGGAGAAGCCTGAACCAGTTGTAAAAGACGAACATGGCAATGTTGCTATCAAAGCCAATACTGTCCCGGAAATAGTCTCCAAAGCGTTGGTTAAAAAGGTGTTACATCCCGCCGAACTCAACTGGTTTCTGGTGGACAGCATGTATATCGCCCGTTGCTTGAACCAAGGCAAGAAAACGGCTGTCTATATCACGCCTAACGGTATATGGGAGAAAACCCTCACCGTCATGCCGGAAGAATCCGTTTCCGGACTTATGGCCAAACACCTTAACGATTTCTATCCCGGCTGGAGGTTCAAGAATGCTGTGAAGGAGCAAAGAGCGGACAAAGACGACAAGATGATGGTGGAATTCTATGAGAAAGCCAACTACAAGGCCAAATTGGTTACCACTATCTTCTTCGACAAAGCCGGCAAACTGATTCGTACCATCGATCCGGATTACGAATTGGGTGGCGGTGCCAAGGAAAGCGAAGAGGACGACGCCCTCAACAAATACTATGAAAAAATGAATATGGAGCTGGACAATGACGATGCTGCAAGTGTTCCCGAGAACGTTAAGGCCGCTTTCAAACTGAAATACCCGAAAGTGACCAATGTAGAGTGGAAAGAGGGTAACTACATGGAATATCAGGCCATTTTCTATACCACACGCGGCAAAGAGATCTGCGTTTTCAACAACTACGGTGAAATCGTGGAAACTTGGGTGATGGGAAAAAACGACAATCTCTCCGCCACTATTCAGGATTATCTCAAAAAAGAATATAAGAACTACAAACTGAAGGAATTCTATTCTGTGAAACGTATCGCCGACAAACTCAACGCCTACAAGGTCATTATTGTCGATAAGAAGACACAGGAGGAGCAGGAACTTTGGTTCAATTTGTCCGGAAAGCCGATTGAATATTAGGACGTAAGACTTTAGCTTTAACTTAAAAAACAAAAGATAATGAAATACCTCGAAATCAAACTAAATATAATCCCAGCAGATCCATGGAAGGAGATTTACACTTCGCTGATGGCGGAATGTGGATGCGACAGTTTCATGGACGGGGATAGCGAAAACGAGTTGTTGTGTTATATTCCCGAAAAAGACTATCAGGAAGATGTCTTCAAGGATTTGTTGGAAACACCGCAGTTCCCGGAGGTGAAGATTTCATACACCATTGCGCCGATGGAGGACAAGGATTGGAATGCCGCGTGGGAGTCCAACTACGAACCTGTATTGATTGATGACAAATGCTACATTCGTGCCCCTTTCCATCCTGCACGGCCGGATGCAGAATACGAAATCGTGATAGAGCCGAAGATGTCGTTTGGCACGGCGCACCACGCCACCACTGCGCAGATGGTTTCGTATTTGTTGGAAACCGATGTGCGCGGCAAAGCGGTACTCGACATGGGAGCTGGCACCGGTGTGTTAGCCATCCTTGCCACTCTGAAAGGTGCAAATCCTGTAACAGCCATTGACAATGACGAGTGGGCTTACCGCAATGGGGTAGAAAATGCCAAGCATAACCGTTGCGAACACCTGAAAGTCCTATTGGGAGATGCCACGCTGCTCGGTGACGAAAACTACGACATCATCTTGGCCAATATCAACCGAAATATTCTGCTGCAGGATATTCCCCAATATGTGAAATGCATGAACGATGGAGCGTTGCTGTTCTTAAGCGGATTCTATGAGGAAGACTTGCCCGCCCTGCACTATTGTTGTGCCCAAAACGGTCTGAAATATATGGATCACAAGACGAAAGACAAATGGGTGGCGGCAATGTTTGAAAAAATTTCTTGCAAAGGTGTTTGAGTATAATGTTCTTCAAAAAGGACATTCTTCAAAATGACAGTCCATGGTGTTGATGGACATAGTCACACAAAAGTATCTAAACAAAAAAGTTGCGGAGTAGGTTTCTGATGGTTGTGTTTTACTCAATGATGTTGATTATGGGACTGCTCAGATCTTCAATGAATTTGAAAGTGAAGTCTAATAGAACAAGTGCTGCTTCGACTTGTCTTTCCATCCTGCCTCGCTTTTATACTCGGTGAAATAGACTTTGACATCCGCTTCAGAGCTGTATTCTGTAAAATAGATTTTCTTCTTCGCCTCACTCTTGTATTGAGTGAAATACCAGATACCTTTGTTGTCTGTGGCTTCCGAACTGTATTTGGTCTTATAGACGATAATGTCCGCTTCGGAGCGGTATTCAGTCACATATACCTTCACATCGGCCTCGGACTTGTAGTTTGTGGAGTAGATCTTCTGCGCTCGAAGATCGCAGATTCCCAACAACAGGAAAAGCAACAAGATAAATGTTCTCTTTTTCATATATGTATAGTTTTGATGAATGACAGATAACAATTTGACGGCAAAGATACGTTTTTTTTAGTTAGCAGTTAGCAGTTGGTAGTTAGTGGTTATTGGATAAAAAAAGCGCCTACAGAATTCTGCGGGCGCCGTTTTGATGGTATGTACGGATAACGCTTATGCAGCAGTTGCGTCGCGGTGGAACACCAACGGGAAGTTGATGGTGGTGTCTTCGTCCTCGGCGTTGGCGAATTGCAGGTTGATGGTGATGGTGTCGTCATCGTCATTGTAGGTGAAGACGATTTGATAGTCAATAGGGTTGCCGTTCTCGTCGTTGCCTACAGCCGTCAGAGTGCCGGTGTGGGTGGAACCGTCATAAACGTATGCGAGGTTCATTTGTTCGATTTCCTCGTTAGTGTATTCGCCGGCCAACTCAGCCACGTTGATCACAGTAATGTTGTCGCCAAAGGTGATATGGGCGTACTCGTTGTCGAAATTGATGTGGAACGTCATATTGGATTCAAAACCTTCGGGAAATTCGCAACCGTAGTCGCTGAGGTTCATGCCGGTCATGGCTTGGAGCAGGTCTTCGAGGGCGAGGTTGGCGGTCCAGTCGGTGCCGATGAGGTCGGAAGTGACGGCCACTCGTGGAGTGTTGGCAGGATTTTCACCATTTCCAGAGATGCCAGGGATGATTTCTTCTTTCTGACAGGAAGCCATGCAAAGGGTGATGGCGATGAATGCGATTGCAAAAATGTTTTTCTTCATACTTTTTAATTTTTACTTTGATTGATTATTTGAATAAATTTGATTGTTTCTGTTGTAAGAACGCATCAAGAGAATGAAAAACTACATCGGCAAAAAAAATTTTTTTCGAATTGCAAAGGATGAAGAGAACCGCCCGTTTCTGTGTCATCGCGGGCAGTGTTCGTACTCAGGAGCAAAAAACTGCTAACTCTTAACTGCTAACTCTTAACTGCTAACTCTTAACTGCTAACTGCTAACTATTATTTCCCTCCAAAATCATCATAATGCACCATTTCCTTCGTGACGCCCAAGCTGTCGAGCATCTTCAGAACAGCCTGCAGCATCATGGGCGGACCGCAGATGTAGTATTCGATGTCCTCAGGGGCGGGGTGGTTCTTCAGGTACTGATCGTAAATCACGTCGTGGATGAAACCCGTGGGACCGGTCCAGTGGTCTTCGGGTAGCGCATCGGAGAGGGCGACGTGGAACTCAAAGTTGTCGTGTTCCGCCGCGAGCCGCTCGAACTCGTCCATGTAGAAGAGTTCCTTGCGCGAGCGGCCGCCGTACCAGAAGGTGGTCTTCCGGTGGGTATGTTTCACTTTGAACTGGTCGAAGATGTGGGAGCGCATGGGGGCCATGCCTGCGCCGCCGCCGATGAACATCATCTCGCGGTCGGTCTCCTCCACGAAAAAGTCGCCGTAAGGACCTGACACAAAGACTTTGTCGCCCGGCTTCAGACTGTAGATGTAGGAGGAGGCCACGCCCGGGTTCACCTTCTCCATCCGACCTTTCTTGCGGTTGAAGGGTGGGGTGGCGATGCGCACGTTGAGCATCACGATGCCGTTCTCCGCCGGGTAGTTGGCCATCGAATAGGCGCGCAC
>JAEEKL010000212.1 GCA_016282395.1 Bacteroidales bacterium
CCGCATCAACTTCCCGGAAGAGTGCGTCTTAGGCAACGCCATCGTGAAAGTGTATAACACTCCCAAGCCGCAACCCGAGCATGTGGAGCTGCCGCAGGTTGATGTGGCCCGCATCCGCGCCACCGTTGACCGCTGCAAAGACGGCTACATGGAAATTGCTGACTACAACGAACTTCTCGACGCCGCCGGCATCTCCCGCAAGAAATCCGTGGAGGTTTCCAAGAAGGAGGATGCACTGGCGTTCGCCAAAGAGGTCGGCTGCAGCAAGGATGTTCCGTTGGTCATGAAGGTCGTAGGCCCGCTGCACAAGAGCGATGTGGGCGGCGTGACCCTCGGTGTGAAAGATCTGGACACCGTGGCCAAAGAGTTCGACCGACTCATCGTCATCCCCGAGACCTACGCTGTGGAGATGTACCCGATGCTAGACGGTACGGATGTCTATATCGGTGCCATTCGCGACCCGAAATTCGGACACCAAATTTTCTTCGGCTTGGGCGGCATCTTCATCGAGGTGCTGAAAGACGTGCAGAGCGCGTTGGCTCCCATCACCGCTGCTGAGGCCAAGGAGATGCTCACGAAGCTGCGCGGCTACAAGATCCTGCAAGGCGTGCGTGGCCAGGAGCCCGTCAACCTCGACCTCTACGCCGACCAGATTGCCCGCGTGAGTGCGCTTGTGCAGGCCGCTCCCGAAATCGCCGAGATGGACCTCAACCCGCTGTTGGGCAACCCGCGGTATGTCACCGCCGTCGATGCCCGCATCCGGTTGGAGAAATAATCGCGGAAATTTTCACAAAAAAACACAGAAAAGCGCGGAAATCCTTTGGAAAATTCGCGCTTTTTTTTCGTAATGTATTCTTTTTTTTTACTTTTGCACCATCAAAAAGTTTCATCAAAATCATAAAACTATGGACGTTGTAAGTATTATCCTTTTTCTGCTCATCGGTGCGGTGGCCGGCTGGTTGGCTGGCAAGCTGATGAAAGGTGGCGGTTTCGGCCTCATTGTCAACATCATCATCGGTGTGATTGGCGGTTTCCTCGGCGGCTGGCTCATGAGCCTTGTCGGTATTCAGAAAGCCGGACTACTTTGGGAACTCATCACCTCTGTCATCGGTGCATGCGTGCTGCTCTTTATCGTTTCCCTGTTTAGTCGGAAATAAGCTGACAGACAAATATTTCACGTCCCGGATGCGACAAGCGCATCCGGGACGTTTTGTTATTTGGCATACTGGATGGGGATAGGAGCTGTTATTCCACGTGCGCTACCACCATCTCCTCTTTCAGGTCGTCGTAGTCAAGGGTGACGGCATCGCCGGAAGTGAGCGTCATGTTAAGGATTTCCTCGGCGAGAACATCTTCCACGTACTTCTGGATGGTGCGCTTGAGCGGTCGTGCGCCGTAATTGGCGTCCCAGCCATTATCGACCAGGAAGTTCTTCGCCTTGTCGGTGATGCTGATTTCGACATTGAGGTCTTTCACACGCTGCAACACTTTCTTGAGTTCGATGTCGATAATTTTGCCAATGTCCTCCTTGTCAAGGCTGTTGAAGTAGATGACATCATCGACCCTGTTGAGAAATTCCGGCGCGAAGGTGGCTTTCAGCGCCTTTTCGAGGATGCCCTGCGCCACTTTGTGCTCGGCGGACTTGGTGGCATCGGTGCTGAAACCCATGCCGGTACCGAAGTCCTTGAGTTCGCGTGTTCCCACGTTGGAGGTCATGATGATGATGGTGTTCTTGAAATCGACCTTGCGGCCCATGCCATCGGTGAGTTGGCCTTCGTCAAAGACTTGTAAAAGAACATTATAGACATCGTGGTGTGCTTTTTCGATTTCGTCCAGCAGCACGATGGAGTAGGGCTTGCGGCGGACTTTTTCAGTGAGCTGGCCGCCCTCCTCGTAGCCGACATAGCCCGGAGGCGCACCGATAAGGCGGGAAACGGTGTGTTTTTCCATATATTCGCTCATGTCAATGCGGATGATGGAGTCCTGGGAATCGAACAGGTACTCGGCCAGCACTTTAGCGAGGTAGGTTTTGCCGACGCCGGTGGGGCCGAGGAAGATGAAAGTGCCGATGGGCTTGTTCGGATCTTTCAGTCCAGCGCGGTTGCGGCGGATGGCCTTTGCAACCTTCACCACCGACTCGTCCTGACCAATGACCACGCCTTGCAGCTCATTGGCCATGTTCATCAGCCGCTCGCCTTCGTTCTTGGCGATGCGCTGCACGGGTACGCCCGTAATCATGGCAATAACTTCAGCCACAATGTCTTCCGTTACTGTCGGGCGGTTTTCGTTCACGCTGTTCTCCCACGTCTTCTGAATCAGCTTCCGCTCTTCCTCCAGCATCTTGATTTGGTCGCGATATTTGGCAGCATCGTTGTATTGCTGGTTGCGGATGGCATCCTCTTTCAGCTTTTCTTGCTCCGCAATGGATTCCTCAACGGCTACAAGTTCGTCTGGCACATGGATGTTCTGGATGTGGAGCCGCGCCCCGGCCTCGTCCATCACGTCAATGGCTTTATCAGGCAGGCAACGATCTGATATATAACGGTTTGACATGGCAACACAGGCTTTGATGGCCTCATCGTTGTATCTTACTGCATGGTGGTCTTCGTATTTGTCCTTGATGTTGTTGAGAATGTCCAACGTCTCTTCCGGGGTGGCAGGTTCGAGGATGATTTTTTGGAAACGGCGTTCAAGGGCGCCGTCTTTCTCAATGTGTTCGCGGTATTCATCAAGGGTAGTGGCACCGATACATTGCAGTTCGCCACGTGCAAGAGCGGGTTTGAAGAGGTTGGAGGCATCCATGCTGCCGGGGGCGTTGCCAGCACCCACCATCGTGTGCAGCTCGTCGATGAAAAGGATGACATCGGTGCTCTTTTCCAGTTCTTCCAAGATGGTCTTCACGCGCTCCTCGAATTGTCCACGGTATTTGGTACCCGCCACAAGGCCGGCCATGTCGAGGCTGACGATGCGTTTGTGCAGGAGTGTGCGTGACACGTGACCGGAGGTGATTTGCAGGGCAAGACCCTCTGCTAATGCGGACTTGCCGACACCGGGTTCGCCGATGAGCACCGGGTTGTTCTTTTTGCGGCGGCAGAGAATCTGGGCGATGCGTTCCAATTCTTTCTGGCGGCCCACCACGGGATCAATCTTGCCCTCTGCGGCCATCTTGGTGAGGTCTTTGCCGAAACTGTCGAGCATTGGGGTGGCGGTTTTGCCCGCTTCTTTGCCCTTCCTCACGGTACGACGTTCGTTTTCGTCATCGTCATCGTGGAATTGTCCGGCAGTAGCCACGGATTCGGAGAGATGCAGTTCGTGACGCAACTCGTCCTCGAATGTCTCAAACGTGATTCCCGCCTGCGCCAGCAGCATCTTGATAGTGTTCTGGGTGTCCAATTGTGCGGGTTTCAGGATTGCCAGAACGAAATGGTAGGATTCCACAGCCTCGCTTCTGTATTGTTTCGAGAAGAGGTAAGAGAGGTGAAGCCGTCCCTGGGCCTGCACGCTCATAGGTATTTTTTCCTGCGGATTGTCGGCGCGGCTTTCGGGGGTTTCAAGCATCTGCTCCAGCCGGGTGCGCAACCCGTCAAGGTCAATTTGAAAGACGGAGAATATTTTTTTGGTGACACTTTCCCCGGGGTAACGGAGTAGGCACACCATAAGATGTTCCAAACCAATTTGTTGTGATTGAGATACCTTGGCCAACTCATGAGCTTCGGCCAGGATATAGTTCATTTCTTCAGAATATTTGATGTCCATAAAAACGGGTGTCTTTAAAAATTGGCGCAAATGTACAAAAATTATGCCAGTAAGCTACTACGTTTGCCGTTTTTTTGTATTTTTGCCAACTCATCAGTAATGCCGTTTTTATGTTTGAAAAAATAAAAAAATATTTCCTGCGTAAGCGTATTGCGGCCAAGAAGCCGAATAAAATAAGGGAGGTGTGCGCGTTGGAAAAGGCCAATTCGGTCGGCGTTCTTTGCGAAATCACGGACGAGGATTCCTACAAGGCTATCTTCCGAATTTTCACTCAACTACAGCAAGGCGGAAAAATCGTGCATCTTATTGGCTATATTGATGAGAAATATGTGCCGTTCTACTGTCTGCAACAACTCTCTGCGGATTATTTCTGCCAGAAACAACTCACCTGGTGCGGCGAACCCAATGTGATCCAAGTACAAGACTTCATAAACCGCGATTTTGACATCCTTCTTGACTTCAACTACCGTTATCACGCTCCTATTGAAGATATTCTTTCCACCGCCTCCGCCAAATTCATCATTGGCAGTTGTGCTGATTATCAAGACATGTACGATCTTATTATCCAGACGGAAAGCGGGAATTATGTGCAGTTCTTGCATTCCGCTTTCAATTACACGCAAAAACTGGCCGGAAAATGAGGAAGAGTGTTCAACAGATGTTCAAAGGGTTGGGTGTTGCATTAATAACACCATTCAAAACAGACGGGCAGATTGATTTTCCGAGCCTCACCGCATTGGTCAACAGGGTGGTAGAGGAAGGTGTCGATTATCTGTTGGCGTTAGGCACCACCAGTGAGTACCCGACTCTTTCGCCTGCAGAGAAAGACGATGTGCTGGCCTGCATCTTGGAAGCCAATGCGCACCGGCTTCCAGTAATGGTTGGATTAGGCGGCCCGAACACGCAGTTCATGATCCGGAAGCTGGAGCACCTCGCCCCGTTCGAGGTGGATGCCATCCTGACGGTGACCCCTTATTACAACAAACCGTCTCAAGCCGGGCTGGTGGCTCACTATAAGGCTTTTACAAGTGCCACTGACTTGCCCGTGTTCTTGTATAATGTACCAGGGCGTACCTCTTGTAACTTGGAAGTGGCTACCACGTTGCAAATCGCGAAGGAATGCCCGAACGTTGTCGGCATCAAGGAGGCCTCCGGTTACATGAAACAAATCCTACAGCTGATTTGCAATCGTCCCGACAATTTCCTGGTGATTTCCGGCGATGACCTGCTGACTTTGCCGCTTATGGCTGCTGGTGCCGATGGACTTATCTCGGTGATGGCCAATGCTTTTCCTGGAAAGGTGGCCCAAATGGTACATCATGTAATAGATCAGCAGCTGACCGATGCCCGTCTTATCCACCAGCAGTTGGTGCCGCTGACCATTGACTGTTTCAAGGAAGGCAGTCCCGCCGGCGTGAAAGCCATTATGGCTGCACAACATGTAGTTGAAAATGCACTCAGACTGCCGTTAGTCCCTGTATCTGAAAAATTACAGAAAGAAATTGAGCAGTTGGTGGCAGGGCCGTTAGTTTGATTAATCCCGCTTTCTTTTTATTTGCCGCCGCATTTCGGACAAATGCCTTTCACCACGTACTCTGTATCTTCCACAGTGTAGCCGTCGGGCAGGGTCACTTCCGGAAGGCTTACGTCTGTCAGGCAAACCGTCTGGTGGCAAATCCGGCAGTTGAAATGGATATGTTTTACCTTGGACTGGGGGGCATGCAAATCGCGGTTACAGTATTTTTGGGAACCGGAGCCATCGTCAATGGTATCCAACAAATGGTTTTCGCTCAATAGGTTAAGTGTCCTGAAAAGAGTGGATTTGTCCACCGTCGGCAATTTCTCCTCCAAATCCGCCAAATTGAAAATCCCGGAGAACTCCTGATGGATAGTTCGCCATATAAGCAGTCGCACGGCGGTTACCCGAATGCCCGCTTCCCGCAATATCTGTTCATCTGATAGTGGTTTCTTTTTGTTTATTTCCATATTAGTGATTGGTGATTGGTGATTGGTCTAAGTTATTGTCATAGTTATAGTCTAAGTCATAGTCTAAATCACAAGATGTATTCATCATTCAAAATCCCGCAACGTTCTCATGGCATTCAGCACGGCCAGGACGGTCACTCCGACGTCGGCGAAGACGGCCATCCAGAGGGTGGCGGCACCGATGGTGGCAAGGATGAGTACGGCCACTTTGACCCCGATGGCGAACCATACGTTTTGCCGGGCAATGCGCAGGGTGCGTCTTGCGATGCGGATCGCAAGCGCGATTTTGGATGGTCTGTCGTTCATCAGCACCACGTCAGCCGCCTCAATGGCCGCGTCACTGCCCAAGCCGCCCATGGCGATTCCGACATCAGCGCGGGCCAGCACGGGCGCGTCGTTGATGCCGTCCCCTACGAAAGTCAGGGTTGTGCCGGCGGGCTTCTCGTTCTGGAGACGCTCCACGTGACAGACCTTGTCGGCGGGCAGCAGCTCCGTGTGGCATTCGTCAATCCGTAGCTTTTCCGCCACGTTGTCCCCCACCTCCTTGCGATCGCCAGTGAGCATGACAATGCGGCTCACGCCGATTCGTTTCAGCTGTTCTACGGCTTCCGCGCTGTCCTCCTTGATACGATCGCTAATCACGATGTGCCCCGCGTACTCGCCGTCCACTGCCACATGGACGACGGTGCCGACCAAGTGGCAATCGTGCCATGAGACACCAGCGGTCTCCATCATCTTCGCATTGCCCACACATACGGTCTTGCCGCTCACACAGGCGCGAACCCCTTGTCCGGCAATTTCCTCTACATCGGTGATGGTACATCCATCGGTGGCCTCGTTCGGGAACGCGTCGCGAAGGGCCGTCCCGACAGGATGCGTGGAAAAATGCTCCACATGGGCGGCGAGATGCAGCAGCTGATGTTCGTCGAGTTTTTCGGGATGTACGGCCTCTACGGCAAATTGTCCGTGGGTGAGGGTGCCTGTTTTGTCGAAAACCACCGTGCCGACCTTGGAAAGCTGGTCAATGTGGTTGGCCCCTTTGATGAGGATGCCGTTGCGCGACGCACCTCCGATGCCCCCGAAGAAGGTGAGCGGCACGCTGATGACTAAGGCGCACGGACAAGAGACCACTAGGAAGAGCAACGACCTGTATAGCCAAGTGGGGAACGCTGTGGCGAAATGGCCGGAAAAGAGCGGCGGCAGCAATGCCAACGCAATGGCCGCGAGCACCACCACGGGCGTATAGATGCGTGCGAACCGTGTGATGAATGTCTCGCTCTTGGATTTTCGGTCCTTGGCATTCTCCACCAACTCAATGATCTTGGATGCGGTGCTTTCACCGAAATCCTTGATAGTACGAATCTTAAGCAATCCTGACATATTGACACAACCGGAGAAAACCTCATCGCCGGTTGTCACTTCGCGGGGCAAGCTCTCACCGGTCAGTGCCATCGTGTTCAACTCCGATTGCCCCTCCATAATCACACCGTCAAGGGGAATCCGTTCTCCCGGGCGGACAATGATGGTCTCTCCGACAGTCACCTGCTCCGCTTTGATGGTGGTGACTTTGCCGTCTCGTTCCACGTTAGCAGTGTCGGGGCGGATGTCCATCAAATGAGCGATGCTGTCTCGACTTTTGCCCTCCGCATAGCCTTCAAAGAGTTCCCCGATTTGGAAAAAGAGCATCACGAAGACGGCTTCTGGAAACTGGGTCTCGGCACCGGGCAGAAATCCGATACACAAAGCGCCGATTGTGGCCACTGACATCAGGAAGTGTTCGTTGAGTGCGTTGCCGTGGACCAAGCCTTCAACCGCCTCCTTCAGGGTGTCAAACCCGATGAACAGGTAGGGGACAAGATAGACCAACAACAGCTGCCATGTAGGTAGTCCGCAATACTTTTCAATGAGAACGGCGGCAATCAGCAAAATAATCGTTACAATGATCCTGAAAAGCTGTTTTTTCAAATTCTGCTCATGATGGTGGTGACCGCTTTCGCCGTGTTCATGGCAGTGTCCGCAACACCCCTCATGATGATGGGCGTGTGATTTTTCAGAATGATGATGAATATGTTCCATAAGGCATTATTTTTCCGTATTTTCAAATTAGATGTTCAGTGATTTTGGGTGCAAAAATACAGAAAACAAACCGCAACCAAGTTGCAAATGCCGCTTCAAAAGCATGTTTGCAACTTGGTTGCGGAAAAGGAGTATAAAATGGAATGTTTTATTTCGCGAAATTCAGCAGACAGGAGAATTTCAGTCCCACGCTCACTTGGTGGACCTTGTCTGACATGTTTTGGATGCTGACGGCGTATGGCATACGGGATGAGTAGGAGCCGCGAGGTTCAGTTGGCAGATCCTTGGTAAAACCGAAATCAATATAACCGCCCAGATAGAAACGGGCTTTCGGTTGTATGGGGTCTTCATAAGGAGTGGGTTTGCCGAAGGAACCGCCCAATTCGATGCGTCCGAAAAGTTGGAAGGGGTTTTTATAAAGCATCAGGTTTGTGTTCTCGTATGGCTCGGGATTCTCTTTGTTTAAGACAGGGCCTATAACGGTGGCACCATTAAGCAGATTGAAAGAGGGAACCACACCCAATTTGAAGTAGAATTTGCCGAACTCACCACCAATCATGGTTGGAATATTCACGTGTCCGTTCCCGAGAAGTTCTAACATCCCTTGCGGGATAACATTGTTACCATTCTTGATTGCCTCTTTGGAATAGTTGGTTAATACTGTGGCACCTGCTTCTGCTTCTATGCTGAAAATGAAATGATAAGCATACAATTGGTATCCGAGGCTGAGATTATAGCCTCCACCCACAAATGAACCGACATTATAATGTGATTCAAACCGCGTTTGGCCTGCGCTTGCAATACTACTGTTTATGGTGAAAAAACTTCTGACAGGTTTTTGTGCACTCACGCTGAAAATACCGAACAGGCAAGCAGCCAATAGGATAAGAGTTAATTTTTTATTCATGCCTTATATATTTTAAAACGGCGGCAAAAATATAATTTTCCTTTAACATACAAACAACAGACAGTGTATGTTATCCACAATTGGTTGTTCGTGATTTTCCAAAATTCTTACTTCTTCATAATCAGGTAGATGAAGTAAGGCGCTCCGGCTAACGCGGTGATGCTTCCCACTGGCAGTTCGGCGGGCGCCGCGATGGTTCGTGCCAGCGTGTCGGCAATCAGCAGGAAGAATGCGCCGAAAAACAGCGAGTAGGTGAACAGCCTGCGGTTGTTGCTGCCGAAAAGCAGTCGCGCCACATGCGGCATGATCAGCCCGATGAACCCGATGGAACCACAAAACGACACTACCACGGAAATCAACACGGACGAGGTGACAAGCACGATGTAGGTTGTCTTCTGCGTGTCAATGCCCAGCGTCTGCGCCGTCTCCGTGCCAACTTGCATGATGTTCATCGCTTTGGCATAATAGAAAAGGATGCCGATGCAAATGATCATAACGGGCAGCAGCCACGCAATTTCCAACCAGGAGACGTGCGTGAGGCTACCCATCGTCCAAAAGTAGATCTTGTGCATCTCCTTTTGGTTCACGACCACCAGCAAGGTGATGACGGCGGAAATGAAGAAGTTGAGAGCTATACCGATGAGCAACAGGGTGTTGGTGTTGTGCTTTCCCTTGAGACGGGCGATGCCGAGAATCAGCAGCAGGGTGAGCAGTGCGGTGACCAAAGCGGGCAAGGTGATGCCGAACAGAGCCGCATCCCAGCCGAGAATGAAGGCAATGGCCGCACCTAACGAAGCACCGGAGGATATGCCGAGGATGTAAGGGTCGCATACGGGGTTGCGGAAAATACTCTGGAACACGCCGCCGCAGACAGCTAACGAGGCACCTGCCAACACACTCATCACAATGCGCGGAATCCGCAGCTGCCACAACGTGACCTGGTAGTAGTCAGCAATCGGTATGTCACGGAAAAAGCCGAACTTCTGCCCGACACTCTGTAGAATTGTCTTTATCGGGATGGGAATCACTCCGATGCCAGCGGCCACAAACATGCCTGTCAGCAGCACGATGCCCAAAAGAATGGGAAGCGACTGGCGACGTTTCTCTCCGTTCAGGCTTTGAGTACTTTTCCTTATCAATGACATTGTCAGAAGACGGCTTTATTCGTAATGTCTGATGCGCACTTCCACATTGTCGCCTTTCAACAGGCTTGGCAGGCGGCTCACGTCCGTTTTCCCATAGTGATAGGGGAATACAACTTTGGGGTGGATGAGGCGTGCCACGCGGACCAGCTGTTCCGGGGTCATGGTATAGGGTTGGTTGCAGGGAAGGAAGGCAATGTCAATATCCTTGATATCAGTCATTTCCGGGACATCTTCGGTGTCACCCGCAATGTAAATCCTGAACCCGTCAAGGGTCAGTATGAAACCATTATCTCGACCTTGGGGGTGGAATTGCAAATGCCCGACAGTTGTGTTGTAAGCCGGGACGGCCTCCACGGTCAACCAGTCGTTGAGCCCAAGACGGTCGCCGTTGGCCATGACTGTGCCATAGCCTAAAATGTCGGCGCAGCGGCGGTTGGTGACCAGTTGTGTCTCCGCCTTTGAAAGCGCAACGATGGCAGCAGTGTCGAGATGGTCGAAATGCTCGTGAGTGACCAAGATGTAGTCAGCCTTGGGAAATGCAGCGTAGTCAATATCGCGCCCGTTGTATTGGCTCACGGGGTCGATTTCGATTTCTTTTCCGTCAAACTCGATGCGGATGCTGGCGTGTGCCAGCGCATGAAAACGGACGGTTTTCCCGTTCGGTGTAACAAACGTGTCCGTCTCATACGCGTCGATGGGAATATCGGATTGTCCGCAGGCGGACATCACACCAAGAATAATAGGGAGTAAAAAAGCTTTCATTTTTTCAAAATACAGTTAAAGACGCAAAAATACATTTTTTGTATTATCGGAATGTAAACCTGTTTAGGCATTGGCAATGTCCCTCTTATACTTATATTTTTCATTCCCTCACATTGCCCAAACCAACAAGCCTCCACAAATAATCACCCCCGTGACAACCAGATCAATGAGGCAGAAACCCATAATGTCCTTGGCATTAAGTTTGGCAATGGCTAAAGCGGGCAATGCCCAAAAAGGCTGGATGAGATTGGTCCATGCATCACCCCAGGCGATTGCGATGCCTGTAAGACCAGGATCCACGCCAAGATCGGCACCGGCAGTGAACATTACAGGTGCTTGGATAGCCCAGTGCCCGCCGCCCGAGGGTACAAACAAATTAAGAACCGCTGCACAAAGGAAAGTCAACAGAGGGAAGGTCGTCGGAGTTGAGATACCGATACAAGCATCGCTGATGACAGTGCCATAGCAAATACCTGACATGCCCACGCCAGTGATGATGCCCATAATGCCTGCGTAGAACGGGAACTGCAAAATGATACCCGCCGCACTGCCCGCCGACTTCGTGAATGCACGGACATAACGCACGGGGGTGCCATGAAATAGGATACCCGTGAACAAGAACAACATGATAACGGCGTTGAGATCCAACGAACCACCTCTCACAAAAAGCTTGATTATCAAAAAACTGAAACCCAAAAGCGCAATAATTCCCGACACCCAGCGGCTCCGTTCCAATTTTGCCGTCGGGGAATGGTCTTCTTTCGCAGGCTCCTCCTCCTGATCGTACAGTAGTCTCGGATCCACCGATATCACATGATCCTCTTTGGGATGCATCAGCGTGTTGACGAGAGTGATGGCTATTATGACCAGCAATACGATGATAAGATTCTGCGGGGCAAAGAGAGTGGTGGACACGCTCACGGGCTCGGTGAGGGCACCATTGGTGGCTATGGTGAGAGCATCTCCTGCTGTGGCCATAGTAAGCGGAATAGAACCAGAAAGGCCAGCGTGCCAAACCACAAATCCGCTATAGGCTGAAGCAATAAGCAACCGGTAATCAACCCCTTTGCAGTCGCGGGCAATCTCTTTGGCAAGAATGACCCCTACAATAAGTCCAAACCCCCAATTAATCCAACAGGCTATTGCCGACACAAGCGTCACCGTGGCAATAGCGGCTGCTGGTGTCTTTGGAAGAGCGGCAATCTTGCTGATACCTTTCTTCACGGCAGGTGCACCCGCGAAAGTCGCACCACAAACCAAAATCAACGACATCTGCATGGAAAATGCTAACAGCCCCCACACACCGTTACCCCAATGCTCAATCACCTCCACAGGATTTTGATGACATATTGGCATCGCAGTGAGTGCAGCTATGAGCGTAAGCAAAATGGCCAGAACAAACGGCTCTGGCAAATATTTCTGCACCAAATTGACACAAAAATTAATGATTTTCATTTTTTAAGTTATAGATAAATTTTTGATTTGTCAGTAGCAGATTCATCTCCACACCGTTTTTCATCGCCTCGCCATTCTCAACCGGACATAGTGTATCGTCTTCCCCTCCGCCAGCCACATCTTCTCGTAAAATGTCTGTACCTCTGTGAGCAACGGATCAACACCGCCAGCATATACATCAGGAATATCCTCCAAAAGCTCCCAACGCTGCTCTTTGGCCGTTTCAAGGAGGTATTCATACAAGAAGTCGCTGTCGGACTTCAAGTGCAAAATACCGCCGTTTTCGGGCCAAATCTGGCGGTAATAGTCGTTGACGAAATGCGGACCCACCAGCCGCTTGCGTTCCTTCTTGATCTGCGGATCCGGGAACGTCACCCAGATCTCATCCACCTCGCCGGGCGCAAAATATTGGCTTATGTGGTCGATGGTGATGCGCAAAAACGCCACATTCGCCAACTCTTGCTCAATCGCATCCTTGCAACCACGCCACAGCCGCGCCCCCTTCCGATCAATGCCGATGTAGTTTCGCTCGGGAAACCGTTTCGCCATCGCAATCGTATATTCGCCCTTTCCGCAACCCAACTCCAGCACAATCGGACGGTCGTTGTGGAAATAATCTTCCCGCCAACGCCCCCGCAACGGGAACGCCTCCCCTATCCTGTCGTATTCCGTATGTTGGAACAAATTCCCAAATGTCGCGTTCTCCGCGAATCTTGCCAATTTATGTTTTGCCATTGTAATGATTATTGGTTATTGGTTATAGGTTATTGGTTATTGATGGTTATAGTTAAATGGTTATACAAATGAATGGGATTAAAACCGAATAGGATCTTAAACTACTAACTGCTAACTGCTAACTACTAACTACTAACTGATAGTACGCCCCCTGCGCCGCCATCAACTCTTCGTGTGTGCCCTGCTCCGCAATGCGGCCTCCATCCAAGACGCAGATGCAGTCAGCGTTTCGAACCGTGGAGAGCCGGTGCGCAATCATCACCACCGTACACTGCTTGGACAATTCTTCAATGGATTGCTGGATCAGCCGCTCCGACTCTGTGTCCATCGCCGAGGTGGCCTCGTCCAGCACCAACACCGGCGCTTTGCGCAACACTGCTCTGGCAATGCTCACCCGCTGCCGCTGACCGCCGGAAAGAGCCGTTCCTCGGTCTCCAACAACATGGTTGAACCCATCGGGCAATGACATCACGAAATCGTAAATATTGGCCGTTTTCGCCGCTTCTACAACCTCTTCCATGGTTGCCTCACATCCCAACATAATGTTGTTGTAAATCGTGTCGTGAAACAGCATCACATCCTGCGAGACAAGCGCAAATAGGCCTCTATAATCCGCCACCCGGAATTTATCCACAGAGATTCCGTCAAGCAGAATCTCACCGCCTGTGGGATCATAAAATCGCATAAGCAAGTCCGCTAACGTGCTCTTCCCCGCACCTGACTGCCCGACGAACGCCACTGTCTGCCCTTTTATCACCTCTAAATCCAGATGCTTGATAACATCCGTGTCAGAATAGGCGAACGAAACATCGCGAAACGCAATCTTATCCTTGAACTCCGAAACGGGCAGCGCATCAGGAGCATCCCCCACTGCATCTTTAATGGAGAGAAACTCGTAAATACGATCCAAAGCCGCTTCGCCACGCTTATAGTCAGCGAAAGCGGAGGAAATATTAGATATAGGTGTGATAATCTGTGTAAAAAGGGCAATATACGTAATAAAGAGTTCAGGAGTAAGCGAAGAACGTTCTGACAAGACCAGCGTGCCGCCAAGCACCAACACCACCATCACAGAGGCTACTCCGAGAAACTCACTCAACGGATTGGCCAAATAGCTCTGCCGATAAACCTTTTTCTGATTCTGATGAAACTGCCGGTTCAACTGAGTAAACTTACGGTAAGCGCGTTCCTGGGCATTAAAGCTGTAAATCACCCGCAATCCCGCCAACGTCTCCTCCACGTGCGAAAGCAAAACACCCAACCGCTCACGGTAGGTTTTAGACGAACGTTTCAGCAGGTAAGCCAAAAAACCGATAATGAGAAACGACACAGGCATTAGCAAAACCGCCCACAGTGACAGCTGGTAATCAATATAGAAAAGAAAAACAATATAGCACACCAGCGCAATAGGATCGGTGAGAAACTTTTGCACTGAGGTGAGCACCGTATATTCCACCTCCTGCGTGTCATTTACTGCACGGGTGACTGCATCCCCTTTGTTCTGACGAGTAAAATAGCTTAACGGCAGCGAAATCATCTTGTCATACAGCTGATTCCGTAACGTATAGAGGAAATCGCTGCGTACATGAGCCATCATCCACTGCGATGAATAGGCTGAAAAGTTACGGAGGAAATAGAGCAATGCAGCGCAGACAATTATCAACGCCACCGACTGCTGCAGATTGCCAAACGGGATAATATCATCAATAATGGAGACAATATAGGAGGACAATGGGCTAAGATTCTCAAGACTTCCACGGAAAAGCAATTTAACAAACGGCTCTATCATCAGAAACGTAAAAATCGTGAGCAGCACATACCCCACATTCAGCAGGGACACCCCCACCAAACGCCCGGCATACCGCCGAATGAACCGTATGACAAACCCTTTTCGCATTTCAATCTTTGACTAAAACTACTAACAAACTATAACCCCGCTTCAATAACCAATAACCAATAACCAATAACCATTAAAAAAGGGAGTTGCACGCGATGTGCGCACAACTCCCTTGAATTATTCAATGTTTAGATTAATGAGCTAAGACTGTAACAACCACTTTCTTGGTGATAATGGCATCAGCAGTGCGCACGGTCATGATGTATGAACCAACGCTGAGACTGTTGACATTGAACTCGAAGTAGTAATTGTCATTGTCAATGTAAACATTGCCTTCGTAAACCTGCTTACCGCCAAGTGTCGTCAACGTAACAGTAGCATTACCGCTCATGTTGTGGACGCGAGCCTTAAGCGTAGTGGTAGTGGCAGGAGCCGGGTTCGGCCAAACTTCCATATCAGGAGCAACCTTGGACTCTTCAACCGTTAATTCAGGAGCGAGGCTAGGAGTAGCGGCAACAGGAGAACATTCGACCGGTGTACCACCCACATTGATAGAAATAGAGTCAATTGCAAGGAGAGTAAGAGTCGGATTACCCACAAGAGAAGCATGACCACCGATTTGGACACTGCTATTGTCAGCACCAGGAACAGTATTGAACGGATACCAAGCAGTACTGTCTGAATTAGAGAAGCGACGATAATAAATTCTATACAACACTTCACTGGTCGTAGAGTACAACTTGAACACAATCTTATAGTTACCAGGTTGAGCAAATGTGGAGATATCTTGAGTGACAGGACGTTTTGCAAGATAATGCATCCAGAAATCATCGAAATAGTTCGTAGCAGTGGTGTATTTTAAGTTACCATACGGGAAGTGGGTACCATACTGGTTATACGAAGCAGATGTCGGAGCATTGACGAATTGCTTGGGAGCACCGCTCTGATAATAATTGGTGAATTCACGATAAGTACCATCAAGGGCATTCCAATTGAACGTGTTTCTGGTCGTCCACATGTAGTCATTAGAGGTACCAGGAGCAGAATGGAACACACAAATGTGGTTGTTGATGGTCGCATCATCATCAAGCAGTTCACCGTCATGATAGATGAAATACTCCACATACACCAACTTGTCTTCATCATTACAGGTGGTATCAACCATCCAAATGTAAGACAAACCTTGGCCTGCAGTGCTGGTGAAGTTGTGAGTCTCTTCACCATCCATTGTCATGAAGATGAATTCAGGAGCACCAGTAATTTTCACCGTTGCAGTGCCGGCAACAGCGCTGGTACAATTATTAGCATCAACAGCAGTAACAGTAATCGTATGCATAGCTTCACTTAAGCCGGAAGGAATGCTGTAAACATTGCTGCTTTGTGTAACAGGTGTTTCATCATCCAATTTGAATGTATAAGAAACATACGTGTCAGGAGAAGCAACAAACTCAACAGGCGCACCCTCGCAAGTGTCATTGCCGATGACTGAAACTTCAGGAGCAGGATTAATCGTCAGATGTGAGGTGTCGGTAACAGGTCCGCAAGTGGTCTGGGCCGTAGCAACAATTTCAGCATTATTGTACTCCATACCATACTCAGTACCTGCAACAATCGCATTGCCATTAATTGTCCACGTAGGCTCATCAATGGTAACACCTGTAACTAAACCGCTAACAGTGTAGTGAACGCCTGCAAGATCCAGAGTGGAACCTTCGCAAATCGCGGTGTCATCAATAGAGATTGTCGGAGCTGTAAGAAGCGTAAGCAACATAGGATCAGAAGTAATTGTTTCATCACATGAAGTGACCCACTTCTTGTAAATCCAAATAGCTTCGTTAACAGGATCCGAAGTGTTGATAGAAGCATCGGCATCGCTCGGTGTACCCGTTGTGGTCTTGAACCAACCCATATCGGTAGCAGTCATATTATAAACCGTGAGAGTAGGATTGTTTTCAATGAACAGACTGCACTCAGATCCAGTACAAGCCGGTACCACAGAACCTTGAGTAAGCTGATATGACGGAATAGCCAATGCCACACGCTCTGTATCAGCACCACAGTCATTCTCGGCAATCACGAGAAGCTCACCACCGGCATAACCATTGCTATACAGGCTTGAGAATGTAGTGGTAGCATCAGCAGTGATTTCATCAGAACCATCCGCCTTGACAGCAACGTATGAAACACTACCAGGAGCAGAATTCCAATCAACACTGTAGGTAACAACGTCTGAAATCTGGTCATCAGGACAAATCGTGCTGGAGGTAACCGTCAACTCAGGAACATCGTCAACAAGTAAATCGAAAGGACCAGCGGTGTCAGAGCCACAAACATTTGTTGCATAGTACGCAATTGAAATCACTTCAGTGGTGGCGAGAGCCTGTGCCTTGATTTCGGGAACAGTAATAGGTGTGTAGGTGTAATCACCAGCTGCATCCATTTCAACTAACAACCAGCCATGAGCGGTGATAAGGGTACCGTGAGGCAACACATACGGATATGTAACTGAACCTGCAGGATCAGGAGAGCCAGGAAGCAAAATGTTAGGTTCATAGAATTTAACCACAGAACCATCCGGATTCGTGACACTATAACCGAAAGCGTTAGAGAAATCATCCTCGAACGTAGCAGCACAGGTGTTCAACGGATCAGCAACCATAACAATTTCAGGCTTATGGTTAACAACCATGACAACTGTGTTAGTAGTAGAAGAACCACACTTGTTAGATAACACGTAATACAATTGGGCACCATTGTAGCTGTAATCGATAACAGTAGTACTGCTCAATTCAACAAAGTAAGTACTCGTGGGCATCTTCACGTATGGAACAGCCGTGACAGGCGAGAGAACGTTAGCAGCGTTCGTAAGAGTCCAGCTGGCATTTAACGGATCACCATCACAGATAGCATTAACATTGACAGTACCCGTAGGAATCGTATCCACAATGAGTTTGGTCAAAATCGTGTCGGCACCGCACTCATTTCTCACAATGAAGCCGAAATACTTGCCATTGTAGGACATCGAAATCGGGAAAATGATATAAGAATCCGCAATGTCTTCCGCAAGTGTTTCAAGTGTAACATTGTCAGCATCGGTGGAGTCAACCAAAATCGCACTAACGTGACAAGAGTCTGCAATGTGGTGGTGGCAGTCGTATGTAGGAACGGTTACTTCATATTCAGACTGAACACCAGCACAGAGGGAGTCAATCGTTAACTCACCCGTGAACTCAGGAATTGAATCCACATAGAACGGAATACCATAAACTTCACCACACTGTTCTTTACCAGAGTTAAATTCAACTGTTAAGACCACTTGATTAGCACTGTGAGCAAACACATAGCTCGGATCAGTGAGTTCAACATCGCCTAAATAGTATTTGATACTCTCTTCAACAGCACCCGTAATAGTGACATGAGACTTGATATCGCCAAGTGTCACACCATAGCAGTAGGAGTCATCCACATTCTCTTCATATTCAGGCATACCGAGGTACAAGTTTTCGTAGGTAACAATGCTGTCACAACCTTCAGCCAATGTACGCGGGAATGTCACTGAATAAGTGATCGTGTAAGGATAGGTGATCGTACCGGCAGTCAAAGCAGCCTCCAAAGCAGCTAACTCAGCAGCCTCAAGGTTGGCTGTCATATCTTCAGTGATAACAACCTCACAGAGCGTATCTCTGATCGTATCATAAACCAACGGATAGTTGACAAGGTTGAATCTGCGCTGAGCATGACAACCGTGGATGTCAAACACATCGAGACAGAAAGTAACGAACTTAGGATCAGCAGGATTATAAGTAACTGCCCATCTATTGGGATTGTCAGCATATTTTGCAATAGAGTCGGGTACATTGACAAAGAACTCAAATTCGGGCTCATCATCAGGACGAATGGTATTATGGTTCATAGTCCAGAAAGCATTTACCCAACCATTTTGAACAACACCAATCGTACGGGACATGTTCTCGCAGTTGTCATATCTGTTGCCATCAATAGGAGTACCGTCAACAGTGAAAGTGATAGTTCCAGGAGCATACACGCAAACATTCACCGTATCAACAGCCGTACAACCGGTAGCGATACTCGTAACCGTCACAAAGTACAAGCAACAACCATCCTCATCAGTAGCAACGGGAATAGTGCTTCCATACAAAGTGTCAGCATGACACTCCTTGAACCATACGTAATTGAATCCTCTATTTTCACAACCTTCAGGCAGAGTAGCGGTAGCCGTCAAAGTAGCACCCACCTCGTTAAGACAGAAGTCGCGAGAATTGATTTGAGGAATAGGAACACACTCATTTATGGTTTCAATAATAACGTCTATGAAACCTTCACATCCTGAAATAGTATCACGAGCAACAATGTGGTAGTTGCCTGCACCAAGAGCTGTCCACATGGTGTCTGATCCAAAAGCACCACCATTGAAGCTGAATTCGTAACCGGCAGGATTGAACAACTCACTGGTAGCATGAACGGAAATAGAACCATCATACAGAGTTGGGACACAAGCATGATTGTGATTAACCGTAGGAACAACGACAATATCGCTCGGGGTCTTCTCAACCGTGACAGGCTCTTCTAACGTTGTCACACAACCGGTGGTGGTGTCAATAACGGTGACATAGTAATCACCATCCTGAAGACCCGTGAACAAGCTGTCGGTCTGATAGGTCAAACCGCCATCAATGCTGAAGAGATAACCGGGATCCGGGATAGCAAGGTAAGGATAGAGTTCATAATCGAAATCGAATCTCTTATAAGTGACATGCCACTGGATGCTACCGGTGAACGGAGCAATACAGTTCTTGTTAGGAGTAGGATCGCCCGTGATGGTGAGCGTATCGCGGCCAAGTTCAACGGTAATGGTATCGTAAACCAAACAGCCGGTGCTGTGATCCAGAACCGTAACGAAGTAGCAAGTGTCAATCAAGTGGTACATGGTCTTGGAGAGGTTGTGGTAGTCCACATGCAAGGAGTCACCCTGCACTCTCTCACCAACAGGTGCATAGAAATAAGCGTATGCGAAATTATTGCTTGCAGCGTCATCATACGGAGGCAGGACGGTGATCGTACCGTTACCGGGACGGTCGAACGTACCCTCACACATGGTGTTGGGCGTCTGGACAAGTTGAAGCGGAGGAAGCACAGCTTGAGGAACTGTAACAAAACCGCTATCCACACACATGTACTTGTCAGTCACAATATACTTGTACGTACCAGAATTCAAATTGCTGAATGTCGTATTCTTGGTAGCGTTTGTAACCGTTCTGACACCTTCCAAAGTGACCGTATAGTTATACGAAGCGTTATAATTGCTAATCGTAATCTTCGCGGTACCATCGTAAATCACAATAGAACTGTCACAGATGGAGTTCGCAGTGGCGGTGGCAGTAACATTTACAGGACGTTGGTTATCCGTGATAGTGAAATTCTTTTTTGTGGTACATCCGTTTGCATCGGTGGCAATAACATAGTAATCGCCAGCAGCAAGGGCGTTAACATTCTCCACGATAGTAGAGTCGGGTAACTCATAATACGCATAAGTGTAATTAGCACCTGAAGCAGCAGAGACTGTAACATGACCGTTCACCGTACCAGTTTCATTCTCACAGTATTGGTTAGCATAAGGCGTGACAGTGAATACTGGGTTAGTAGTGTTATTATCCACAGTATCAGTCACAAAATTCTCGCAACCAGTGGTCAATTCAGTACCATGAACAGTATAAATACCAGGAGCCAAACCCGTAACGGTAGTGGCAGGACCTTCATAAATCGTAACATCGCTTGTGTTCGTTACCACATAGTTAATATTCGTCTGTGTGAACGAAAGCGTACCGTTGAAACTCTCTCCACCGCAAAGCGTGTTCGGCGTGGTGCCAACCGTGAAAGTAAGTCCATTGGTGGAAGGAGTGATAGTAACAACCATGAAGGTATCACAATCGGTGTTGAGATCATACTTATAAACAATGTAATCACCAGGAGTCAGGTTAGTGTAAGGCTCCAAAATTTCTTCATTAGGAGAAGAAGTCTTGAACAAATGATAAGCAAAACCAGTTTCCTTGGCGATTTCAATCCAACCGTTGTCATTGGTACAATAGGTAGGAGCATGAGGAGTAACTTCGTCAATGAAGACAGGATTCTTAGCTGAATCGGGAACAAAGACATCAAATCTGGTCACACAACCATGAATCGTCGTAATCTTCACATTATACCAGAGGTTTCCTTCCAGCTCGTCGAAAATGATAGAGGTGGTGTCAACACCGGCATCCAAAGCGGGGATTTGCGTTCTGATAGCATCCACCAAATTCTCTTCGTTAAACAATTCGTAAGTATAACCACGAGGAACATTAATCAGACGGACAAGGCCGTTATAAACAGGCAAACAACGATCGTTCGGGAACACTTCATAGTTAGGAACAGGAAGAGAATCATAAACAACAACTTGAACACTGCTCGTAGCCGTACAATTGGTCACCGGATCCGTCACCTTAACATTGAACGTGTAGTGGGATTCCATTTGACCAGCTTCTGTCACTTCCGTACGAGAGAAGGACTGTGCAGTAGAAATCGCTGTAGTGCTGTTACCCTTTGTCCACTTGTAAGTCGGAACACCGACATTCTTATCTACAGTAGCTGTGAAATTGAACTCCACAGGAGAACAACCCTCAGCAGGTTCAACGGATGCTACAACATCAATTGTGTTGGTATCAGCAATATTTGCGAACTTATCCATAATCTCCACAACATCTTCTCCACAAGGAGTTTTAATGAAAACGTGGACAGGTGTTGAATCCATAGTAATAATTGTACCCTCAGCAGGTTCCTGCCAAATGGTATAACGGCTGAATGCCCAACCACAAACATTTTCAATCGTGCTGGGTGTCACATAGTGCGTGAAATCAGTCACACGCATCACACAACCAGGGCCAACGAATGCCGTGTCGATATGTTCAGGGCCAATATAACTCGGAGCCTGATCCTCAACAGGAACAAGGATGGAAGCCTCGGCTGTACAACCGTAAATAGTATCCGTCACAAAGACTTGTGCATCGTATGTATAAGTACATGAATCAGGAATCACATAGAGACGGGTTGTGTCACCACGTGCAGAGACATCCAAACTTTGGGTGGAAGTCCACACGTATGAGAGATTCGGAACGAAAGTGGAATCAACAGCACTCACAGCCACCAAGTGGACAGTACCAATGGTAGGACAATACGGAGGTTGCAAACCATATTCCGTCACAGGGATAATCTTCATCACCGGAGCGGACTTGACATAGAGTTCCACAGAGTCTGAGGATACCGTACAACCGTATGCATCGCTGACCGTCATGTTGACGTGATAAGTCTTATCGCCAGTACCGGGAACCACGAACGTGTTCACATTGGTAGGATCATAGAAATTGATGTCAGCATCTGCGCTGCCCCATGCAAATGAGAGCGGATGTGCCAACTCATAGTGAGTATAACTAACTTTTGTAGAGTCGAAAGACAGATAAGAAGTGTCGCCCAAACAGATTCTGTCGGGATCAATCGTGATGCCGGGTTCGAGAACAAGAGAGTCGGGTTCGAAGTAGAATGCCAAGGTATCAGAAGTGTTACCGCAGTCATCCCAAACCACAACTTCAACGGTCAGCTGTTTATTACCGTCAACCCAAACAGTTTCTTCAAATTCTCTGAAGATGTCAAGGCTGTCGTATGCTACCACATGACCGAAGCGAGTTGAATTCTCCCAATAGAAATCGGCATGATCATACAGATATGCAGAGTCGTATGTCACACAATTGTCATTCACCTTACCGAGGAAAGCCATAACGAACTCAGCCTTGGAAAGAGAGTTGAACGTACAATTTTCACCGCGTTTCGGCTCCAAACGCTGATAGAGAGGTCTGCCAGGCAGTCCTGCAAAATAAGGAGCGGTAGAGTCATGGGCGATGAACGTCTGAGTAAATGTAGCGGTATTGTTACAATAGTCATAGAACGTGTAGGTTCTCACCAAAATATTCTCACAGGTATCAGTCTCTGAAGCATAGGTGGTGTCTTTGTGGGTGAAGTGATCAATACCACATTCGTCCGTGACAAGAGCCGGATGACCAAGACCCGGGCGGAGGAACACATTCAAATCTGTAATCGGCTCAGGAAGATTTTCACCTTCGAAATTACACTGGTTCACCACCTTGGTTTGGGTAGTAGGGGCGACAACAGGAGGAATTGTATCGTTAGCCACAAAAGTAGCAGTGTCCTTCACAACACAATTGTTGGCATCCGTTACAGTATAATAGACATGATATGTATTACCGCACTCAAAATCTGTTATCTTGGTGAAAGGTTTGCCATATTTCTTCTGTTGATTGTAAGGTGCGGCAGACAGTGTGCTGTTATAGTCAGCGGTAAAATCAGATATCTGTTTCACTGTGTAAGGAGCCTCCGTCTGATCAGAAGTAACCAGCATAGTGAAAGACACTGTGTCTGATTTCGGGCAAATAACGGGATCATAGCTGAGATGGATTTGCGGAGTCTGGTGGAACGTGATGGTCACACTGCTGGAAGCCACCGAATAGCAGTTGGTAGCAGCATTGTAAGCCTTAACAACGAATGTGACTATTTTGTCCACATTGGTGGTAGGTCTGATAGCTGCCAAGTTGACGGTATATGCATCTCCCGTATAAACCGAATCACCATCAAGGAACCATACGCTCGTGGTGGAGCATTCGTCGTTGCCACGGTTGGCGGTGAGGGTTTGAGTGAGATCATCGCCTTCGTTACAGAAATGATACGGACCACCGACAATTTGCGGAGCCGGGATTTCTGTGATGGTCAAGGTAATCGGAGCAGCCGGACCGGTACACTCTAACTCTTCACCACATGTATTATAGATATTGGTCTGACGGACATAGTAGTGATAGGTACCCACTGCTGTGCCAGGGATGGGAGTGTTCACCGACCACGGACCCGTGGCGGAAGTAGCCCACTCAAGTCTCACGGCATAAACACCTTTGTTGGCGGTGTCTGCAATGGTCACCAATGCATTCAAAGAATTCTGGTCGAAATCGTCACACTTACAAATCGTAGCGTTTTGAGCCTGCACTTGCGGCGTCTCGCGCACGAAGAAGTGGAAGCGGTTCACACTGTCAGTATGGAAATGGAAACAATCAGTACCTTCCGCGCCTCTGAATTCACCGAAAGCGACATTGGTATCAGGCATGGTGACAGTGAACGTATAAGGCGGACGACCATAGACATAGCTCTCGCCTTCGCAAACTTCCTTGCAAGCTTCGCCAAAAGTAGGATAAGCAATAGTATCTTCAACCAAGACTTGGCCGCAGCAGGACTGGTGACCACCAACGTAGTCAACCTGGGAGAGAGTGCCATCGGCATTCACTTTCCAGTATTCGTTAGTCCAGTCTGTACCGCCGAGACGTTGACGCACGCGCATAACTAACTTATAGTTTCCAGCCTGTTTCCAATTGAGGACAACAACGTTTCTGGTCTGCTCAAAGAAATCGAGATAGAAGAAGTCATGGTTTTGACTGTAGATGTTAACCTGACCGGCAGCCGGGACAATCTGTCCCAGGTGAGTCAGGACGCTATAAGGAGTGCCATGAGTGGGTTGCATGGCTCCAGGATAGTTGTTCGGATCCCGGCAGGGTCCAAATCCTGCAATAGTGTCCAAAAGGGTGTATGAGCCCGTCAGAGATTCACAATAGCCGTAACCATCATTCACTCTGCCACCCAACCAGCGAATAGATTGGCACTGGCCATACTGGTTGAGTTGGTTGTAGAAAGTGTAAATGTCAAAATCCACATAATCGGAGAGATTGTCATTTACCACCTCACCATCGCGCAAAAGCACCCAGTCGATGGAGACCTTTGTTTTGGGATCCAAACCGCACGTGTTGCAGAAATGCAGCTCGTACAGTTCAGTATTACCAACTGTGGCATTACCTTGATATAAGCCGGTGGAAGAGCTGAAAACTCCTTGACCCAGCGTATGGCTCAACGGTAATTTGCCTGTAGGCGGCATGTTCACAACGCCGTAGATGGTATCGGGTTGAAGATTCTCAATCCAAAAACCACTTCTACAACCATTGCTCTGCGCCCTAACGCCGAAGCTCAAAAGCCCCAGCAGCATGCTTAGAAAGCAAATTGATAATAGTTTTTTCATACTGTTTTTGTTTAATTTGTAATTTATATTATTTATTTATTCTTTCAAATCCTTTTTTTTGCCTATATTTCAACACTATACATTACATTACACTATACATAATTTTTAACCTGCAAAAATACATTTTTTTTTCATTGTTTATTCATCTATCTTATTTTTTTCATTTTTTTTCAAATATTATTTCAAGTGGTTGATTATAAGCCATTTAAAAATAATCAACAAATACGATTTTTTTATCAACACCTCATTTACGCCCTATTTTACTGGAAAAATAGCGTTTTACTGTTCATATAATCTGTTTATACAACAATCCTTTTCATCTTATTATACGAGACAACGGAACGGATGGTTACAAATCTCACAAAACCGGATCTGTTTAAACGACCTGAATATTATGAAACATAAGATGTGAAAAGCTGGATTAAACTGTTACCAATAGCAATAGCCAATGTTATATTTGTTATGGGGGACGGAATATCGCGTCGAGAATTGAAAATTCGCCATCGCCGCGATATGCAGGCCGAAATATTTAATTCTGCTTGCATTATCGGATAAATGGCAAAAATTAAACGTAAAATACAATATGACAATTAATTGCGAATAATTTTGAATTCTGTTCGACGGTTGGCAGCCCTGCCTTCCTCTGTATCATTGTCCGCCACGGGCATTCTCATACCGTATCCTTTGTATGTCAGCCGGTCAACGGGGATACCTTTTTGAACCAAATAATCATATACGGCTTTCGCACGGTTTTCAGACAATCGGTCATTATACTCCTCCGACCCATGGTTATCGGTATGGCCACCAATCTCAATGCGCACCGTGTTATGCTGCAGGTATGAAACCAACTTGTCCAACTCAACAAAGGATTCTGGTTTCAGTTCAGCCTTATCGAAGTCAAAGAAAACATTTTTCAACGTGACTACAGTACCCACATCCGTGGGTTGCAGAACAATGTCCTTCAAAAAAGGAGACAGTTCCGTATAGGTTTTCTCTATTTGGAAATTTTCGGAATAGAAAGGATAGTCGGGGTGAGAGACATTTAACAGAATGTTGCCACCGGTATGCACACAGGCGAGATAGCTCCCCGTCTGGCTATCGGAGGATGTGGAGGTAAGTATCTGCTTGGTATTCAAATCAATCATCTCAATGCGTGCAGCCAAAGGTTCTCCCGAAAAAGCATCCCGCACATGTCCCTTTATATAGGTGACAGGATTGGGACGTAACAGATCATCCAACTCAAAGCTATAGAGGTCGAGTCCGCCAAAACCGCCATCCTTGTCGGAGGAGATGTATGCCACAGTTCCCAATGCGTTGATAAAAATGTTGATTTCATCGGCAGGGGTATTTATGGGATAACCCATATTGACGGCTTCGCTCCAAGTGCCGTCTGTCTGCATCGTGCTGTAATAGAGATCATAACCTCCCATTCCAACACGACCATTGGAGGCAAAATAGAGCGTTCGGCCATCACTATGGATGAATGGAGCCGCATCATCACCTGGCGTATTGATGACAGGACCGAGATTTTCGGGGACAGAGAATTCGCCTTCGGCTGTCATAGTGGTCTTCCAAATATCCATCCCCCCGAAACCACCGGGACGGGAAGAAGCGAAATAGATGGTCATACCGTTTGCGGCCATGGTGGGCTGGCTCTCCCAAGCGGAAGTGTTCACCGGCGCACCGAAATTGCGAGGCCGCGACCAACGGTCACCGATACGCTTCGCCCAGTAGAGGTCGCAGCTGCCCATCCCAAAATCCGCATCGCACATCGTGTAAAGAAGGTATTTGCCGTCTGGAGAAATACACTGCGCCCCCTCGTTATAACCAGTCTTTACAGGAGAACCGAGTTCCTCACGGGGAAGCCACTCCCCTTCCAACTTACGACTACAATAAAGATCCTCCTCGTTCAAGCAGAAAGCACAAATGGTATTCTTATCCCTGGGCCGTTTCACCGTGAATACAATCTGTTCATCATCAGCAGTGATGGCCGCCAAGTATTCATCCCATTCGGAATTAATGCCAGAGCCCATGTTCATCAACTCAAAACTTCTCGGATTCTTCTTGGATTCGATAGCGAATTTACAATTGGCAATCGTTTTCTGTGCTTCAGGGAGCACATCCGGATACTGAATACCTTTCTGCAAGAAAAGCTCAAGCGATTTCAAAGCATATTCGTAAGCTCCGCACTTTGCTCCTTCATTTCCCGCAATATAGTAGAGCATCGGATCAGGATCTCCAATCAAATCAATGGCACGTTGATAATTCAACATCGCAGAATCTGACATAAGGTTGAAATTAAAAACATCGCCCTTCATAATGTATATGTCTGGGTAATAGGGATCCTTCGATTGAGCTTGGTTAAGATAATCCATCGCCTTAACATAATCCTGCGACTGAATGGACTTGCCTGCTTTCTCACATAACGGAACCGCCTTAGAGGTCTTTTGTGCATACGAGATTCCTGGCAAAAAACCAAGAGGAATACACAATAATATAATATATACTATTTTTATATTATTCATATTTTATTTTATCCTATCTCAAGTCTTTCTTTGCCCGTTCCCAATAAACATCCATTTCTTCGAGAGACATGTCCGTAAGTTGGCGGTTGTCTTCTTTCACCATCTTTTCCAAAAGTTGAAAACGGCTCATAAATTTGCGGTTGGTTTTCTCCAA
>JAEEKL010000213.1 GCA_016282395.1 Bacteroidales bacterium
CTGTTGCAAGAGTGGATTGACGATATGATGTCTGACGACACCCCTGTTGCAGCCAGCCGAATTTCTCCTAACGCTCACACCTACGAAGAGATGAAGACGGCTCTTCACGAGCGTGTTGACAAGATTGAGGCCGCTGAAGCCACCTTCCACACCAACGAAGAGGTGTTCTCAAGTATCCGTATTTAATCTCGAACCGACTGGGGGCGGCGTGTGTAGCCGCTACCGAGCTTCTGCCCCTGCCGGAGCTCCTCATGAACACGACAGCAAATCAACAGCCAACGACCATCGGAACGGGAAGCGGATTTTCGAGGTGATTGTGTGATATTAGTAGGGCTGCCGCACTGCGACAGCCCTACAAGCCGTTTTTTCTCGCTTTAGCGCTCACAACGGCTTGGGCGGCTTTTTTTTATTAAGCCGCCCCGCCGCTGTTCGCTGTTCCATTCTTGCTTTCTATTTTATTTCTTGCTTTTCCCTTTAGCATTCCATTCCGATGGTAAACTAAGGGACGAGAACCAGACGCAAGCCGAGGTAGTAGAACCGATAGTCGGGGGTGCAGTAGCTCCGATCCGAGGAACGGCAGCGCCTGGCGCCGTCGTCCCAGCCGCCACCACGGCGAACGCGGTCGGAGCCCGAAGAGGCACCTTTGGGATTGGTCTGCGCGGCATCCGTGTAATCGCCGTGCCAGTCGGAACACCATTCATATACATTACCCGACATATCATAGATGCCAAGCTCATTGGGCTTCTTGGTTTTGACCACGTGTGTGCCGTAGTCAGGGCTGCTTTTTCCCTTCGTTCCTGCATTATCCCAGTACCATGCCACCGAATTGAGGTCATTGCTGCCGCTGTACTTATAGCCTGCGCTCTTCGTGCCGCCGCGTGCCGCAAATTCCCATTCGGCCTCGGTGGGCAGGCGGAATTTCTTGCCCGTGAGTTCGTTCAGCCTGCGGATGAACTCCTGGCAGTCCTCCCAGCTCACGTTCTCCACCGGACGTTTCAGCGATCCGCTTTTGGTCACGGTAACCATGGCGGCATCCCATTCCTGACGAGTAGGCACACGCATCGACCCCGGCTTCTTGGCATTGAGCTTTTGGATATCCGCCACGAAGGCATCATAGCTGCAACGCGACACATCCGTTTTATTCTCAGTAGGCTTGAAGTAAGACGGATTGTCTCCCATCACGGCCTTCCACAGTTCCTGCGTCACTTCGGTCTCGCCGATGTAGTAGGTGGAGAGTGTCACCGTGTGGGAGGGTTTCTCATCACCATCGCAGTCGCTTCCTTGTTCCGAAGTGCAACCCATGGTAAACGTGCCGCCCTGCACCCGGATCATCTTGAAACTCACGCCCTTCACCGTGATGGTGAGAGGGCTTTGGGTCTGTTGTGCGAAAACAAGCGCCGGCGCCGCCACCAGCAGCGCCAACGCGATAAAGAATCGTTTAGTCATATTGTTACAATTCAATCTTTAGACTAACTTTCTCTGGCCGTCAACTTATAATTGCCCCCATCTGACAACTTAACATCTTTAATCTCATAACAAGTTCCAAACTGGCAAAATGTAATGCGCTCTATGTAGTCGCCGCGCTTAGCGTCCCAACTCATAGTGCATTTTCCGTCGCTATCAACCCAGTATTTTGCCCAACCACCTTCATCTGTCCAGCTCGCTTTGTGGAACCAGACTTCTATATTGCCCATCACATAGTGACTCCCATCGGGCAGAAATATCTCCACCTTGCAACTGTATTGATCCCCACTCGAGACATCGGTATCATTATTTGCTTTGGTAAATGCGCTTAAGACAAAAGCCGCCGTCATGACCAGAACCATCAGACCCATCACTTTGAAAGTTTTTTTCATACGAATTTGTCGCCGCGTTATATCCCATCCGGCACCTTCGGGTTTTGTGATAAACTTCATAAAATGTGCCGAAAGAGTTCAGAAAGTTACGCACACAAAAAAAGCGTGGCACTTTTCGCCTTCATTGGATGCTTTGAGGTCTTCGACTACCTATTATCTCCCAATTACAACGAGTAAAGCCCACGCCGGATGGCGGGAGCGTCGTCGCTTCACTCCGGGAGATATTTTGAAAGTGTCGAAGTTTCAAAGCACCCAGTGTATAAGCTACTCCGCTTTTTCCTATTCTATGGTGTGCATAACAGCATTATGCGGTTTTGCTCATAGGCGATTTGTTTCGTTACTATTTATTGTTTTGTCAAAAATTTCGGGTGCAAAAGTACTAAAAATTCTGCTCTATTAAATTTTTTCTTCCCACTTATCCCAATCTGTTTCCTCCAAATATTGGGAAATCTGTTCTTTTAGTTCAACAAGATTCTTCGTGGCGACTTCCCAAACTACTATGTCATCAATTTGGAAATACTCATGGACAATATAATTTCGCATACCTTTTACTTTTTTTCCAATCTTTCCTTGTCTCTACGCGGTTCTCTCATAAACCAATTTTCTATCTTGTTCTACACTTTTTTTAGCAAAAGGAGCCAATGACCGCTCTGTCACCAAATCAACATTCCGGCCTAAAAGTTCCTTTAATTCCTCATACATGCCGAAAAAATCCATTCCTACTGTCTGGGAGTGGTCCAAAACAATGAGGATATCCACATCGCTTTGGGATGTTTCCTCTCCGCGGGCAAAGGAACCAAACAGCCAAGCCTTCAAAACAGGTTTTGTTTTGAAGTACTCCGCTAGCATGTTCGACATCATTTCAGTACTCATAATCAGAATGTTTTTTTTCAACCTGCAAAGATACATAAATTCCGAATACACACTGACTAATTGAAATTGTCCTGTAGAGACGTTGCGCGCAACGTCTCTACTATTTCCATCATATCCAACGTCATTCCCCAAACTCCAACGACAATTGCGCCTCCCTCGCAGCAAGCTTTTGCTCCGCCTTGGAGACCAGCAGCGGGCGGAGACGTTCGGGGGTCAGCTCGTTGATGCCGAGGAGAGGTTGCAGGTTGGAGGCACCGAGCTCGTGGCAGGTGATGAAGTACTTCGCTTTCTTCATGACCACGCCCATCTTCTTGAGATCGAAGGTGGTTAACCGGTTGAAACGGCGGGAGTTGACGATGAGCCACGCCGACTTGGCACCGAGTCCCGGCACACGCAGCAGCATCTCGTAGTCTGCCGTGTTGATATCGACGGGGAAGGCCTCGGGGTGTCGCAAAGCCCAGGCCAACTTGGGATCAATCTCCAGGTCTAGGTTCGGATGCAGGTCATCGACGATTTCATCCACCTTGAAATGGTAGAAACGCAGCAGCCAATCGGCTTGATAGAGGCGGTTTTCGCGGACGAGCGGCGGTTGCTTCAGTACCGGCAGGCGCGAGTCGAACGTGTTGACGCTCACGTAGCCGGAGTAATAGACACGGCGCATCGAGGGCTGACCGTAGAGCATCGACGACATGTTAAGGATGTCGCGGTCGGAGTCCTTGGTCGCGCCCACGATCATCTGGGTGGATTGTCCGGCGGGCACGAACCGAGGCACGTGACGGTAGTGCTTGCGGTCCTCCTTGTTCTCGAGCACGCCCTGCTGGATGAGATTCATCGGCTGGAAGACGCTGCGGTGGTTC
>JAEEKL010000028.1 GCA_016282395.1 Bacteroidales bacterium
CAGGAACCTCGCCCTTGCGAGCCATGGTGAGGATGGTGTCGAGGTGACCCATCTCGAAGCACTCGTATTCGGGTTTGATGCCGCGCTCGATCATACGTTTTCCGAAAGCACGCATGGTCGGCATCGTGTTATCGAAAATCTCGTCGCCGAAATTGCAGGTACCGCAGTCGAGGGTAGCCATCTCCGGAATCGGAGTGGTGTCGGTCGATTGCAGACGCTCGTCGGGAGTCATGCCTACAGCACCTCCTGTCGAAGGGATAAGGATGACATTCGGGCAAGCCTTGTAGATGGCATCCTCACACTCTTGGAAACGGGCGCGGCTCTGCGTGGGTGTGCCGTCATCCTCGCGCACATGCAAGTGTACGATGGCGGCGCCGGCATCCACGGCACTCTTGGCCTCGCGCACAATCTCCTCAACGGTGTAAGGCACGGCCGGATTCTGTTCTTTCGTTACTTCTGCACCGCAAATAGCGGCAGTGATTATCAATTTCTCCATGTTCTTGGTTTTACGATTAATAATTTGCAATTTTCGGAGGTGTTTGAGACACGAAATTCCACGTCTCTACACACCTCCTAATTGTTCTACATCTCCTAATTATTTTTTCTCTGGCACTGTTTCGGGACCACGCACGTACCTGATGCGCGGCAGACGACGACAGGCTCTTCCAGCACGTCGGCGGCAGAAGCGCTGATGTCAGGACGCGGGCGGACAACCTTGCGGGCCTCGAAGACCATCTTGCGGGAGGTGTTGCCCACCTTGGTGATTTCACCGACAGCTTCGATATAGTCGCCGGCATACACAGGAGCGAGGAACTCCACATTGTCGTAGGCGCAGAACAGGCCTTCGTCACCATCTTGCATGATGAGCAGTTCGGTTGCCACATCGCCGAACAAAGCGAGCATGTGGGCACCGTCAACTAAGTTTCCACCATAATGGGCATCTTGAGAACTCATTCTCAAACGAATCATTGATGTTTTCTTTTCTTCCATAATCTATTTATTTCAACTGTTTATAATATGTAACGATATTTTCGATTAAAGGAGTCCACGCATCAGCCCAGACTCCTTTATTCTCATACCTTGCAAACATTGTCACGCAGACTAATTCTCCAGTTCTTCTTTAATCGCTTTCTGAATCATCGCAACGAAATCGCCAAGCGGCATGGTGCCGTCGTTGATGTTTCCGTGGCGGCGCACACTGACGGTGCCGTCCTTCTCCTCATTCTCGCCCACGATGACCATGTAGGGAACTTTCGCGGTTTCGGCGTCGCGGATCTTGCGACCAGTCTTCTCGCTGCGCTCGTCAATGTAACAGCGGATATCCTGCTCGTCCAAAGCGGCCTGCACCTTGCGGGCGTAGTCCATGTACTTCTCGCTGATGGGCAAGATGACAACTTGGTCGGAGGTGAGCCACAACGGGAAGTTGCCGCCGGTGTGCTCCAACAGTACAGCCACGAAACGCTCCATAGAGCCAAACGGGGCGCGGTGGATCATCACCGGACGCTTCTTCTGGCCGTCGGCATCCGTATATTCAAGGCCGAAACGCTCGGGCAGGTTGTAGTCAACCTGGACAGTGCCAAGCTGCCACTCACGACCGATGGCGTCCTTCACCATGAAGTCGAGCTTCGGGCCATAGAATGCAGCCTCGCCTTCCACCTCGATGGTGTTCAGTCCCTTCTCGGCAGCTGCCTCGATAATGGCACGCTGGGCCTTCTCCCAGTTCTCGTCGCTGCCGATGTACTTCTCCTTGTTGTTCGGGTCACGCAGGGAAACCTGTGCCTTGTAGTTGTCGAACTTCAAGGTCTTGAAAATGTAGAGGATGATGTCAATGACCTTGCAGAACTCCTCTTTGATTTGGTCGGAAGTGCAATAGAGGTGCGCATCGTCCTGCGTAAAGCCTCTAACCCTGGTCAATCCGTGCAGCTCACCGCTCTGTTCGTAACGATAGACGGTGCCGAACTCCGCCAGGCGGAGAGGCAGCTCCTTGTACGAGCGCGGACGGGCGGCGTAGATCTGGCAGTGGTGCGGGCAATTCATCGGCTTGAGGAAGAACTCCTCGCCTTCCTGCGGTGTGGTGATCGGGCGGAAGGAGTCCGCACCGTATTTGGCATAGTGCCCAGAGGTCTTGTAGAGGTTCACGTTACCGATATGCGGGGTGATAACCTGCAGATAACCGTACTTTTTCTGCACCTTGCGCAGGAACTGCTCCAGACGGTCGCGCAGAGCGGCACCCTTAGGCAACCACAACGGCAGACCCTGTCCCACCAGCGGGGAGAAGGTGAACAGTTCCAACTCACGACCCAGTTTGCGGTGGTCGCGTTTGGCGGCCTCTTCGAGGAGGGCCAAGTATTCGTCAAGTTCCTTCTTCTTCGGGAAGGTGACCGCATAGATACGGGTCAGTTGTTTGCGTTTCTCGTCGCCGCGCCAATAGGCACCAGCTGTCTTGAGCAGTTTGATGGCCTTGATGGTGGAGGTATCGTGCAAGTGCGGACCACGGCAGAGGTCAGTGAACGGGCCGCTTTCGTAGAACGAGATCTGTCCGTCCTCCAGACCGTCGATGAGTTCCAGCTTGTACTCATCGCCTTTCTTCTGGAAATACTCAAGAGCTTCTGCTTTGGGGACTTCGCGGCGCACGAACTGAATCTTCTGGGCAGCTAACTCCTTCATCTTTTCCTCAATCTTCGGGAAATCATCGGAGGAGATGCTGTAATCCATAAAGTCGATGTCATAATAGAAACCGGTCTCGATGTGCGGACCGATACCAAACTTCACGCCCGGATAGAGCGACTCGATAGCCGCCGCCATCAAGTGTGCGGAGCTGTGCCAGAAGGTGTCCTTTCCTTCACGGTCGTTCCAAGTATAGAGCGTAAGGGTGGCATCCTCGTTGATAGGTTTGTCGAGTTCCACCATTTGGTCGTTCACCTTGGCCACCAACACGTTGCGGGCCAATCCTTCGCTTATGGCCTGCGCCACCTCGTAAGGGGTGCAGCCCTTTTCCATCTGTTTGATAGAGCCGTCAGGCAATGTAATGTTAATCATATTGACACTAATTTTCCTTTTTTCAAAACATTCGGCAAAGATACACTTTTTTTGCATTGCGGTCGGTATTTATTTCGTGCGACCTTAACATACGCCCGTTCTATAGTCTGACAACGGCCTACCTCACCCGCCAGTGCAACAAAAAAACCGGGAGGACAAACGCCCTTCCGGTTTTTCAAAAAAAACACAACACAATCACTATTCAAATGAAAGAATAGCCTCTTTGATGATAGCGATGGCCTCGCGGAGTTCCTCTTCGGTGATAACCAACGGGGGAGCGAAGCGGATAATGTGTTGGTGGGTCGGTTTGGCCAACACGCCGAGGTCGCGCATCTTCTCGCACACGTCCCAAGCTTCCTTGCCGTTCGTGGGTTGGATGATGACGGCGTTGAGCAGGCCTTTACCACGCACTTGCTTGATCATCGGGCTGTTCACCTTGCTCATCTCCTCGCGGAAAATCTTACCGAGGTATTCGGCACGCTCGGCGAGTTTCTCTTCCTTCACCACTTCGAGAGCAGCGATACCGACACGGCAGGCGACAGGGTTGCCACCGAACGTGGAACCGTGCTCACCAGGCTTGATGTTGAGCATGATGTCGTCGTCGCACAAAACGGCGGAAACAGGCATTGTGCCGCCGGAGAGAGCTTTACCGAGGACGAGGATGTCGGGACGGACACCTTCGTGGTCGCAAGCTAACATCTTACCCGTACGAGCGATACCAGTCTGCACCTCGTCGGCGATGAACAATACGTTGTGGGCTTTACAAAGGTCATAACATTTCTTCAGATAACCTTCATCGGGAACATATACGCCAGCTTCACCTTGGATGGGTTCCACGAGGAAACCGCAAACCATCGGATCTTCGAGGGCCTTCGCCAAAGCATCGACATCGTTGTAGGGGATCTTGATGAATCCTGGGGTGAACGGACCGAAGCCTGCGTATGCATCGGGATCGATGGAGAGGGAAATGATGGTGATGGTACGACCGTGGAAGTTGCCGTCGCACACGATGATCTTAGCCTGATTTTCGGGAAGGCCTTTCTTGTCATAACCCCAACGGCGGCAGAGCTTGAGAGCCGTCTCGTCGGCTTCGGCGCCAGAGTTCATCGGCAGAACCTTGTCATAGCCGAAAGTCTCGGTGACATATTTCTCGTACGGTCCGAGGCAGTCATTGTAGAAAGCGCGGGAGGTCAGGGTGACCTTCTGAGCCTGATCGATCATAGCTTCGATAATCTTCGGGTGACAGTGACCTTGGTTCACTGCGGAATAAGCGGAAAGGAAGTCGAAATACTTCTTGCCTTCCACATCCCACACAAAGGGACCTTTACCGCGTGCGATGACCACGCCCAGGGGATGATAATTGTGCGCGCCATAGCGGGCTTCCATATCCATTGCCTGCTGGCTTGATGTAATTTTTTCTACCATAATGTTTTATAATTTTGATGAGTAAACTTTCTGCCCTAATTTAGGAATCGGCAAAAATAGCATTTTTTTTGACACGACGTTTTTTTGCCATGTAAGCTAAACACATTTCTTGCAACCATCGTTCCTGCAAAGAACGGCTAATCGGTACATGGAAACACTCCCTCGTAGTAGAATCCATTGGTATAAACGATGAATCCACAACCTATGCCAACAATGAGAGACATAGATTTCTGACGGGGGAAAATTTAAAGGGACAACAATAATGCGCACCCCTTCCTTCGCCTCACCACTACAACCGCCGCGAAATCTTCGGCAGCACCTCGTCCTTCCAAGTCGCGAACGTGCCATCAAGGATTTTCTGGCGGGCGGTGGTCACTAAATCAAGGTAGAAGTGCAGGTTATGGATGCTGCCGATCATCGGGCCGAGGATTTCGTCCGAGACGTAGAGGTGGCGCAGGTAGGCGCGGGTATATTCACGATCGGCAAAGAGGTCGCTATTGGCATCCAGCGGAGTGAAATCGTTCTTCCACTTTTCGTTACGCATGTTCATCATGCCCTCCCACGTGAAAATCATGCCGTTGCGACCGTTGCGGGTCGGCATCACGCAGTCGAACATATCCACACCGAGGGAGATGCACTCGACGATGTTGGCGGGCGTGCCCACACCCATCAGGTAGCGCGGTTTGTCCTTCGGCAACACCTGACAGCAAACATCCGTGATTTCGTACATCATCTCCGTAGGTTCACCCACAGAGACGCCACCAATGGCATTGCCGTCGCAGTTGGTGGAAGCCACATATTCAGCAGACTTCAGCCGCAAATCCTTGTAAGTGCTGCCCTGTACAATCGGGAATAGCGTCTGCTCGTACCCGTAATAGGGTTCGGTTTCGTCCAAACGGGCGATGCAACGTTTCAGCCACTTGAAGGTGGTCTCCATGGAGTTCTTTGCGTACTTGTAGTCAGCGGGATACGGCGTGCATTCGTCAAAGGCCATGATGATGTCGGCGCCGATGGTGCGCTCGAGGTCCATCACCTTTTCGGGACTGAAGAGGTGGCGGGAACCGTCGATGTGCGACTGAAACCAGACACCCTCCTGCGGGTCGATTTTTCGGCGATGGCTTAGCGAGAAGACCTGGAAACCGCCGCTGTCGGTGAGAATGGGGCGATCCCAACCGTTGAACTTATGCAATCCACCAGCCTCGCGCAGCACTTCCATGCCGGGTCGCATATACAGATGATAAGTGTTGCCCAAGATGATTTGGGCCTTCACATCGTTTTTCAAATCTCTGATATGCAGCGATTTCACTGCACCAAGAGTGCCTACGGGCATGAAAATCGGAGTCTCAATCAATCCGTGTCCAGTCTCAATCAATCCGGCGCGGGCATGACTTTTGCCGTCTTCTTTTTGGAGTGTGAACTTCATATTGTCGTAGCGTTCAAATGTTCGTAAGTTTGTTTATATTTTTTTGGCAAAAATACATCTTTTATTGAAATAATACTTACTTTTGCCGCCAAACTATTAACCTAAACCGTTTCATAAAATGCAGATCACCCAAGTAGCACTGGCTATTTTAATTCTGTTTGGTGTTATAACGCTCATTCAATTAGTCTATTACTATGTCATTTACGGACGTTTCGCCTTTCACAAGAAGAAGGCCACGTTAGGATTCCGCGACATTCCTGTTTCCGTGGTCATTGTGGTGCGCGACGATGCCGCCCAAGTGCTGCAAACCCTACCCTATCTTCTTGAACAACAGTACGGATTCTTTGAAATCGTCATTGTCAACGACCGCTCCCGCGACGAAAATTCCCTTCATGCCATCAAAGAATACAAAGAACGCTACCCGAACATCAAGATTGTGGATCTGAGCACGGCGGTTTCTACAAGCCGAGGCAAGAAGATGGCCATTTCCATGGGCATCAAATGCGCCAGCTACGACCACATCCTGCTCACCTCGCCGAACTGCAAGCCCGCCTCCAAGCAATGGCTGGCTCTGATGGCGCAGAACTTCCTGTTTCAACACAAGATTGTCCTAGGCTACAACACATTCGCAAAAAAGAAAGGGCCGTATAGCCATTTCCTTCTTTTTGACAATCTGGTCAATGCCATGCAGTATTTCTCGCACGCGCTGCTGCACAGCACTTATCGCGGCGACCTCAACAATGTGGCATTCGTCCGCCAATTGTTCTACCAGCAGAAAGGGTTCATCTCTTACAACCACCTACTTTACGGCGAAGAAGACATTTTTATCCATCGTGCCTCAACCCAAAACAACACCGCAATCGAATTCGATCCCGACGCGGCTACCGTACGACAGCACACCCCGCAATACCGGTTCTGGCGCATCCACAAAATCAGTCTCTTCTTCACAAGAAAATACAACTCTTTGAAAAACAGGATTATGCTTGGCTTCTATGAGCTGACGAACCTACTGTTCTACGTCTTTCTTGTACTCTCCATCCTCGCCGCCCTGCACCAACCAACAGTCCTCTACATCATCCTCGGCATCGCACTGCTGCGCATCGCCAGCATGTACGTCGTCATGGGAATTTCCGCCAAGAAACTGCAGGAAAAACAAATTATCCCCTATTTTCTGATTTACGATATACTATTTTCCCTGTTGAATCCGTTATACTGGCTTTCGGCTAAAATCAATCATAAAAAAATCGCGAAATGATTAACACCTGTCAGACCGAGAAGGCGAAGCGCGACTACGTTCTCCTGCGCAAGGCACTGGATCACAACGACCAACAGGCCTACGCCGAGTTGATGCGGCTCTACCGCGACAGCATCTACTACATGCTGATGCGCATGGTGAAAAACAAGGACGACGCTGAAGACCTCACCCTGATGACCTTCGGCAAGGCGTTCCGCTATCTGGACAAATACACCCCACAATATGCCTTCTCCACCTGGCTGTACCGCATCGCACTGAACAACAGCATCGACTTCCTGCGGGTGAAGAACAACATGCCGCAATATTTCGAGGAAGACCTCTACACCAACAGCACGACATCCATCATCGACCAAAGCGAGGACAATCTGCAACGTACCCCAGAAGACGAGGTAATCGACAAGCAACGGTTGCAACTGCTGCGCGCGGCCGTGTCGGAGCTGCCCGAAAGATACCGCCGTGTCATAGAGCTGCGATACTATGAAGACCTCGCCTACGAGGAAATCGCCGAGCGTTTAGAACTTACGCTCTCCAACGTGAAGATTCAGATCATGCGCGCCAAGAACATGCTTGCCGAACTGATGCAGCCGATGCGGAACGCAATGTGATAAGGGAACTGGCAACAGGCAATAGTGAGACGGGGCTGCTCGGTTGAACAACCCCGTCTCGTTTTTTTAATAGTCTCAAGTCTTAAGTCTCAAGTCCAAAGTCTTAAATCAGTCGCGAAGACAGCGGACAGACCAGCCATAAGCTCGGTTGCCGTCATCGAGTTTATACACTCCGGGACCACCGTGGTAAAAAAACCGATTATAGGCTTTACCTGATCCATGTGCCGTGGAAGCCCAAAAAAAGGCGTTATACCCGGCGGCGCCGAAGCCGCCATTGAAATAGCCGGCCGATATAGCGCCGAAG
>JAEEKL010000214.1 GCA_016282395.1 Bacteroidales bacterium
CAACAATATGGCTAATATCACAGCTGCAGATGTTAACAAACTGAGACAAGAGACCGGCATCGGTATGATGGACTGCAAGAAAGCGCTCGTCGAGGCTGACGGCGATTTCGAAAAAGCACGCGACATCCTCCGCAAGAAAGGCCAGAAAGTGGCCGCCAAACGCGCCGACCGTTCTTCTAACGAAGGTCGCATCATTGCCAAAACCAATGCCGACAAAACCAAAGGTTACATGCTCGTCATGGCTTGCGAAACCGACTTCGTGGGCAAGGGCGAGGAATTCGTCAATTTCACCGATAGCGTCCTCGACAAAGCAATGGCCGCTGACATCAAGACCAAAGAGGATCTCCTCAACATGGATGTTAATGGTATGAAGGTTTCCGAAAAGCTCATCGAGCTGACTGGAAAAACCGGTGAGAAGATCGAATGTCCTGACTATCAAGTTTTGGAAGCTGGTTATGTAGATGCTTACAACCACATGGGCAACCACAAAGCCACGCTCGTGGGATTCAACAAGGGAGGTGAAAAGGTCGCAGAGGTGGCGCACAACGTCGCCATGCACATCACCGCTATGGCTCCCGTCGCCCTCGACGAGAACGCCATCCCGCAAGACGTCAAAGACAACGAACTTACCGTGGGTATTGAGAAGACCCGCCTCGAAATGATCCAGAGAGCCGTTGATTCCGCCTTGCACAAAGCTGGTATCAACCCCGCACACGTTGACAGCGATGACCACATCAACTCCAACATGGCCAAGGGTTGGATTACCGAAGAGCAAGCCGAACTGGCCCGCAAGATCAAGGTCGAGGAAGCCGAGAAGGCAGCCGCCAACCTCAACGAAAAACAGATCCAGCAGATCGCCCAAGGTCGTCTGGTGAAGTTCTTCAAGGAAAGCACCCTCACCTACCAAGCACTCGTGATGGGCAGCGACGGCAAAGAAAGCGTCGGTGACTACATCAAGAGAATGGAAAAAGGTCTGGAATGCACCGGTTTCATCCGCAGACAGATCGGCGAGTAATCCTCCCCTGTTGTTGTAACAAATTGACAGAGATGCCCTTTCGGACATCTCTGTTTTTTTTTAAGGTTAAAGTTGAGGTGTTAAGGGAATAAGGTGCGATGGCTCCAAAATTATCCATTATCAATTAAAATACTATCTTTGCACTTTAATAATATAAATATGAGCAAAAGAACCTTTACCCTTATAGTGGCCGCGATGCTGGCGGCTTTTACGGCAGATGCACAGTACCGCCTCCTGTACGAATCCTTCTCCGACGGCAACGGCGACACGTCCCGCACCGCAGTGGCCGTTTCGCGCAACAATTGCCTGCAGATCAACTCCGCCGATCCAGCAGAAGAGAACCCGATTCCCGGCATCGCACAACATATCACCTACATCGACTACAACCGCGACACCGCTTTCTACCAACTCCACTACTCAACTAACGAGCAGTACTATTACGGTTTCAGCATCAAAAGCGGGAACGAATACACACTGGAGAAGACCGAAAAAGTGAATGGCTACAACTGCAAGAAATACACTACCTCGCTGTTTTCCAACAAGATGGAAATTTGGGTCACCGATGATCTGAAGTTCCGCGCCACGCCCATCTCCTCTTTCGCCGATCTGCCCGGTGTACTCGTGCAGTTCACCCGTAACGGCAACACCACCACGCGACTGGCATCCGTGAAAAGATTAAAGGATGAGGTACCCGACATCCCGGCCAACCTTGGACAGTACACCGAGCGCCGTACCCTCAACAGCCTCGAAAAGGAGAAGTTGGTCATCACCATCCCCATCTTCCGCGACGCGCAAATTTGCTTCAACCCGAAACTGGAGAAATCCCGCACTATCCCCTTCGATACGGTACTCCCCTACTCCAACGGCACCATCATCCTGAAGCGACTCAACCTCAAACAGTTGCCTGATCACTATCAGATATTTGCAGAACTCACCGAGCAGTCGAATGGCGATGCATACGACCGCACCGGCTCCATCTTCGTAATCCCGACGTCGCAGAAGACTAACTTCCTCAACGCGCTGATTGACAGCGTAGGTGTGCTGCCCGTCTTCACCGACAAAAACGGCGAACAGTATCAAGGTATCAAATTAGAGAAAAACTACACACCGCTGGTGGAATTAGTCCGCTTCTTCACGCCGTTCGGGGTGAAACACTTCAATCAATACCGCTCACTGAACGACAAAGAGTGGGAGGATGCCGCCTATTACAAACAGGATGTCAGCGACTTACGTCAATATCTGCAGGGGGATGTCTATATCGGGGCGTTCATCGGCAACTATGATGCCGGCGGACACAAGATTTCCCTCGACCTCAAGGCATATCCCGAAAGTTACGAATGGGCAAGCGGCGACGACAGCCTCTGGATCCTGCCGCTCTTCAACACCTGCAACGTGATGGAGATGTCGGGGCAAAACTACGGCAAACTCTTTGAGACCGATTCACTTACGGTGACGTTCACCGTGCCGGAAAGACTCACCTCCCTGCGGTTGCGTTATATCAGCACGGGACACGGCGGCTGGGACACGGGCGATGAGTTCGTGCCGAAAGAGAACGTCATCCTTATCGACGGGCAACCGCGCTTCCGTCATACCCCTTGGCGCAGCGACTGCGGCACCTTCCGCACCTTCAATCCCGCGTCCGGCAACTTCTGGAACGGGATGTCCTCCTCGGACTATTCTCGTTCGGGCTGGTGTCCCGGCACTGCCACGCAACCGGTCTATTTCGACCTCACGGGCCTCACCCCCGACGAACACACCATCACCATCGCCATTCCGCAGGGACAACGCGAAGGTACGTATTTCAGCGCGTGGAATGTATCGGGTGTACTCATTGGAACGATGAGACGATGAGGCGATTAGATGAAAAAGTTAGATGAAAAGATTTTCGAAATACCCCAAATTCTCTAATCATCTAATTCACTTATCCTCACAACCCACAATTCACTAATCACAACTCACCATTCACCATTCACAAATAATCCGAAAAAATTGTACTTTTGCCATCCAATTTATTGTTGCATTGAATAATCGAACCCTCAAAATCGTCACTGTTTTCGGAGCCAGACCGCAATTCATCAAAGCGGCCGTGGTTTCCCGCGCACTGTCGCAATATCCTGACATTCAAGAAGTCATCGTGCATACCGGCCAACATTTCGACAACAACATGTCGCAACTCTTCTTTGAGGAGATGCAGCTGCCTAAACCCACGTATCACTTTGACATTCACGGGCTTCCGCACGGCGCACTCACCGGTCGGATGATGGAGAAAATCGAGGAGGTGTTACTACGAGAAAAGCCTGACTGGGTACTGGTATATGGCGACACAGATTCAACGCTCGCAGGCGCGCTTGCCGCCAAGAAATTGCACATCCGCGTGGCGCACGTCGAGGCAGGACTGCGTTCTTTCAACGAGGCCATGCCCGAGGAGATAAACCGCATCCTCACCGACCGCGTCAGCGACCTGTTGTTCTGTCCCTCAGAGATAGCGGTGAACCAGCTTCGCAACGAAGGATGCCTGTCGAACGGCGCAAAAGTCGTGATGAGCGGTGACGTGATGAAGGATGCGGCCCGACAGTTCGCCCCGCTCATGCGAAAGCCCACCGCCCCCCTACCCGACCGATACATCCTCTGCACTTTCCACCGCACTGATAATATCGACAACCCTCAAACACTCAAGCTGTTGCTCTATGCGCTTGAGCAGACTTGCAACACCCTCCCTGTCGTATGCCCACTGCATCCACACACACGCAAAAGTATGGAATCCATCGACTATCCTATCGAAAGGTCTCCCATACAATTCATTGAACCCGTAGGTTATTTAGAAATGCTCTACCTGTTGGATCATTGCACATTAGTGATGACCGACAGCGGCGGACTGCAAAAAGAGGCCTATTACATGAGGAAATATTGCGTCACCCTGCGTAACGAGACCGAATGGACGGAATTGGTGGGCTGCGGCTACAACCATGTGATTGGCAAAGAACCTGCCAACATCCTGCAAACCGTTCAGAATTTGATAGATGTGCCACCCGTATTCCCGATAACACTATACGGTGACGGTCACGCGGCAGATATTATCGCGGAAACACTGCGCCAAACATAACAGGCTTTTGGCTCACCTGCGAGAAATCATTACCTAATACCTGTGCGACATAGACATAAACTTAGACTTAATTCTTACCTTACGTCTATTCCGTTGACCTTTGATCCTACTCCCAGAAATCCGCATTTTCGATATCTAACCCGTGTGGGTCGAATTTCGGCTCCACGCCTTGCTTTTTCTCCTTTTCGTAGTCGCGGAGGGCGCGTAACGCTTTGGGAGAGAGAAGCAAGATGGCGATGATGTTAATCCAGGCCATGGCGCCAACGCCAATGTCGCCTAAGGTCCAGGTGACGCCACTGGTGGTCAGGGAGCCAATGAACACCATCGCGACGGTGAAGATACGCAGGATCCAGACGACAATCTTTTCGCTGCGGTCATCGCCGAAAACGCGGTCAGCGCGCTCCAACTCCGTCCTTTCCTGCTCAATGGCCTCCTGACTCCGCCCTTTTTCCCGCATCCGGCGCAGTTGCCACCGGCGGAAGCGGCTGAAGAGGTATATGAGGTTGGTCTCGGCGTAATAGTAATAGGCCATGATGGTGGTGAAGGCGAAGAAGAAGAGGGCGATGGAGACGATGTC
>JAEEKL010000215.1 GCA_016282395.1 Bacteroidales bacterium
ACCGCAGCTGAAGTCATTGATGAGTTGATTAAACTCAGCAAGACTATTGTGGAGAAGGATCAAGAAGCAGACGTCATGGGATTGACCACCTACGAATACGCCTTCTATTCCGCTGTCGCTGATAATGAAAGTGCGAAAGAGCTGATGGGCAAGGACAAACTCCGGGAATTAGCCGTCGTGTTGACCGAAACCATCCGCAAAAATGCCTCCATAGACTGGACTATCAAAGAAAATGTACGAGCCAAGATGAAAGTAGCGGTGAAACGTCTGCTGCGCAAGTATGGTTATCCGCCAGATATGCAGAAGTTGGCTACAGAAACTGTTTTGAAACAAGCGGAGATGATTGCGGAAGAGATAACCAATGGATTGAATTATTCCGACAAATAACCATGCAACATCCCGCGACCTACATCACGAAGAAGCTCCATTTCAACCGCACCACCGATTTTTGTTTGGAGAATGCTTGACCGCAAGATCATACATGTGGATATGGACGCTTTCTTCGCCTCGGTGGAGATACGCGACAACCCGGCGCTGAAGGGCCAGCCGCTCATCATCGGAGCTCTGCCCCACGAGCGCGGCGTGGTGGCCACATGCAGCTACGAGGCGCGCAAGTTCGGCGTACACTCGGCGATGAACATTAAAGAGGCCTACCGCCGCTGCCCGCAAGGTATCTTCATGCACCCCAACATCGACAAGTACAAGGCTGTGTCGCAGCAACTCAACGGCATCTGGGACACCTATGCAACCATGAGTCAGCGCATCTCGCTCGACGAGGCCTACCTTGATGTCACCGAGCAGGCCATCGACTGGGAAGGGGCGCGACGAATCGCCCATCTTATCAAGCAGCGCACGCTAAACGAGGTAGGGCTCACCTGTTCGGTGGGTGTGGCCTATTGCAAGACGGCTGCCAAGATAGCCAGCGAGGAGAAGAAACCCGACGGTTACTTTGAAATCCCCACCGCCGAGGATTTCGTCAACCTCATCCTCGACCGCGATGTCGGCGTGCTCTACACCGTCGGTGCCCAGACCGCCAAGAAGCTGCATGACATCGGTATCCAAACTGTGCGCGACCTGCGGCAACGCCCTGACGAAGTCATCGTCATGCTCGGAAAACACGGCCGCTGGCTGGTGCAGGTGGCCAATGGCGAGGACGACCGTCCCGTGAAGCCTTACCGCCCCGAAGAGGCCAAAAGCATCGGTCGCGAGGTGACCTTTCAGGAAAACGTTTACAATTACTTGTTACTGAAGGATGTGTTGCTGCTCCTCGCCCTCTGCGTCGAACACCGCGCCGGACGCTACAATCTGCGCGGCAAGGGTGTCACGCTCAAGCTCACCTACACCAACATGCAGTCCATCAGTCGCTCGCGAACATTGACCTTTGCCACGTCATCGGCCGTCACCATCTACCGCGAGGCCTCGTCGTTGCTCGACGGTGTGCGCTGGGATCCGGCACGTCTCATCGGCGTGAGCATCTACAATCTCTCCGACCACGATGAAGGGCAAACCATCATGCACGAATTACTTGAGGATCAGCCACAACAGCAAACCGAGCGGCAACGTCTGCTCGACGCTCTGCAGCAGCGCTATGGCCTCGACTTTGCCGGTCATCTGCAACAGATTTTCCATACGGACACTCTCCACAAGACCATCGAATACATGCGCCGCCATTTCCGCCCGTAACACAGGAGGGAATCCCAAAAAGGTATTGAAAAAAAACGTACCTTTGCATTCCCAAACCGACTAATGTAACTGGTTAGACAACAGTATGATCGGTTTGGAATAATGCACCGTCGGCAAGAACATCTTCATTGGCGGCGTGCCCGCGAAAATCATCAAAACCATCGAGAACGACCTTTGATCAATAAAAACGCGAACGATATTAATATCTTTGAGAAATTGAAAAACCGTAAATTTATAGGAACACTGGCAGGCATCGCCGCCGCCGTATGCTATGGCACAAATCCGTTAGGTGCCTTGAAGTTGTATGCCACCGGAATGCAGACCAACAGCGTTCTGTTCTATCGTTTCGGGCTGGCCTGGGTGATCATCGCCATCGTGATGCTTTTCCGCAAAGAGAATTTCAAGGTGACAAGGCAGGAGTTTCGGGTGCTGACAGGATTGGGACTGCTGTTCATCGTCTCGTCGCTCACCCTGTACCTGAGTTTCCATTACATGGCGGCCGGCGTGGCTTCCACCATACTTTTCACCTATCCCGTGATGACCGCCGTCATCATGTCGCTCTTCTTTCACGAGCGCGTCACCCTTGCCACACTGTTGTCACTGCTGTTGTCGGGCGTGGGAGTCGTTCTGCTGTATTGGAGCGACAACGGCGAGGCATTGTCCACGATAGGGGTGCTTTTGGTGCTGGCCTCGGCGCTGTCGTACGCCCTTTACATCATCCTGATGAACAAGGGGAACCTGCAGATGTCCTCCATCAAGATCAACTTTTACGTTCTCTTGTACTGTGCTTTGGGGATGGTGGTCTATTCTTTGGTTGCGGGGTTGCCGCTCACGCTGCCTCGGGGTGCCGTCAGCTGGTTCTATGTGGGCTGGCTCGCCCTGGTGCCCGGCATCTTCGCGCTGGTGCTGATGGTGTATGCCGCCAAATACGTCGGTTCCACCGCTACCGCCATCTTGGGGGCGCTCGAGCCGCTCACCGCCGTGCTCATCGGCCTGCTCGTGTTCAACGAACCGTTCACGGCTTATCTGGCCATCGGTATCGTGCTCATCCTTGCGGCGGTGATGATCATTGCCGTGGCGCAACAGAAAAAACAGACAGACACCCTGACATAAACGCTAATCCCTGCCGGTCACTCAGAACGTGCTTGATAATATGGTAACTTTAGAAACATAGCAAGAGATATATGGGAGATCAAGAAAGATTTTTAGTATTTTTGCAGGTTGACAGCGAGTGTTCATCTATGAATAAAACAGGCAAGATAAATTGATATTATGACACCACAAAAATTCATACAACTTCTTCGTAAAGAAG
>JAEEKL010000216.1 GCA_016282395.1 Bacteroidales bacterium
GGACGAATCCCCAACGTGTGGTTAGTGAGTGCTATCGGCAACTCCAACTGCCTGCAGTACCAATATATCGCCAACACCTCAACGGGCTCCGATGTGGTCGGGTTCGATCCTGACCGGGAAGATATCATCAACAGCATCTATGCCAACCACAACTACAGCCGTCAGGGACTACCTGCCCCCACTTACGCCACCGTTTTGGCCAAAGATTTGAAGATGCCGACAAGCTGGAAGTCTTCTCTCGCACTTGATGTTCTCATCCCTGGCGATATCAAGGCCACCGTGGAAGGGATTTACTCCTTTAACTTTAACGAAATTTACGCTTCCTTGTTAGGTTATAGAGAAGATGGCACTATACAGTTGCCCGGCGAACCGACGGCGCGTACGCACTACGTCAGCGAGGACATTACCAACAGGCAAGGATCCACCATGCACGGCTATTACCTACATAACGAAAAAGGTCAACACGGGCAGTATTTTTCCGTCTCCGCCCAGCTGACCAAGAATTTCCGCTTCGGGCTTAACCTCTTTGCGGCCTACACGTTCAGCCACGCCTCCAACCTTTCTGACGGGAACGCTGACCAGGTGTCAGCGTTCGCAAACACTCCGACCGTTAACGATTGCAACAGCCCTGAGTTAGGTTATTCCGCATACGTGGCACCGCACCGTGTGATTGCCGGCCTCGGCTATACCATCAAAGAGGGCAAGTACACCGCCACCAAACTTGGAATCTTCTATGAAGGTCTCAATATGGGAGTTTACAACGGGTACTACGTAACCCGCCACTCCTACCTCATCGGCAACGTCAGCGGACTCACCAGCCCACAGCTGATATACATCCCCACCGCCGAGGAGTTAGCCGCCATGCCGTTCACCTCCGCCGAGAACCGTGCCGCATTCGAGGAATTCATCAGCAACGACCGCTACTTGAGCAAGCACAGAGGCGAATATTCCAAGCGCAACGGCGGTAAGGCCCCGTGGGTCAACCGCATCAATTTCAAGATCGCACAGGAGTTCTATTTCAACCTCTCTGGGCACAAGCAATCCCTTGAGGTCGGTGTGGATATCCAAAACCTCGGCAACCTGTTTTGCAACAAATGGGGTGCCTACCGAGTACTTGACAGCGATGTGGTGCTGCAATTCGACAAGGAAAACGGGAAATACAGCTTCAGCCAACCCTCATGGTCTGTCTATAACAACTTGTCCTCCACGTGGCATCTTATGCTGCATTTGAAGTATGCGTTTTAACAATAAAAAAAACTCCGCAATTGCGGAGTTTTTTTTTATCTCGGCACCAACGCGATCCGGAATCCGCAGTCTTCATAGCGGGAATGGATGCTTCCGCGGTCGCGGGTGGCGCACCGACTGTACGAAGCCGCATAGTTCCAACTGCCACCCCGCTGCACGCGATAGTAGGTCTCCTGTTCGTTCATGGGATTGTTCCAGTCCGTATTCTCCGCGTAGAAATTCTCATCATACCAGTCTTCACACCATTCCCAAACATTCCCGCTCATATCGAAAATGCCTAACTCATTGGCTGTTTTGATTCGCACGTCATGGGTATGCTGGCTACTATTATCATAGTACCATGCAATCTGCTTGAGATCGTCGCTGCCGGCATAACGCGCACCTGCACTTTTCAGACCGCCACGAGCGGCATATTCCCATTGCGCCTCGGAGGGTAAAGCGAAATGATAACCTTCGGGCAGCTCAGAGGCAAGATACTTGTTCAGCCTGACGACAAATCGGTGGCATTCCGTCCAGCTCACACGTTCAACAGGGAGCGTATTGCCTTTCCAATAGCTCGGATTGTTGTCACGCCCCATGACCGCCATCCACTGCGCCTGCGTCACCTCCGTCTCACCGATGTAAAAGTCTGTCAGCGTGACATTATGTGCGGGGACTTCCTTTGCCTTACAGCTGTCATCCCGTTCAGCGACACATCCCAGCTCCAGATCTCCTCCCTTCACAAACACCATCTTCAAAGGGACATGGTTTACGGTAAACACTCGGTTGCCTGTACCTTGCGTCTGCGCCGACAATACACCCGCACAGAAGAATGTCAGGACACAAATCCACGATATGGTTGTTTTTAGTTTTATCTCTGATATGCGTTTTACCACCATTTTGCAAAAAAAATTAATTCAAGCTGCAAAAATACAAAAAAAGGTTGTCCATCACTCTTTTTTCCTGAAAAAAAACTATTTTCGCAATCGGAATAAAAATTACCATGATATTATGCTATATCAAGATATATTGCCTGAAAAACAGCAGGTTATCATAAATTTTGCTGGATGGGCGATACAAAACAAACTGTACCAAAACTTATATTTTGGTTTAATTTTTGACGGGCGGAAGGCCCGTTTTCTGTAGCAAAAGTTTAATCGGGGTTTGCAGAGGTTGTATTTTGCTCGTGGAATGGCTGTGGATGGCCGATTCTGCGGGCTTTTTCGTGGGTTGAGGGTGCAACCTTGTCCTTGTCAAGAAAATTTATTATCTGCCGAAGGAGCGGCTGTCCGATAAAATGTGTACTTTCCCCATTGTTTAACTTTTGGTGTTTGCATGTGCAAAAGTAAACAATTGGGCTGATTCTCAAACAGAGATCAGCCCTTATTTTTTGCCGCCTCGCGCTCGCGCACGCGCACGAAACTTTTAGCGGACACCAATAATTATTTTTGCTTCTGTTACCAGCCCGAATATACTGTCCATGGATTGAAACCTAATTGTTTTCAACAGCTAAATCCGTGGCGAAAATAGTAAAACATTCACCACAACGGTCTCGAACTTCCTTCAAGAACAGTCTCAAACCGCGCTTTTAACCGATTTTAACACAAGAATGGTGTTGAAAGGCACTTTTTCTGTAAAAATAAATCATCGTACATCACGCAGCCAGACTGTGACGATGGAGGAGACGGGCTTGCCAGAAACGGAGGCGGGTGTCCATTCGGAACCGCTGATCACCGCGGTGACTCTCGCACGGAAGGCCTCGTCTTCCGGTTTGTAAACTTCCGGCATGTTCAGGATGTTGATTAGCGAAACGGAGCCGTCCTCATCCACAAAGAAACGGATCTCCACGGAGTCGAGCCTGGAATCCTGCATGTAGGACTGGAACTTTTGGAGTCGGTCGCGCAGCCAATCCTCGAACTTGCCTTCCGAAAACACCGCAGGATCGAACTCCTGATTTGACATCGAAGCAACGGCTTCTTTTTCCTTGGCATCCCATTTTGTAATGTTCCGATTCTCAACCAAGCCTAAAATGAGAGGTTCTTCTCCAGAATCAGGCAGAAGACCCTCATCAGGCGGGTTATCCTTTATCGTATCGATCTTCGGAAGTGAGTCAATCATTGGCACAATGCCCATGATTTGGTATGTCTCGATTCTTTTCGACTTCTTTTCTCTTTTCGATTTACTCTTTTTCTGTTTCTTTCCCTTCGGTTTGCCAACGTATTCCACGGAAGCGATCCCCGTTGTGGGCCGCACATCTGTCTCGGGACGGCCGGATGTTTTGCAGGATTCGTTAGTAGAATTTGAACTCACGGGCTCGGAAGTCGCGCAGCCGGCCATCGTCACCGTCGAGAGGGCGATGCCCGCCACCGCCACGGCCTTGCCGAGGGCGCGGCGTTTCGACAGCTCGCGCTCGAGGTAGCGCACCTCCGACTCGCAGTAGGGGCACGTGCCCGCGCAGTCGCCCGTGTGGGTGCATTCGCGCTCCTGCAGCGGGATGTCGTTGGCATCGGCGATCCTCCGCCGCACCTCCTTCAGCACTTTGCATGTGGATTTTCCTTTGGGCATCGTTTCGGGATTTTCACGTGGCGAAAATACACTTTTTTGCGGAAATTTATGCGGAATTGCGGAAAATATGCGGAAAAAACATCACCAAGCAATCGTGAAGACTGGGGATGCCCCGTGCTGAAAGCACGAAATCCTGCACGCCTTGCGATCGGCAAAAGTAGTAAAACATCCGTTACAACAATCTTGAGCACTCGTCAAAAGCATGCCCAAACCGCACTTTTAACCGATTTTAATACAAGATTGGCGTTTATTTCCTATTAGTTTACATTAAATCCTACCGCAAATATCGATAAGGCCACTCCTGGACTTGCATTTTTGCAGGTGGTGCTCCTTCTGAGTAAAGCTGCCAAGGCGGCATATTTTCAAGAATCTGAAAAAAAACTGCGGACATTCGTTCATCATTCTCATCTAACAGCAAAAACCTCAAATTCACATCCACAACTTCTCCTTTCGTATTAATTGTCAGCTGAAACCAGTTCGGATTGTCCTGTCTTGAGGAGGAACGCCTTTTCTGCCTCTTCTTTGTTCTAATCCATTCTCTCAA
>JAEEKL010000217.1 GCA_016282395.1 Bacteroidales bacterium
GGCATCACGGTCGATGGTGACGACGGCAAGGCCGTTGCGGGCCTGCTTGCGGATGCGCTTGTATGCAGTCAGATAGTGCTCGTCGATAAACTTCTCCTGCTCGGCTGATTTCTCGCGGTAGCGTATCTCATCCTTGCGGGTTTCTTCGATGATGCCGTCCAGCTCCTCCTTCTTGGAGTCGAGTTCAGCCTGACGGCCTTTGATAAGGAGCTCGGCAGCGGAAATGTGCTGGTCAAGTTCTTTAATCTTGTTGTTGGCATCGCGGTTCCGGCGCTCGCAGAGCTGGATTTCGAGGTTTTGGAATTCTATCTCCTTGTTGATGGCCTCGAACTCGCGGTTGTTGCGCACATTGTCCTGCTGTTTCTCATATTTCTTAATCATCGCTTCGTGTTCGGCAATCTCATTGGTGCGCTTGGCGATGTTGCTGTTCTGTTCTGCGATGTTCTCTTTGAAGTTGCTTATGCGTGTCTGCAATCCGGCAATCTCGTCCTCCAAGTCTTGGATAGCCTGGGGCAGTTCGCCGCGGATGGTCTGGATTTTATCAATCTCGGAATCCACCAACTGCAGGGTGTAAAGGGCAACGAGGCGCCGCTCGGTGGCGACATCCACGTCTAACATTTGCTGTACGGGCTGCACGGGAGCCTGTTCTGCTGTTTCGGGTGATGTGACTTTCTTCGCCATTGTGTATTATATGTATATATTTATTAGTATCTAAATGACAATTAGATATAGCTTACAAAGCTTTTGCCTTGCCGGCTGATATAACATGCAAAATTACTAAATTTTTTTGATATAATGGAATAAAATATTTCTTTGCCGAATTGCTCGCTTTCGTAGTGCCCTATGTCGGCAAGGGTGATACAGCCTTCGGCGCGTTGGAAATCGTGGTATTTCATGTCGCCTGTCAGGTAGATGTCGGCATTTTGACGGATGGCGTCGCCTATCAGGAAACTGCCCGAACCGCCACAGACGGCCACGCGGCTCACTATCGGCGAGGCTATGTCGCTGACGCGCAGCATCGGCAGCCCAAGGCTGGCTTTCACCTGCTCGAGAAATGCCTCAGTGGGAATGGGGTAGGGGAGTGAGCCTATCATGCCGGCGCCCACGTCGCCCGACGGCACTGACGGCAGGGGACGCAGGATGTGACAATCTGTCAGCCCCAGCCGGTCGGCAAGGATGCCGTTGATGCCTTCCTTCATGTTGTCGAGGTTGGTATGGGCGGCATATACTGCTATGTTGTTGCGTATGAGCGAGTAAATCATTCTTCCACAGGTGTCGTTGGGCGTTATCCGACGGATGCCGCCGAAGATAAACGGGTGGTGGGTTACGATGAGGTTGGCGCCGAGTCCGGCAGCCTCATTGATGACGGCAGGGGTGAGATCTACCGCCACCAGTGCACCCGTGCATTCCGCTGCAGGGTCGCCCAGCAGGAATCCGGCGTTGTCGTAATCTTCCTGGTATTCAGGGTGTAGTTCGCTGTCAAGAAATTGGATGATGTCGGAAAGTATCATGGGTTTGATGTGATTTTTTGTTTCGATAACGCATCCCGCTGTGATTTATTGTTTGGCACTGTGGCGGAATTGTTTGTTTTTTGTAAGGTCGTTGTATGGTCGTTCTTTCTTCCATGTCTATTTGTCAGGTTTCCCTCATTTTTCCCTTCTCAGAACGAATATCGATCGAATAAGGAAGGGAAAACGATCGAATAAATAACGACGCTACATGGTCGTTTCGTTGGTGTCAGAAAGTCGGAGGCACGACATATTGTCAGTCCCGAGTGCCATTTTCGGCTTTGGCATGGTTTATGCAGAAGGATTTGTGCAATTAAAAAATTGAAAAAATAAACTAAAAAAGTATATCATTATGAACATTCAACCTTTAGCAGACCGCGTTCTGATTCAGCCGGCTGAAGCCGAGCAAAAGACAGCTTCGGGCATCATCATTCCCGACACCGCAAAAGAAAAACCCCAAAGAGGCAAAGTGATTGCCGTTGGCAAAGGCACCAAGGATCACGAGATGACCCTCAAGGTGGGCGACAATGTGCTGTATGGCAAATACAGTGGCACTGAGGTCGAAATCGACGGTGTCAAGTATATGATTATGAAAGAAAGCGACGTGTACGCTATTATTTAATTAAATCAGAGAATTCTGAATAATCAGATAATTCCGAATTTTCAGAACAAAAACTCAAGAAAGGAAAATACATCATGGCAAAAGAGATAATTTACAACAATGACGCCCGCGAGCAGCTCCGCAAAGGTGTTGACGCTTTGGCAAACGCAGTGAAAGTGACCCTCGGCCCCAAAGGCCGCAATGTTGTTATCGACAAGAAATTCGGTGCTCCCCATATCACCAAGGACGGTGTGACCGTTGCCAAGGAGATTGAGCTGGAGAACGGCATCGAGAACATGGGTGCCCAGATGGTGAAGGAGGTCGCCTCCAAGACCAATGACCAGGCCGGTGACGGTACCACCACCGCTACTGTGCTTGCTCAGGCTATTGTCAACACCGGTCTGAAGAACGTCACCGCCGGTGCCAACCCCATGGATCTGAAACGCGGCATCGACAAGGCTGTTGCAGCCATCGTTGACGACATCAAGGCTCAGTCGGTTGAAGTGGGCGGCGACATCGAGAAGATTCGTCAGGTTGCCACCATCTCCGCAAACAACGACAGCCAGATTGGCGACATCATCGCCGAGGCCATGGAGAAAGTGTCAAAGGACGGCGTCATCACCATTGAGGAAGCTAAGGGCATCGAGACCAGCGTCAAGGTGGTTGAAGGCATGCAGTTTGACCGCGGCTATATCAGCCCCTACTTCGTCACCGACACCGAGAAGATGGAGTGCACCTACGACAGCCCGCTGATTCTTATCTATGACAAGAAGATCAGCACCCTGCAGACCCTTCTTCCTATCCTGGAACAGGTGGCCAAGAGCGGCCGCGCCCTGTTGATTGTCGCTGAGGATGTGGAGACCGAGGCCATGGCAACCCTCGTTGTCAACCGTCTGCGTGGCGGCCTGAAGGTTGTAGCCGTGAAGGCTCCTGGTTTCGGCGACCGTCGCAAAGAGATGCTCGAAGACATCGCCATCCTCACCGGCGGCACCGTCGTGAGCGAGGAGAAGGGCTACAAACTGGAAGACGCTACCCTCGACATGCTGGGTACCTGCGAGAAGATTACCATCGACAAGGACAACACCACTATCGTCAATGGCGCTGGCAACAGCGATATGATCAAGGCTCGTGTCAACCAGATCAAGGCTCAGATTGAAAAGACCACCAGCGACTACGACCGCGAGAAACTGCAGGAGCGTCTGGCCAAGCTGGCCGGCGGCGTGGCAGTCATCTACGTCGGCGCAGCC
>JAEEKL010000218.1 GCA_016282395.1 Bacteroidales bacterium
GGGTTGGGAAGGCGTGGTACATACCGATGTGACACCTAACTGTTATGATTTCGCACCCGCCATGGTTTACATCAAGGATGCCAATGGCGGCAAATATGTGACGGCCATCCATGACACGGTCTGTTACGACGGCACGGCGGCACTATCCGCCACTTCCGATCTCGGTTACCCGCAATACTATACTTGGTATGATATAGAAAAAACTACGGTATTGCATACCGACACGGTTCTCAGCGCCTCGGATGCCACCTGGTTCAGACCGGAGCACCAAATCACGGATTCCCTCTACTATGTGGCGATTTACAATGACACCACATGTCCCTACATCCCCGGTCTCCATGACCAATGCGAAAAGACAGTGTTGGACACTTTCTTGTTCAATAGTGCAAAGAACAATAAGACCACCATTGTGAGTGCATCCGATATCATATCTTTCTACGATAATGGCGGCAAAAACAGTAACTATACGAATGCCAACACAGGTTGGACACATACGTTCACGGCGGATTCCGGCCAAGTGGTGCTGACGCTTACCGCTTTCCAGACGTATAACAGCTATGACTATATGTATGTGTATGACGGTACTACAGCTTCCGGGACATCCTTAAGTGGAAAACTGTATGGGTCAGCCATAACGATGCCGCTTATATACACCTCTACATCCAAAAGTCTGACCGTGACATGGTATGCGAATAATTCTGGCAATTCTTCAGGTTGGGAGGGAACAATTGAGACCACGGAAATACCTTGTGCCTCCTTGGCGCCCGCCACGGTTCACATCAAAGATGCCAATGGCGGCAGATATGTGACGGCCGTCAACGACACTGTCTGCTACGACTATACAGCGGCCCTTACCGCCACCTCCGACCTCGGTTACCCGCAATATTACACCTGGTACATGAACGACAGCGTGACGGTTCTGCAACGTGACACCCTTGCGAGCGCGTCCGATGCCACCTGGTTTAATCCAGAGCATCAGATAAAGGATTCCCTCTACTACGTGGCTATATACAATGACACCACCTGCCAATACATCCCGGGGGTGCATCTCCGCTGCAACAAGACGGTGGCAGCCGATTTCTTGTTCAATTCTTCTAAATCTTCACGTACCACTATCCTTACCGCTCAGGATTCCATCCCGTTCTACGATGAAGGTGGTTCGGGGGGCAACTATAGTTCGAGCGCCAATTATTGGTATCACACGTTCACAGCGGATTCCGGCCATGTGGTGTTGAAACTGAATTCGTTTAATACGGCGAACAGCAACGATTATTTGGCCGTTTATGACGGAACTTCCGCGTCCGGAACGCTTTTGGGTGGAAGTTCGCTTTATGGGAATCTTAATTCCTCCATGCCCAAGACTTTAATCTCCAGCGGCAAGAGCTTGACTGTGAAATGGTATCGTAATAGTGGTTATTCTGGTTCTCCGGGCTGGGAAGGCTATGTTTACACCGATGTGGCACCCACATGCATAGATTTCGCACCCGCCATGGTTTACATCAAGGATGCCAATGGCGGCAAATATGTGACAGCTACGAACGATACGGTCTGCTACGATGGCACGGCAGCGCTCACCGCCACTTCCGATCTCGGTTACCCGCAATACTATACTTGGTTCAAGAACGACACTGTGACCGTTTTACACACAGACACCATTCACAATGCAAGTGAAGCCACGCTGTTCACCCCGGAACATCAGATTCAAGACTCCCTCTACTATGTGGCGATATACAACGACACCACTTGTCCTTTCATCCCTGAACTGCATATCACCACTTGTTCCAAAGATCTTACTGACAATTTCATATACAATGCATCTAAAAACAACGGTACCACAGTCGTTGCTGATAATGATTCCATCCCGTTCTACGATGATGGTGGTCCTGGGAGTGACTATGCCGTCCATAGAGCAAATTGGATGCATACTTTCACTACGGACACCGGGCATGTGGTTTTGAAATTGACATCTTTCATGTCCGAGCCATGCTGTGACTATATGCGCGTGTATGACGGTCCAACAGCGTCTGGGTCAAATACTCTTTTCCAAGGCGAATTAACCGCCATAACCGCTTCAAACCCAACAGTGATAACCTCCACAGGCAATTCTCTGACAGTGTATTGGTACACAGACGGTTCTCAGGTGAGGGCCGGTTGGGATGGTTATATCTACAATACTGCTGCATACAACTGTATTGATATTGCACCCGCTAGGGTTCACATCAAGGATCCCAACGGCGGACAGTATGTGACGGCCGTCAATGATACGGTTTGCTATGATGAAACGGCGACACTTACTGCCTCTTCCAGCATCAGTTATCCGCAATATTATACTTGGTACATGAGCGACAGTGTGACGGTGCTGTCCCACGACACCATTGCCAACGCTTCCGAGGTTGCGTTGTTTAATGCCGATCATCAGATCAGGGATTCTCTCTACTTTGTGTCGATATACAACGACACCACTTGTCCGTACATCCCTGAGGTGCATCTCCACGGATGCGGCAAGACGGTGGCAGATGACTTCTTGTTCAATTCTTCTAAAACTTCACGTACCACGACCCTTACCGCTCAAGACTCCATCCCGTTCTACGATGAAGGTGGTCAGGATGGCTACTATAGTACGAGCGCCAATTATTGGTATCACACGTTCACAGCGGATTCCGGCCATGTGGTGTTGAAACTGAATTCGTTTAATACGGCGAACAGCAACGATTATTTGGCCGTTTACAACGGAACTTCCGCATCCGGGACACTTCTGGGTGGAAGTACGCTTTACGGGAATCTCACTTCCTCCATGCCCAAGATTTTAATCTCCAACGGCAAGAGCTTGACTGTGAAATGGTATCGTAATAGTGGTATTTCTGGTTATCCAGGTTGGGAAGGCTATGTTTACACTGATGTGGCACCCACATGCATAGAGCTTGCGCCCGCCGAAGTGAAAGTCAACCCGACCTACGAATTTGATACGGAGTATGAAGTGATCTGTGCCAATGATACAAGTACGTTCGTGTGGCGCGGCAAAAAGTTCCAGTCGAGCGGAATCTACTATGATTCTCTGAAGACCCAAGCTGGTTGCGATAGCGTCTATACACTAAATTTGACCGTGAATCCGAATTATTTCTTTGAAGATGATACGATGAATTGTGTGAACACCACGTTCGTTTGGGAGAACCATCCGGGTGTGACCATACCTACGGAGCCGGGTGAGTATGTCCTTTGGGACAGCCTCAAGACCACTCTCGACTGTGATAGCGTTTATAAATTGAAATTGGTGTTGCGACTTCCGGACTATTTTGAGGAAGACACCGTGACCTGTGAAACCACTCCGTACGTTTGGGTGGGACACGAATATGTGACGATTCCTACCAGTGCGGGCACGCATATCGTTTGGGACAGTCTGACGAACAGATTCGGCTGTGACAGTGTCTATAAGCTGACCCTCGTGGTGAAGCCGATTCCGGAGATGGAAAACGTTGACAACATTGTGGTGTGTACGGGTACGGATACAGCCGTCACGTTCATATCACTGACGACTACCGAAGCGGTCAGTTTCCGTTGGGAGAGTGACAATCCGTCGGTGGGTATTGCCGCAAACGGCACAACTACAGGCCGGATTGAGTTCA
>JAEEKL010000219.1 GCA_016282395.1 Bacteroidales bacterium
ACGATTCCGAAGAGACCGGTGTCTTTGTCCCCGTCCATGTCTTTAACAACAAGACCACGGATGTGACATTTGTGGAGTGCGATTTCTCTAACTATACGGGCGATGGCGGCCGTATCGCCTTCCGCAACACGCTGACCAGTGGCAAGACCTGGAGCTACAGCTACAACTACCTCGATGACATCACCCTGACCCGAATCTCTAACAACAAGAGCGCGGAGGTTACGGACGCGAATACCGTGGATGCCCTCGCCAACGACCTCGACCAGGTGGATATCGTGTTGTATCCCAACCCGACGAAAGACGTTGTCAATGTACAATGTACCATGAACAATGTACAATGTTCGGGTATCGAAATCGTTGACGTGTATGGTAAAACCATCACCACCGTTGGGACGCGATTCATCGCGTCCGCCCAATCCCCCACGTCCGCCCCGACCCAAATCAACGTTTCGGGTCTCGCCGCGGGCATGTATTTCGTGCGCGTGACCACCGACAAGGGAGTGGTGACGAAGCCGTTCGTCAAGAGATAGTTAGCAGTTAGTAGTTAGTAGTTAAGGGCGAGGAGGAATCTTCGCCCTTTTTTCTGTTTACGATGAAAAACGATGAACCCCAATTCTCTAATCCTCTAATCCTCTAATCCTCTCATCGTCTCATCATCTCATCGTCTCATCATCGCCCCTTCATCGTCGCTTCCCCTAACCAACCAGGTATTCCCCTACCGTCATCGTATCCCGGTCGAAGGCCACGCCGACTTTCACCACCTTGTGACCCTCAGTTTGGTAGGGCAGGAAATAGCCTTTGTCGTTAATCTGGTCGAGGGCTTGTTGCGCCGTGCCGTTTACCTTCAGCTCGAAAACGTAGGTGGTGTCGGGCAGCTGCACCACGAAGTCGATGCGCCCTTTGGCGCACTTCACCTGTGTGCGGGCATAGACATTCAGCATGTTGAATATCAGCCAAAATGTGTATTCATAGAAACCTTCGTAATTCTTCACGTCGTTCAGCTTCTCCTTGAAACCCTCCACGTATGGGATGCCGGCGAGGAATGCCGTGAGTTCCTGCATCGCTGTGTCAAGGTTGTCCCTCTTCAAGGCACGCCAGAAGCGGAGGGCGAAGCCTTGTGTGTCGTTGCGTTTCAAACCCGTATAGGCGGGAATGAGGCCTGACACTAATCCTGTCCGCACCTCCATGTTCGGGATGGATAGTATGTATGTGTACGATTCCTTGTCATAATCCTTGATGGTGATGTAACCACTTTGGTAAAGCAGCGGCAAAGCATCCTCCATATTCTCCGTAGGCTGGTCAAATGCCTCCGCTGCTGCCTCGATCCGCTCCATCGTGGTCACATCCGTTTTGAAGTGTTGCATCTGCCGGATCAGGAACGTCGGCGTGCCGCTCTCGAACCAGTAGTTGGCGATGTTGCGCTGGTTGAAGCATTTCAGCAGGCTGAAAGGGTTGTAGATGTCGGGGGACATTTTGGCGAAACGGTAGCCGTCGTACTGCCGTTTCAGCTTGGCGCGCATCTCCTCGGGGGTACATTCGTACTCGCCGGCTAACATGGCGATGTCGGGAGCCATGTCTGTGACTAATTCCTGTTCGGTAATACCGCAAATGGCCGCGTATTTGGAGTCCATCGAAATGTTGGTCAGATTGTTGATGGTGGAGAAGATGCTCAGCTGCGAGAACTTGGTGATGCCGGTGATGAAACAGAAACGAATCATCGCCTCGGAAGCCTTCAGCGGCTGGTAGAACTCCTGCATCACACGGCGGCACGCAGGAAGTTGCTCCTCTTCATGCAGCACGTCCAACAACGGCGCGTCGTACTCATCAATGATGACGGCCACCTGTTTGCCCGTCTTTTCGTAAGCACGACGAATCATTCCCGTCAGCAGTTGGCCGGGTTTTGCCTCATCGTCCTCTCTTCCGAACACTTTCACCAACGGCTTCATCATAAACAGGATGGCTTCACGCAATTCTTCCGCCGTTTGGCAGTTTTTGGCATTACTCACGTCCAAATGAATGACAGGATACTGCTCCCACTCCGTTTCCAGCTCCATAATCTTCAGTCCCTCAAAGAGTTCTTTTTTCCCCTTGAAATAGGAATCCAACGTGGTGGTCAGCAACGATTTGCCGAACCTCCGCGGACGACTGAGAAAAACATACGGGCTCTCCTTGGTCATCTTCCAAACCAAGTCCGTCTTGTCAATATAAACATAGTTTTCTTTCCTCAACCTTTCAAAGGTCTGGATTCCTACAGGGTATTTCCTTTCAGGTGACATATTCTTTTCTGTTTTTTTAATTTAAGTTTCGCAAACTCTTTTTGTTGTAGCTGTTGGCGTGTTTTCGTGATTTTCCGTTGGAGATTCCGTTGGAGATTCAGCTCGCTCACTGCGTTCGCGGCGGAATGGTGCGCACCTCCGTATGAGACCAAGGGGAAGAAGATGGGCGGCGAGGAAATAGCTGCCATTGCCTGAAGTTTCACGACCGCCGCCCATCTTCTTCCCCTTTTTCCTTGAATGTGGCGCACCATTCTGCCAGTAACGATAGGAACTGGCGGAATCTCCTCCGTTCAAAGACAAATTTCCACAAACAGTCTGAGTCATACTTGCGAAACTTGTATTTTTTAATTCCGCAAAAATACATTTTTTCCGAACATGGAGCCGCCAGCGTCCCCGCAGACGGTTATTCGCGACTGCGTCCCGCAGTCGCCTCCATACCCGTTTCGCACCCTCCACCCGAAAATCTTCCCCAAAAAGCAGCTCCCCAAGAGCCTGTATCAAGAAACATTGTCAAAAGACATCCTTTTAAAGTTGATTGTATTGTATTATATATCAATTATTTATCACGCCCCGTAAATTGTTTTCAACAATTGTGATTTGGATAAAAATAATGTTTACTTTTGCTTGTTACGATTTACGATTTACGATTTGCGATTTACGATTCGCGACCTGAAACCTGAATCTTGAATCTTGAAACCCGCCCCTTGAACCTTGAACTTCTTGAAACCTGAAACTTGAATCTTGAATCTAATACAAAACCCCAAAATATTATGAAAAAGTTTCTACTAATTTTAATGACCTGCGCAGTGGCCATAGGCCTGTATGCGCAACAGCCTTGTCCCGGTGTCCCTACCGTGACCGATGTTGAAGGTAACGTTTATAACACCGTAAAGATCGGTAACCAATGTTGGATGAAGGAAAACCTGCGGACAACGCACTTTGTCGATGGCAATCCCATCTTTTCGGGTGATCTTTATTCTGCCATCAGCGATACAATATCCTATTACTATGAAAGTCCCGATTCTGTGATACCGTTGGTGGAGCGCGGCCTCCTATATAACTGGTTGGCGGCTAACAACGTATGTCCTACGGGATGGCATC
>JAEEKL010000220.1 GCA_016282395.1 Bacteroidales bacterium
ACGTGAGGTAAGAGCTCACGCCGCCGTCAGTGATGCCGGCGGGGGTAAACCTTATGGGTTGAAAGACCAAATAAACCGGGGCTTGAGGGCTGCTCGTCCGACCCGGAGGGTAGGTTGATAGAGGCATGCGGCGACGCATGTTCGAGATAAATGACAACATAGAACAGAACCCGGCTTACGGGTTTTCCTTTTTTTTACCACTTTGGTTTGAAGGCGTTCTCAATATGGTTGACCTCTTTTAACTCCGGACTGTTGATGACGGAGATGATGTCGAAGCGTATCTCTTTTGTTACATTCTTGAACTTTGCATAGTACATGGCGGCACGTATGAGATGCCGCTGCTTTTGCATGTCCACGAACACTTCAGGCGCCCCAAAAAGTACACTTTTCCGTGTCTTTACCTCCACGACGACGAGATAGTCGTCGTTTTCCGCGATAATGTCCACTTCCAAATGGCCGAATCGCCAGTTGCGCTCCAAAATCCTGTAACCTTTTTGTAGTAAGAGGTTTGTGGCAAGCTCCTCGCCGATCAATCCTTGTAACTGTTTTTCCGTTTTCATTGTTTTTTTTTGTTTAGTGAATTAGAAAATAAAATTTTGCAAAAATAAAGAAAAATTTTATATCTTTGCGGCGTGAAAATAAAAAAGGGATAATTCCCTGAAACTATGAAAAAAAAGAAAAGACTATGAAAGAAGATTTTTTACATTATGTATGGCAGCATCGCCACTATGATTTCTTGAACTTGAAAACAATAGACGGATGTGACGTCAATGTGGTTTTCCCTGGTTATCACAATCATGATGCCGGCCCCGACTTCCAGCAGGCAGTGGTCGTTATTGATGACATGCGCTGGGTGGGCAGTGTGGAAATTCACTGTCGTAGTTCTGATTGGTTGCGGCATAACCATCAGTATGACGACAAGTATAAGTCTGTGATTTTACATGTTGTGTATGAGCATGACATGGATGTTTCCATCGGAGATAAAGAATGTGTCCCGACAGTTGAACTAAAGGGAAAGATTCCGTTGGAGATGTTCACACGTTATGAGAAGTTGATGAATGTTCCCGATATGCTGCTGTGCCGCCACAGTCTGCCGATGGTGGAACCGATTGTCATACAAAACCAGCTTTCCTCGTCATTGATTGATCGTATGCAACGTCGTCAAGATGGATTCAAATTAGCGTTGAAGAGCTGCCAGCAAGATTGGAATGAGTTGATATACAGGGTGATGGCGGTTGGGTTTGGGTGCAAGAAAAATGGAACGGCATTTGAACTTCTGTCGCAGAGTCTCCCATATCGGATTGTCAGGGCACATCTGTCATCGCGACTGCAAGTTTATGCGCTTTTGTTCGGGCAGTCGGGAATGCTGGACGTGTGTGACAAGGATGACTATACTGAGAAATTGCGCTATGAGTATGATTATCTGCGTTACAAGTATCGGCTTTCTCCAATTGGACTGCATCAGTGGAACTGGTTGAGACTTCGCCCGCAGAATTTCCCTTCGTTGCGAATCGCGCAATTCGCGCAGCTGCTTTACGAGACTGGGAATTTGACGGTGAAACAAATCTTGCATACCTCTTACATGCAGTTGCAGCAGTGGCTCGCGGTGGTGCCAGATGCCTATTGGGAAAGGCATTATCAGTTGGGCAAGTTTACTGAAGAACATGCTTCTGGACTGGGACGCTCCACTGCCGACCTGTTGATTATCAATACTGTGGTTCCGTTCCGTTTCTACTATGCCGATTTTTTTTATGATGCCAACATGCAGGAGGAATCTTTAGAGTTACTGAAGCAGGTAGGGTATGAGAATAATAAAATTACCCGTGTGTTTGCAGGGAGTGCCTTTCCGTGCAAAAACGCATACGATTCACAGGCGCAGATGGAACTAATGGAACACTATTGTGAACGGAAACAGTGTCTGAATTGCAGCATTGGGGAACAGATTGTGCGCAGGAGCGGGGACTGTGAAAATCTATAATCTCAAGTCAAAACAAAAACATCTCTAAATCCCAAAAAAGTGTATCTTTGCCTTTTCATTAAAACGACAGAAATATGGCAAAACAGATACCCGCTTCCGAGCTGCCGTTGCAAAGCGATGGGGCGATTTACCACCTTAACCTGCATCCCGAGGAACTTGCCGACAATGTTATCTTGGTGGGCGACCCCGGGCGCGTGTCAATGATTTCTGACATGTTTGACACGGTGGAGGTACGCAAGCATAATAGAGAACTCATTACCCACACAGGAATCTATAAAGGCAAACGCATCTCCGTGATTTCCACGGGAATGGGTACCGATAACATTGACATTGTAATTACCGAGCTGGATGCCGTGGCCAATATCGATTTGGCCACCCGCACCGTCAAGGAGGAACGCCGCCGTCTCAACCTCGTGCGCATTGGAACTTCCGGCGCGTTGAATCCGGACATTGAATGCGGGACTTTCGTGGCCTCCGCTTACGGCTTCGGCATAGATGGCGTGTTGCGCTTTTACGACACGGGAGATCTTATCCGTGAAGACATCGTGGAAGCGTTTATCCGTCACACAGATTGGAACAAAACCTTGCCATATCCGTATTGTACACCTGCATCGCCAGAACTGCTTGACCGTATCGCGCATGACATGACGCAGGGTATCACCGTCAGTGCCCCGGGCTTCTTCGGTCCGCAGGGTAGGGAGGTTCGCGCCGGTCTGAAATACCCCAAACTGAATCAGAAAATCGAAACCTTTGATTACAAAGGGTCTGCAATCACCAATATGGAAATGGAGTGCTCTGCTATCTATGGGCTCGGCAACCTGCTTGGTCATCGTACACTTACCGTCTGCCTCATCATCGCCAACCGCGTGACTTGCAAGTTCTTGGACAACTATCATGACCGGATGGAGAAGTTAGGCCGGATAGTGCTGGATCGAATTTGATAATTCAGAATTATGAATGATACTTTTGAGAGATAGTGATGAAAAAACTTAAACATATTGTTTGTCTTTGTGTGCTGTTTCGGGTGACCGTCGCATTTGCGGAGCCGGCAGAATATAAAATACTGTACTTGATACCATTTGAAACAGATAGTTACACAACGCCATATATCAAGGAGTGCGAGGATATGGAAAAAGTGAAATCCTACCAACTGATGGGTTTTTGGAATGGGGCGCAGATGGCCTTGGAAGAATATGGGGGCAGGAACATGATGATTCAAGTGGTGGTGAAGGACATTTCCAATGATGAACGGAAATTGCGCCGAGTGATGGAAGATGAAGACCTGATGAGTGGAATGAATCTTATTGTCGGGCCATTTTTCGGCAAGTTGTTTGAAATTGCAGCGGGGTATGCGAAACAGTACCGGATTCCCATAGTGAACCCTTTCACCAGCCGGCAGGACTTTGTAGAGGAGAACGAGTATGTGTATAAGCTGATTCCATCGTTGGAGGCTCGGCCCGCCATGATTGCGTTCTTAGCGCAGCAGACAAACGCTTTCCCCATCATCATTTACGGCGACTCCACCTCCACAAATAAAGAGATGGCCGCCTACAGGAAATATTTCTGGAAAAACCATATCGCATACGAAGTCATACCGAATGCATCCTCGGTGGTGAGCCGCCTGTCCAACGATCGTCCGCAGTTTGTAGTCACGTTTTACGACAATCCGGCGCAGAACCTTATTATCTCCCGTAACTTGCTGTATAGCAAAAAGACCGATAATCTGACTTTTGTGGTGCCGGAGACCTGGCTAGAGTCCAAAACTTACGATATAGAGTATTATTCCAAACTCAACCTGCATTTTTTCTCGGACTATTATGTCGATTATGACGCGGAGGCGACAAAAACGTTCATTTATGATTATACGCAGCGTTTCGGTGTGCCGCCGTCTGTGAAGAATTTCGCATTCCAAGGATATGACATCACCCGCTTTTTTGTGGAATTCATTCTGAATGATTATGATCTTGACAGGGTGAAGGTTATGCCGATAGCTTTTCCGTTATCTTTTGACAAGTCGCCGAACGGCGGTTTTGAGAATGTGAACGTTCAATTCCTCGAAATCAAGGATAACGAGATACTCCCCAGTTTATACTGATTGCGCACATGCAGACTTTCTTCGCTGATGTGATTCTGCCGCTGCCCATAGAGGCGCGTTTCACCTACCGTGTGCCGCAGGTGCTGAACGGCAAGATTGCCTTCGGTATGCGCGTCATAGTTCCTTTCGGCAACAACAAGCTCTATGCCGCTATTGTGGAAAAGGTGCATGAGAACGCTCCTAAACAGTTTACGGTCAAGTATATATTGGATGTTATTGATGATCGTCCGGTAATTTCGGAGGCGCAGTTTAGTCTTTGGCAATGGATTGCCGATTATTATATGTGTACGATTGGGGAGGTGATGGCCGCCTCACTGCCCTCTGCCTTGCGTCTTGCCAGCGAAACCAAGGTGAAAATCCATCCAGAGTTCGATGGGGATATATCTGTACTTACCCCTTACGAGCTGAATGTGGTGGAGCTGCTTATCCATCGTGATACGATGACCGTGGCCGAGGTCGGCAAATGTCTGCAAATCGCCAAAGTGATGCCCATCGTCAAATCATTGGTGGACAAGCATGCGGTGATTACGGATGAGGAAATACGGAACCCGTATAAGCCTAAAAGGGAAACGGTTGTACGCCTTGCACCGCCCTATGACAAAGAATCCGCATTCATGGAACTTCTCGACAGACTCAATGCCAAGACAAACACTTCACAGCAGGCGGACGTGCTGTTGGAATTTATGATGCTAACCCGTAAAGACGGCTGTTACCATTTTGATGCAGCCATTTCAAAAACGGATTTAGCAAAGTCAGAACATGTCAGCCAAAGCAGCTTGCAGACGCTGATGAAGAAAGGCATCCTATTGTCGGAAGAGCGGGTGATTTCCCGTTTGGCGGATTTTTCATCCGAAAATGCAGCTGAGGTACAACTTTCCGAAGCGCAGGAACGGGCATACAAAGAAATTAAGCAGAACTTTGAGAAGTTTTCGGTCACGCTGCTGCACGGTGTGACAGGAAGCGGCAAAACCGAGATTTACATCAAGCTGATTGATGAGGTGTTGAAGCAAGGCAAACAGGTTCTTTATCTATTACCGGAGATTGCCCTCACCTCACAGATTGTCAATCGGTTGCGGAAGTATTTCGGCGATAGGGTGGGGGTGTATCATTCCCGTTTCAATGAGTATGAACGGGTCGAGATTTGGAACCGTGTGTTGAGCGGTGGAGAGGTTGACGACACTTCCAAGTACCAGCTGGTCCTCGGGGCGCGGTCGGCGTTACTACTGCCTTATACGAATCTGGGATTGGTGATTGTGGATGAGGAGCACGACGGTTCTTACAAGCAGATCGATCCTGCGCCGCGCTACCATGCCCGTGATGCTGCTGTGATGTTGGCGCAGATTCATGGGGCGAAAACGCTGTTAGGCACCGCCACCCCTTCGTTAGAAACCTATTTTAACGTGCAGCTCCATAAATTCGGTCTCGTGGAATTGATGCAACGCTATGCCGACAGCCATCTGCCTGACATATACACGGTTAATATGTACCTCGCCACCAAGCGGAACGAGGTGCAGGGGCTTTTCTCCCATTTCCTGATTGAGCAGATGGCCTTGGCTTTGGAACGGAAGGAGCAGGTCATCCTGTTCCAGAACCGGCGTGGCTATGCGGTGCGCATGATCTGCCACACCTGCGAGTCGATGCCAAAGTGCCAGTATTGTGACGTGACCTTGACATATCACAAGAAGACAAATCTGCTGAAGTGCCATTACTGCGGTTATGCCATTGAGGTGCCGCACGAGTGCCCGACGTGCCACAGCACTGATATTGAGATGAAAGGGTTTGGTACAGAGCAAGTTGAAGATACATTGTCGCAGATTTTTCCAGAAGCCCGCATTGCCCGTATGGACACGGACACCACCCGTTCGAAAAACGCTTACCAACAGATTATCACCGATTTCGAAGAGCATAAGACGGACATTTTAGTTGGTACGCAGATGGTGACCAAAGGGCTGGATTTCGACAGGGTGAGCGTGGTGGGCATCCTCAATGCCGATGCGCTCATCTCCTTTCCGGATTTCCGTGCTTTTGAGCGGGCTTTCCAGTTGCTGTCGCAAGTGAGCGGTCGTGCCGGCAGAAAAGAGGTGCCCGGCAAGGTGGTCATTCAGACGTTCCAACCGAACCATCCCGCATTGAAATACGTGGAGTCCAACGATTTTGCTGCCATGTATCAAAGTCAGATTGCGGAGAGGCAGCAGTTCCGGCTTCCGCCTATCACCCGCATGGTGAAAATCACGTTGAAACATCCTGAAGAACAGACCGTTTTAGCGGCCGCAATGCTACTTCAAGGCATGTTGCAGGAGGCGTTTGCCGGTAACGTTATGGGGCCTGCGACACCGTTAGTCTCCCGCATACAGAACTACTACCTTCAGGATTTCTGGATAAAACTGTCCCGTGACCACACTCTTGCCGCCCGGAAACGCCAACTGGCAGAGATTGTCCGCCAGTTCAGGCAGCATCCGTCGTTCAAGAAAGTACGCTGCGTGGTCACCGTGGATGCGTGATTCCCCAGTAGTGACGATTTGTACATCGTTTCTGCATTTTATTGCAGCAAGTAAAGATAGATTCCCGCAAATTGGATGATGGCGGCTAACAGTACGAACACATGGAACACGAAATGCCGGTAAGGTTTCTTTTTCCCAATAAGGTAGAGCACTGCGCCGATGGTGTAGGCCACGCCGCCGCCAAGGATGTAGGCGAATCCAGTCCAGGTCAAGGCCAAAATGGTGTTGCGCAAGCTGATGATGACGCACCAGCCCATGGCAAGATAGCAAATCATCGAAAAGGTGGCATATTTTTTGAGGTCAATGGCGTTAAGTGTGGCTCCGATGACGGCAAACACCCATTCCACAATGAAAATTGACCATGCCATTGTCGGATTGATGGGAAGAACGCCTATCAGCATCATTGGCGTGTATGTGCCTGCAATGGTGAAAAAAATGTCACAATGATCGATGACGCGCATTACCTGCTTGGGCATTCCCTTTGGAAGTCCGTGATAAATACTTGACATCAAAAATGTTATGATCAAACAGCCACAATACACAATGCTACAGGAAAGGGCGGTGAAACTGTTTTGGCTCTTTGGTGCTGTCACGGCCATCACCAACATCACGATTGCGAAAACCACTCCGATGGCATGACTGGCAGAATTCCAAAATTCTTCTTTCCGGCTGTAATCGGGGAAAGGTCTGTTTTTCAGAGGTGTTCTTGCTGTTTTTGTCAGTTTTATCTTCATTTCAACGAAAAGGCCTTGGGGAAAAGGATTCGTTCGGGTGGAGGTTTATTTGACTAATGTCACTGTGCCGGTGCGCTCCATGACGGTACCATCAGGCATTTTGTATTCAAGGTAATAGACATACACGTTCATGGGGGCTATCACCCCGTTTATCCGTCCGTCCCAACCTTCCTGCGGATTGGTGGTGAGGAAAACACACTCTCCGGAACGTGTGAAAATCGAAAACTGATAATGGTCGATGGACACAAACGAGTTGATTGGCTTGAAGACTTTGTTGTTGCCAGCCATAGGACGGAAAGCGTTGGGTATGTATATGGTGGGCGGCTGGATGACCGAGATGCGGTTGGAATAGCTAGTCTCCTCAAAACCATATCGGTTTGTGTTCTCCTTGGCTTCAATGTAGTAGATGAATTTCGACCCGGACTCGAACAACTGGGAGATGTCATCCTGATAGTTGTTTACAGCTGCGGGAGCCACATCCGCAATAGTGTTGAACAACTCTTCGTTCTCCACTTTACGCATCACGTAGTAGTCAGATGCCCCTCCATCCCAATTGCTATAGCCTGGCCAAGAGAGAACGTTGGTCTGCGCATTGTTTTCCCCATGTAGCAAGATGTTATGGGAAATGTTTGAATAACCCGCATCCGTATTGCATTGGTTGACAATGTACGTCCTATAATAGTAGATATTGCGACTGAAATCGGCAAGGCTGTCGCTAAACACGTAGTTTGCTATGCCTGACTGGTAGTTCAATGTCATAAAATCCTCGAAATCGGTGCCGTTTTCACTCCGTTGGAGGGTGATGGCCTCAAACGGAAGCGTGTCGCCGCTGGTGAGCACTTTGATCTGTATGAACTGGTCTTCAATGACGGAAACGGAGCGGATGTAGGAGAAGTCTTCCGTTTCTTCCGCAGCAATACGGATTGTGATGCGGTTGGAACTGGCTGTGACCGTCGCGCCAATGTTCACCACCCGTACATACACCTTATAGTCTGTGTTAAATAACAGATTCTCAATGGTGAAAGTGTTGGTGGTTGTGGATCCGAGGTTCACCCACGATGTTCCTCCATCGTTGCTGAGCATGATTTCAAAATGGTCAATGCCGTTAATAAGGTTGGGGTAGGTGGACCATTGGATAGAGGCGGAGCGGTGGCAAGCGTCTGTGGATTTCAAGTGAAGTACCATGTTGCTCTGTTCGTTGTTGGTCAAGGGAGATTCTGTTCCACAAGAGTCTTTGGCGGTAATTCGGTAAGAACGGGAATCGTTGCTCGGGTCGATAACAGGGTCAATCCAGAACGATTGTCCGAAAACTGAATCCAGGAGAATGGTGCCATTTGGGTTGATATAGTAGATGAGGAAGGCCATCATGTAAGGTTCTGTCTCATGGAAGCCGAGCATCACCTGGTTGTTTGGGGTCACGGTCACGCTGTCGAGTACGGGTGCTGACGGTTGTACCGTGTCCATCATGTTATCAACGGTGCCAATGGTGGTCATGAACGGACACTGGGATTGGGTGGAGCCGTTCATGTAGAAATGCGAGATGCCCACTTGGTAGGAGATGGAGGCATCGCACACATCCGCCAGGTCGGTGTAAGAGAGCTGTGAGACGGGAACGGATGCGAATGGCTGGGCGGGAAAGTCTGGCTCAAAGCTGCGTTTTTTATAAAGGTTAAAGGTGTTGCCCCAGGTGTTGTCGAAACTGGTGGTCGGCGATTCCCATTCAATGTTCGCGGCGGTGTGGCTGGCGTTAGGTGTGACCGTCAAGGTGATGGATTGAAGCGTGTTAGACTGGCAGGAGTTTTCGTTGGAGTCAACTGCAACCATGTAGCAGTTGTATTGGCTGGCAGAAGGTATGTTGTTGACGTCTTTCCCGCCATGGTAATACAGATTGTCGGTTTGCGTGGCGTAGAGGCTGTCGGAAAGAACCCCGTTGACATAGAAATAGTACACCTTGAAATGCACGCAGTCAGGGTTGCTTTCCCAATCGACATGGATGCGGGTGTTGTTGTTCAACAGCTTGATGCATTGGATTGTCGGCGGATTCCACGCGAAAACGCTGACAGTCAGCACCATCAGTGACACAAATACTACACTGTTCTTTACTCTAATCATCTGCTTGAAATTTTTCACCAACGATGATGCGGGTGAATTTAGTATATTGAAAATATTTTTTTGCCAACAATAAAATATCCTCGGGCGTTACTTTTCTAATTTCAGTAAGATAACGGAACATTTCCGTTTCATCTAACCCAAATCGGTGCCAATAGGCATATTTTTGCATTGCTGTCACTGTGGTGTCCGCCGACCGCAGCTGGAGACCCGCCATGTAGTTCTTCACCACATTGAGCTCTTCATTGCTGACAAGCTCGTTCTGAAGCCGCTGCAACTCCTCAAAGCAGGAATCCACAGCACGAACCGTATTTTCGGCATTGACATCGCTACAGATGGCAAATACCGACTGCCGCCCGAAATAGGTGCTTGAAGAGGAAACCCCGTAGGTAAGCCCCTGACGTTCACGCAAGTTCTGCATCAGTCGGGAACTGAAGTAGCCGCCGGTCAAAGTGTTAAGAACCGAAAAGGCGGTGCGTTCGGGATTGTTGAAGCCCATTGACAAGAAACACAACACAATGGAAGACTGCAAGCTGTTCTCCATCGGATGTTGGAAAAGTTCTCCGGAGTGTTCCCACCTTGGGATTTCGGGAAGTTTCGGAGCGGGGACTCCGTGCGGCACAACCTGCCATGTCTCTTCAATCAGCTTTTCAGAAGCTGCGTCTGTATTTCCGGTGACAAAAACGGTCAGGTTCTCGGCACAGAAACTGACACGGTGGAAGTCCTGCAGTTCCCGGGTGGTAACAGAACGGAGGGTCTCTGCAGTGGCGAAGCTTGAGACTGTGGGGAATGTGTCCCCTAACATCTCCCGCCACATCATCCGCCAAGCGCAATAGTCCGTCTTTTGCTCATTATAGGCCAAGTTTTTCACCTCCTTGTTTTGGAGAATGTGCAGATTCATCTCTCGATAAGCCGGTGAAATCAGGAATCTGGCGATGTCGGGCAGAATCTTCCCTATATTGTTTTTGGGTACGGAAATCAGAACCTGAACATTGTCCATCCCCACATTCACCGTTACATTGCTTCCGTAATAGTCTAATTTTTCGGAGGTTTCTTCTGGAGACAAGTTAGGGGAACTTTCTTTCAGTAACGAGTAGGTGAAGTTGCAGGCGTGTTTCTGCGGTTGGTACAGGGAGCCGGTTTTTACCTGTAACAGGATGTGTATCAGGTCTAAGTTGGGGTTCTCAAAATAGAACATAGGAATACCGTTGGCCAATGTTAATCGGCGCGGTTGGGGCAGGGCGAAAGGCTCTATCGGTTTTATTTCGGGCGGAATGGCGCGGTTAATGTTGTTCATTACAGCAGTAACATTACTTGTCCTTGTTTCTTTTGCATCTTTCCTTCGCGGTCAGTGTATTTGATGATGCAGACATACACGCCGCTGGGTAGCGTTTGTCCATGGAACTGTCCGTCCCAGCCGATACCCATGTCTTGGGTGAGGAACATCAGCTCGCCTTTCCGGTTAAATATACTCATCTCGAATGTGTTCGGAACAAAGTTCGCTTGAACTTTGAACAAGTCGTTCAGGCCGTCTCCGTTTGGGGTGAAGGCGGTTGGAATGAAAAATTCCTCTGTTTCAACCACAGGCTCTTCCTGGCTTTTTTCCATTGTTGGCTGGTCTTCGTCAGAAATCGTATTTGCCACTTGCGGACGATTGTCGGTAATATACGTCAGGCTCTTTTTGCTGTTAGAAACTGTCGTGGACGATGTGTTCTTCAGGTTACGGCTGACCGTTTCTGCCGGTTGGGACGTTATGGCAGAGGTGCTTGCTGGCTTGTTCGTCACAGCGGGTTGGTTGTTGGCAGGGTTTCTTGCCTCCGTCACGGCGGTCAGAGCGGACTGTTCGTGGACGGCGGTGCGGGAAGTGGCACTGCTTGCGGACGGAAGGGCCTGGAGGGTCTCTTCCGACTTGGCGTTGGCAGAAGGATTTGTCGGCAAAGAGGGGACATTTTGGAAGGTCTCACTAACGGATTCCTGCTGCGGGGCAGTAGTTTGCACCGTCGGTGTGCTGTCCTGTGCGATGTCAGCCGTTTTGTGTGACAGCGTGCTAACCAGTATGGGTACGGTGAGCAGGACGGCGGCGGCACCAACAATCAGCGCGGCACGCCCCTTGGGTGACAATCCGGTCTTCCGTCCGAATTTCCTCACATATCGTTTGTCGTGGACAATGGATTCCCATTCCTGTTCGGAAACGGGAACCTTCAGGTCACGGAGTTCCTCTATCGGGTTATTGTTCATGTTTTTGTTTTTTTTCTTCGTTACTCCAGTATTCGTTGATTCGTTTGCGCAAGGTCGCCTTGGCACGTGAAATCAAAGTGCTGACATTGTTCTGTGTCATCTGCATCATTTGAGCAATCTGTTCCTGCTTGATGCCGTCAACGACGTAGAGGTTGAATGCGGTGCGTTGGTTTACAGGCAATTGCAAAATAAAGGTTTGCAGTTCACCCATCGGGATACCATCATAGTCATGCACGGACGCATCGTTGAAATCACATTCGAGACTGCTCATCGGAATGGCGTTCTTCAGTTTCTTATGGCGCAGATAGTCGATACATTTGTTAATGGTGATTGTCCGTATCCATCCGCCGAGAGTGGTTATGTTGTCAAAATGCTCGAAACGGGTCAGCATAAAAACGAAAACATCGTGAAAGAAGTCTTCAGCCTCCTGTTCGTCTTCCGAGTAGCGCATACAAATACCTTTAATCAGCGGGCCGTAGGTGAGATACAAGCTCTTCTGACTCTCTCTGTCGCCTTTCCGACACCCTTCGATAATTTCAGTCTCTTTCTCTGTCAGCATTTGATTCCAATAACCTTAAGACGAAATTTCACGAAAAACATTACACAATGAATGAAAAAAAACAGGGAAAGCGTGTTTGATTCAAAATTCCAGGGAAAGCTGGTTTTTGAGATGGAAACTCTTTCGGTGATAAGGGGTTAGCCCATATTGGTTGACTGCCGCGATATGCTTGGGGGTTGGGTAGCCCTTGTTGTGCCCCCAGTCGTAGGCGGGAAACTCATCTGCCAGACGGCTCATCAGGGCGTCGCGGTAGGTCTTGGCCAGGATGGAGGCGGCGGCAATGGAGAGGTAGATGGCATCGCCCTTCACAACGCAACGGTAAGGGATGCCCCATTGGTCACGGAAACGGTTGCCGTCCACAAGGATGAGTTCCGGTTTCACGGAAAGTTGCCCGACAGCCAGATTCATACAGTGAATGGAGGCGCGCAAGATGTTCATCTTGTCAATATCCGTTTCCGACACCTCTGCAACAGCGTAAGCCAAGGCGTCACGCTCAATGATTTCTTTGAGCTGATCCCGTTTCTGTCCCGTAAGCTGCTTGGAGTCATTAATTTCCTCGTTGGTATAATCGTATGGGAAGATGACAGCGGCAGCGCAGACGGGACCGGCAAGACAACCGCGCCCCACTTCGTCGCAACCACATTCCACGGTTGGCGTAAGGGAGAAATGGGATTTTAAAGCCATAGGAGCACGCATAATGCCACCACGAAAATGTCCACCAGAACACAACGCCGCTTTGGAATCACGGCAACGCCCATATAGACTGATGCCGGTAATGTCAGATAGGTCAGAGCGACAGGAAATGCCACATTCCCCAATAAGAGGAACGCCAACATGGAAAAAAGCAGAAGATGATTGTTGGTGAATGCTTGGCGGATGATAATCAGTTTGTTATCCAAAAAGCGCTTGCCCCGAATAATTAGCAGGATGATAGTCAGGACAAAGAACGCCAGTGTCGCATAATCGATGATGCGTTGGTGTGTAAACTGCTTCACCGGTTCAAAAACGGCCAAATCGCGCCACGACTGCACAAACACGGGCAGTGTGTCGAGGATGTAGGAGAGGGCGAAAGCGTAAATGTAAGGAATCAGAAGACCGGAAAACAGGATGATGTTGTCTTTGATGGAAGTCACGTTGTTAATGGAAATCATCAGAATGAGGAACAACACGAGACCAAACGCACTGATATCCAACAAAGTGGCCACCGCAATGGCCAATCCGAAAGTGAAGATGCGGTTTTTCAGATTTGCAGAGGATTCGTTGGGAGAGTAAATCAGCAAAATCAGGGCGATGAAAAAGCAGGTCAGCAGGGCTGGAGAGAAATGGTGCAGGAATTTTCCGCAGTTGAGCAATAAAAGAAAGAAAATTCCGGACATGTACGTACGGTTTTCATAAAAATGGTTTTTGTTGAAATGCTGGATGACTCCAATGGTCGTGGTCAGTACAAGGGCAAAGGTGATAACACGGACAAGCAAATTGTTTGATGTCCATAAGGATGCCAGATGCTGGTACATCAGCATGGAACCTTCTTGAGGTAACAGCGTCATTTTCGCGAAAATGAGCCACGTTGACCATCCAACCAGCACCACTAACAAAAACAGTTGTATGTTGAGATTCTTGTTTAGAAAATGGAACATATCTCCGGAAATTCGGGTAACAACAGTTGGAAAATGGGGGCAAGGGAGAACTTTTCCTGCTTCGGGAAGTTCTTAGCATAGTGATTTTCGAAGGTGAAAGCCTCCTCATTTTGAAAACGGCATGAGATGCTTACAAGTTGTTCATCGTCAATATGATAAAGTCCGTTATCAATCCGGCAGAGTGCATCCTCAAAGGTCATGCGGTAGTAATAGTGCATCCGTTCCACGGTCAGCACCTGTGGCAGTTGAAGTTTCTGACGGATGGCTTGGAATTGGTTTTCCGGAAGGTTATCTGGCAGCGGAACCGCTACCACGCCGGTGAACAGGCAGGCTAACAGCGCGGCGCAGGCGGTCAGATCCCGCTTCATCACGATTCCCGTTCGTGTGATGCTCGTTGCGTCCAATTCGTTCATAATCGGGGCGATGCGTTGAGCCAACTGCGCATAGGAAAAGACCTGACCGTCAATTCTCGCCACAGTCTGGTCTGGGTTCTGCTCCGTCTGACGGATGTAAGGCTCTATGACATTTTGGTAAAACATGTTTTTTTTCTGCTTGTTGGAACAGGATTGAACTCTTTATTTGAATAATAATGAGGGTGGCAAAAATACGATTTTTTTTACTATTTTTGCCGCCTTGAAATTAAGCCGAATCAAAACTTATCATTTATGAGAAAATATTATGTCCTTTTGGTTTTATTTTTGTTGGTTACCAGTGCATTAATTGCACAAAGCGAAACAAAACCGCAACCATTTTCTTTTGGCAAAAAGGGAATCTCCCAAGCCATTGATGTGAACATCATGCCGAGCACAGACAACGAGATGTTAATTAAAGAAGATGCCGAACGACAGGACAAAAGCCTTCCGTTCCGTGTCGGCATTGGGCACAGCGTGGCAAAAACGCTTGACAATTCGGGCCGCAAGGATATTTTGGATGACGGAAGCATGTTGTGGCGCGCCGAATTTGTATCTGAAAACGCCATCATGACCTATTTGGTCTTCGACAAATTCAACATTCCCGAAGAGGGGCAACTCTTTATTTACAGTCCCGACCACACCCAGGTTTTCGGGCCCTACACGAACGATGATGTGCAGTCGGTGGGAAAATTAGTGACCGATGACATCATCGGCGACGAGGTGGTCGTGGAATACTACGAACCGGCTGACGCCTCTTTCAAAGGGGAGTTCCAGATTGCTGCAGTGATGCACGTGTATCGTGATTTCCTGCATACCCGTTCTTTGGAGAAAGGGCCTCACGGTGAGGCTGACGGTTCCTGCCACATTGACGTGGCTTGTCCCGAAGGCCAACCTTGGCAAGACCCAATCAAGTCGGTCGTCTGCATCAGCATTACCGCATACGTCCCTGCTGAGGGCGGATGGGGCGGATACCTCTGCTCCGGCGCACTGGTTAACAACGTCAGGATGGACAAAACCCCTTACGTGCTTTCCGCCGAACACTGCGTGGCTGCCGATGACCAAACACACAAGTTCTATTTCAGATACCAACTCAACGAATGTAACGGGACCTCAGGGTTTTCCGGTTACACAGCTAATGGCGGCAACATCATTGCACGTTCCGGTGCCTCTACCTCCAGCATCAACACAAAGTCCGATTTTCTTCTGCTAAAACTCACTCGTGATCTGAGCTCCTTCCCGTGGCGCGACAGTGTCGTTTTCGCGGGATGGGACAGAAGCGGCGCTGCATCCGTTGGCGCAGGCATCCATCACCCTCGCGGTGACTGGAAGAAAATCAGTTTCCCGAGTAGTGTGGCCACCATCACTTCCGGCAATATGGCCCAAAGGTATTTCAGAGTTGCTTGGCAGACCGACCCCAACAAAGGTGTCACTGAGCAAGGTTCCTCCGGCTCTCCTCTGTTCAACGCCGACCAGCTGATTATCGGAACGTTGACAAGCGGATCAAGTTCATGCAACTATGTGTATGGTACCGACAACTATGGTAAGATGTCCTACCATTGGAACAACAATAATGCCTCTAACTCCGCTAACAAGCTCCAACCATGGCTCGATCCCGACAACACAGGAGCGGTCACCCTGCCCAGCATGAAAATTAACGGCACCATCCTCGGACTCCAACATCACGAATCACCAACGTTTGGGATTTACCCAAACCCGAGTCAGGACGGCCACATCACCATCCAAGGCGAGTTCCTGCCCGAAGAGGCCACCTGCCATATCTATAACGTCCTCGGACAACAGGTCAAGAACATGGAGGTGTTCACTGACGCGACTTTCAACTTGAACGTCAGCGATCTCGATAACGGTGTATATTTCATTGACATCCTCGGTTCTGAACGCACCTACCGTTCCAAACTGATCATCGCCCGCTAACGGTGAAAAATCGTCTGCTTTCTACCGCCTACCTCCCGCCTGTGGAGTATTTCGCCTTCCTTCTCACCGGCGAGGCGCTCATCGACGGGGAGGAACGGTACCAGAAACAGTCTTATCGCAACAGAGCCGTCATCATGAACGGCAACGGCGTGCTGAACCTCATCATCCCCACCGTCCATGACCAAAGGATGGGTGCTGTGAAAGAGGTGCGCATCGAATATGTCACCCCATGGCAGCGGGCGCACTGGCGTTCCATCGAATCAGCCTACAACAACACCCCTTTCTACCTCTACTACAAGGATGCCCTGAAGCCCTTTTTCGAACAGAAATTCGATCTTCTCTTTGATTTCAACACGCAACTCACGCAAACCCTGCTCAAATTACTGCAGGTTGACACGAATGTAAGATTCGCCCAAACATTCTCTCCATACGAGAATGATGATCTCCGCATGGATATTCATCCGAAAAAAGCGAAAAGAACAGACTATCGTTATCTTCTTAAAACACCTTATTATCAAGTTTTTGAAGACAAGTTCGGATTCCAGCCAAACCTTTCCGTCATCGACCTGCTGTTCAACGAAGGCCCGCAAGCCGCCACCTATCTGCATAATCTCGCCCAAACTTTTGAAACACTATGAACAACAAGCCGAAAGAATCCGCCACGTTTTGGGACCGCCTGTTCATCCGCCTTAAAAGCGGTGTGGACAAGTTCCTTTATTATGACAACCTTTTCGACGACAACGTATGGAGCATCCGTTTTTCCAAAGACAAAAAGGAAAAAATAAAGTACAAAATTGAAAAAAGCCAATTCTCACTTTCACTGAAAACCAGTGATGATGTCTTCAAATACCTGTGGATGGCACTTTTGCTGGTGTCGTTGGTTTGGATGCTGGTGCTGAGCCGCCACATCGGCATTTCCGACAGAGAAATAGCGCAAACTGAGTATTCAGAGCTGCTGTACAACCATTTCCACCACATTGGGGATGTTGATGCCTACAAGCAGCACCCTTACGCCCATACGCAGGCGCAAATCGTGGACCTGCTTGCGTTCTCATTCTGCAAGACGTTCCACATCCGAGACCCATACGCTTTCCGCCACATCCTCAGCACCATTTTCGGCTGGCTATTAGTGACTTATCTATCTCTCATACTGCTACGCGCCTTCAATTGGAGGGCAGCTTTCTTCACGGCCTTCTTCTTGCTCATCTCCCCACGATTCTTCGGCTATTCACTCAGCAACATTGTAGATGTGACGTTTGCATGCTTCTTCATCTACAGCATCATGCAGATGTACTATTTCTCGCGGGAACTACCGGTCATCCGCATCTCCCGCCTGATTCGCATCGCTGTTGGCATCCTACTGGCCCTGTCCGTCCACAACGCCGGTTCTTCTCTGCTGCATACGTTCTTAGTCTTCACCTTGTTGAACTTCCTGCTATACAACCCCATCAAGAAAATCTTCACAAAAGAATACCTGAAACCCTTAGGCTGGGTGTCCCTCGTTGTGGTCAGCATGTACGTGGTCGTCTATATTTTCCATTCAGCATCTACTTTCTTCTTGGAAACCTCATTCATCTTGCCCAGCAAGGCGTTCGCTTCGCTGGTAACCAACATCCCATACGATCAGAACCAGATTTTTGAAGGGCATCTCATCGGCCCTGACAACTTCCCAACCCGATATTTAGTTAAGTACCTGTATGTTACCACTCCGACCGTTGTGCTTATCAGTTTCCTGTTATTCTTTATCTTCTTTAAGAATGCCATTAAAAGTCTGAAGCCGTTCTCCATCTTCATATTTATTTACACGCTGCTCTTCTGCATAAACCAGGTGAAGACGCACTACATGAACCCCGACACCTTGTGGGCCATCCATTACTGCATCTATCCATTGTTCATGTTAGTGGCGGCCAGCGGGGTGGAATGCACGCTACGGCAGATTCAGGACCGTTACACCAACATTGTCATATTAGGGTTGCTGGCGTTTCTCTCATTCATGCCCATCCGGCACATCATCCGTAACAGCCCATACACATCACTCTATTTCAACGAAATATCCGGCGGCATCCATAACGCCTACTCCAAGTACGCTTTGGACAGCAATTTCGAGGCCAACAAAGAGGCAAATGTGTGGATGCAGAATTATATTTACCAGCACGACATTTACAGCCATTACGTTTCCCGGCCTGTGGTGGTGGCCACCAACGGGAACGCAGCCTGCGCGCTCTTCTACCAGAAAGACCCGCATTTCAACCTCGTTTTCAAAGGCTTCGACCGTTTGGACACCACGTGGGACTATTACGTGGCCTACTGCAATCAGATTCCGATCACGCAGCTGCGCAACGGCACTTGGCCGCCCGACACCGCCATGCACATTATGACGTTCGAGCAGAAGCCGATGGTCGCTTTCTACCGCAACGAAGCCCGGTTCCGCGAATGGGACCTTCAGGACAGCCTCGCGCGTGTCGCCGACTCGCTCCAAGCCATCTCCGACAGCCTAATGGAGGAGAATCTTAAAAGAGAATAATCAGGATTAGTTTGTTTTTTCGTCCTATTTGAGACGTAAGACGTTGGACGTGAGACGTTGGATTAATCACTACTTGCTGCTTTCGCGGTAGCTCAAAATGGCACCGGTGTTGATGACCACAGCCATCACGGAGAGCACTATGGTTTCCGTTTGAACACTGGGGAAATCGCCGCCTTTCAGCACCACTTTTTTAATCACCTCCATGAAGAAGGACATGGGGTTGAAGTAGTTGATATGATGCGCCCAGTCGGGCATTCCCTCTGTGGGCGTGAACAGGCCGCTCAGCAGCACAAACACGATGAACAGGAACAGCACAATGAACATGGCCTGCAGCTGGTTCTCCGCCACGCTGGAGATGAAGAAACCCAGCCCCAACATCACTAACAGATAAATGGCGGTGATACCTAACAACATAGGGATGCTTCCCTGCACGGTAATGCCGAAAACAATTTTCATGATAAACAAACCCACATTGAACTCGACCATACCCAATATCCAGAAAGGAATCATTTTCCCAATCAGGAACTGCCAGCGTCGAATCGGGGTGACATTCACCTGCTCTATAGTTCCTATTTCTTTTTCTCTCACCAAGTTAAGAGCTGTAACATAGCAACCGATCAGTGTGACCAAAATCACCAGAATGCCAGGCACAATGAGGTTTTTGTAGTTCATCTGTTCATTGTACCAATAGACGTTCGACAGCTTGATTTCCGCATTTCTGGTTCCGAACTGATCAGGAACTTTGTTCATTTCAGCGAATTGGCGCATATATTCGCCAATCACCTCCTGCACATAACCCGTTCCGATACCGGCCTTCACCGTGTTGATGGCATTGGCCGTGGAACTGATCTGCGTCGGCTGGCCGGTGTATAAGTCGTGCTCGAAACGCGCCGGGATCTCAATCAGGATGTCGATTTTGTCGTGCCGCATCATCTCCTCCGCTTCAGACTGGCTTTGCAGCACACCGTGAGGGATGAAATAGCCGGAAGAGTTAAACGTATTGATAATATCCTTGGAAACAGAAGAACGGTCGTTATCAATGAAGGCGATATCCAGCATCTTGATTTCGTAGTCGGCACAGAAGGGGAAAATCACGAACTGCACCAACGGAGCCACAACCAAAATACTGATCAGCAACGGATTGCGGAACACCTGTAAAAACTCTTTCTTTATTAGTATCAATATCGTCCTCATAATCAATTTCTTTTATCCAATTGTTTGATACTGAACGTAATGAAAACGACTGCCATCAGGAAAAGCACCAGCATATACCGCCAGATGTCCATAAAACCGGAACCTTTGATCATCACATCCTTGATGGCGAGAATAAACCATTTGGCAGGGAAAATGTTTGCCAACCATTGGAAGAACAACGGCATGCTGTTCAGCGGGAAAAGAAAGCCCGACAGCAGAACGGTGGGCAGGAACAGCCCCATCATCGTGATCATCATGGCATCCAACTGCGAGGTGCTGACCGAGGAAATCAGCATTCCGAACGATGCGGCCGTCATCATGAAAATGACACAAAGGAACAACAGGAAGGGAATACTGCCGTTAATCGGCATTTTGAATACCAAAACACTGATAACCAATATGATAATGGTACTCAAAAAGGAAATTATCATGTAGGGAATAACTTTCCCGATGATAATGTGGATTTTGCTGACAGGGGTAATCAGGAGCATCCGCATCGTGCCAGTCTCCTTTTCGCGAGCCAGCGTGATGGAGGTCATCAGCGCCGTCACCAAAATCATGATCAGCGTGATGATGCCCGGCACAAACATATAGACGCTGTTCGAAGTCGGATTGTACAGCATCTTGGTGTTGATAGTGAAGTTCTGCGACATACCCGTTGTCGCATTGTAGTCGCTCTCAAAATCGTGGACCACGGCGCGGACGTAATTGTTCAGGATGGAGGCCACATTCAAGTCGGAAACATCGTTGATGACCTGCAGCGTGGCGGTATGTTCACGCGACAGAGACTCCTCGAAATGCGAGGGGATGACCAGTGCGAGCTTGATATTCTTCAGTTTGAAGTCGCTGTCCGCCTCCTGCTCGCTGCCCGGATAAGAGACGATTTGGAAATAGCCCGAAGCGGATAATTTCTTGCAGAGCTGTTTGGACTGTGAATCGTTTGCCTGGTCCAGCACGGATATTTTCGCGTTGCGGATCTCAGAGCTGATGGTGAAGCCGAAAAGCAGCACCAACGCGATAGGCATAGCCAGCACCAGAAAGAGCGTGATTTTATCCCTGAAAATATGGATAAACTCCTTTTTCAATATCATCTGTAACTCTTTCATAATCAACGGTTCACAAATTTCACAAACACTTCGTCAACGCTACTTACCCCCATCTGCTCCTTCAACTCGCTGGGAGTGCCGATCAGTTTCATTTGTCCGTCCGACATGATGGAGATGCGGTTGCAATACTCCGCCTCGTCCATGTAGTGGGTGGTAACCAGGATGGTAACCCCCTGGGATGCAGTCTGATAAATCAGTTTCCAGAACTCGCGGCGCACAATGGGGTCAACGCCACTGGTCGGTTCGTCCAAAAACACAATGTCCGGATGATGGAGGATGGCCGTTGCGAACGCCAGCTTCTGTTTCCAGCCGAGCGGGATGGAAGAGACCAACGTACTGGCCTGCCGTTCCATGTCGAGGCTGCGGAGACTTTCGTAGATCCTGTCCTTGAGCTCTTTGCGCGGGATTTTGTAGATAGTGCCGAAGAGCTGCATGTTCTCGAAGACCGTCAGGTCGTTGTACAGGGAGAAGCGCTGACTCATGTAGCCGATATGTTTCTTGATGAGTTTCGACTGGGTGAGGATGTCATAACCCGCGATGGTGGCGGTCCCCGACGTAGGAAGTAGCAGCCCACTCATCATCTTGATGGCCGTGGTCTTCCCTGCCCCGTTGGCGCCCAAAAAGCCGAAAATCTCACCGCGCTTCACCTGGAAGCTGATGTGATCCACGGCAGTGAACGTTCCGAACTGCTTGGTAAGCTGGTCTGCTACAATA
>JAEEKL010000221.1 GCA_016282395.1 Bacteroidales bacterium
GCTGAAATTGTTGAAAGGCCCGTCGATCACGGTAATGGACTCTCCCTCAATGAAAGAATATACCATCTCCTCCTCGTTTTCGATCAGTTCGTCCACTTTGCCCAGCAAACGTTTCACCTCGCTTTCACGCAAAGGCTCAGGTTCGTTGCCGGTACCGAGGAAACCCAGCACACTCGGCGTCTGCCGGAGCAGGTGCTTGATTTCGCCCTGTGACAAATCTGCCTCAACGAAGATGTAGCCCGGGTAGAAATTCTTCTCTTTCGAGATTTTCTTTCCATTCCGGACCTGATACACCTTTTCAATCGGAATCAGTACTTGCGAAACGTAGTCCTGAAAATTCCGGCCCGCAACTTCTGTCTCAATGTGTTGCTTAACCTTCTTCTCATGACCCGTTATGGTTCGTAACACATACCACTTTAAATTCGTCTCGCTCATAGCCTGTATCCGTTAACGTTGATCAAACAGAATTATAAATTGTGACAGGCACCTCAATGACTTGGGAAGCAAGGTACCCGGACACTTTCGTATTTTGTATTATGCACCGTAGAAAAATCCCAACAAACCCTTCCACACAAAGGTTCCGAAGCCGATGTGCTGTATACCGAATATAAAATCCATCAGAAACACTACCAATGCAATGACCAAAGCGGCCACACTGACCACGATTGCACTGCTCTGCAATTCTTCCCAGGAGGGCCAAGTCACCTTATGAACCAACTCATTATAGGATTCCTTGCAATAATTAACTATCTTCTTCATCTGTGTACCTGTATCTTAGAAGTTTCTACTTGGCAGGAGAAGAAAGATTCGAACTCTCATCAACGGTTTTGGAGACCGCTATTCTACCCTTGAACTATTCTCCTGAATAGGAAAGGGCACATGGTGAAAACGCCCTTTCCTACATTTAATTAATATATCTTAGTCTAAGATTTCGATAATCTGACCGGAGGCCACCGTACGTCCGCCTTCACGCATGGCGAAACGGAGGTTCATGTTCAGTGCGATTTCAGAAATCAGGTTGACTTCGATAGTCACATTGTCGCCCGGCAACACCATCTCCACGCCTTCCGGAAGAGTGATTTCACCCGTCACGTCAGTGGTGCGGAAATAGAACTGGGGACGATACCTGTTGTGGAACGGGGTGTGACGGCCACCTTCCTCTTTCTTCAAAACATAGATGCTGGCTTTGAAGTGTTTGTGAGGTTTGATGGAACCCGGCTTGGCAATAACCATACCACGGCGGATTTCGTCCTTGTCGATACCACGGAGAAGCAGACCTGCGTTGTCACCGGCTTCACCTTCGTCCAAAATCTTGCGGAACATCTCAACACCGGTAACGGTGGATTTCAGCTTCTCGGCACCCATACCGATAATGTCGACAGGGTCACCAACCTTGATGACGCCGGACTCGATACGGCCGGTAGCAACGGTACCACGACCTGTGATGGAGAAGACGTCCTCGATAGGCATCAGGAAGTCCTTGTCGCGGTCACGGACAGGCAGCGGAATGTAGCTGTCAACAGTGTCCATGAGCTCCATGATCTTCTCAACCCACTTCGGCTCGCCGTTCAGGCCACCAAGAGCGGAACCACGGATAATCGGGGTGTTGTCGCCGTCATAGCCGTAGAAGGAGAGAAGGTCGCGGATTTCCATTTCAACGAGATCCAGCAGCTCCTCATCGTCGACCATGTCGACCTTGTTCATGAAAACAACCATCTTGGGCACACCGACCTGCTTGGCCAACAGGATGTGCTCACGGGTCTGAGGCATGGGGCCGTCAGTGGCGGCAACCACCAGAATGGCACCGTCCATCTGGGCAGCACCGGTAACCATGTTCTTAATGTAGTCCGCGTGACCCGGGCAGTCCACGTGTGCATAGTGGCGGTTCTTGGTCTGGTACTCGACGTGGGCCGTATTGATGGTGATACCACGTTCTTTCTCTTCGGGAGCGTTGTCGATAGAATCGAAGCTTCTGAACTCAGACAAACCGGCTTCGGCCAGCACTTTCGTGATAGCTGCGGTCAAGGTTGTCTTACCATGGTCGATATGACCAATCGTTCCAATATTCACATGTTCTTTGGAACGTTCGAATTTTTCTTTTGCCATATTGTAACAGTTTTAAAGGGTGTTATTACTTTCTAATTCTAACTTCTTACTTCTAAATTCTAACTTCTAAAACACAATTATATCTTTATGCTCTCACTTTCGCTCGCGCATGAAGACAAAACTGGAGCCGTTGACGAGAGTTGAACTCGTGACCCCATCCTTACCAAGGATGTACTCTACCACTGAGCTACAACGGCACTCTTGGAGCGGAAGACGGGGCTCGAACCCGCCACCTAAAGCTTGGAAGGCTTTCGCTCTACCAAATGAGCTACTTCCGCAGATAACACAAGAGAGGCTTTCACCTCTCCTACAGTGCTTGGTGGGGGAAGGTGGACTCGAACCACCGAACTCATCCGAGGCCAGATTTACAGTCTGTTGCAATTGCCACTATGCGATTCACCCATTTATACCATTATATATAATGGTGACAAACCTTCAAAGAACTTTTTTTGAGCCACTAGAGGGATTCGAACCCACGACCCGCTGATTACAAATCAGCTGCTCTGGCCAACTGAGCTACAGTGGCATCGTTTTCAACCCCAAGGAGCCCTTGAAATCGGACTGCAAATGTACAACAGTTTCAAATACAACGATACTATTTTTTCAAATATTTTTTCTTAGTGATATTTATTTGTTTTTCAGAAAATTACAAATCAACAACAACCATATTTGTCCACTTTTTCATCTTTTTCAACCGTCACCGGTTAAAAAATTTAGAAGGATTTGCCAAAAATTTCCGCAAAATCTGATCAGGGCCAATCGGTCATTTCATCCTCCTGAACGGACTCTTTTCCGACCACAAGAGTGATTTCCGAGTTATACGGCAGACGTGTCCCCTGCCGGATAATCCGCCCCTTGTAGCGCTGCTCCAGCACCGCATTGACATAGCGACTGGGTTTGTAGACAACCTGCCCAAGTCTCAAATCGTTTGTCTTCAACAAATTCTCAGCCTGCCGTAGCGAAAGGTCTATCAGGTTCGGCATCTCCACCTGCGGCGGATTAAGTGTCGAGATGGAAAGATAGATCTTACGGCCACGCTTGACCAGCTGCCCGGGTGCGGGATCCTGGCTCATCACCGTACCGCCATCCACATCGGGCACAAATACAGAATCGTTTACTAAAAACTTGAAATGATGGCGGTTACCCTCATGCTGGAACTGTTCAACCTCCGCAAAGCTTTTTCCGCACATGTCCGGAACCTCATACTCCTTACCATGCCGGGTGAACCAGCGCAGCAGCAGCATGATGACTGCAACCAGCAGGATTGAGAGAAGTGCGGCCTGAATGATGTCCGCCCAAACGGGATGCTCCTTATGAAAACTTTTGAAATCCATAATCTACTTTTGTAAAATGCAAAAGTACATGTTTTCCGGATACGGACGGCAAAGTTTTCAAGAAAAAAAATACAATTTCGGACAATAAACATAAAAGGATTCCGTTCAACTGAATTAAACGCTAATTAAAATACATTAAAATAATAATTAACACAGTTATCCATTATGAAGAATTTTGACCCCGCAACCAACATCCAGCGCCTTGACGGCAGGGACGCCTGCCGCGGCGTGAACCCCGCAATCAGCGACAGCGCGACCTTCACCTTCCCGAAGGCACATCTGATGACCGACACATTCCACGGTGAGACGGAAGGCTACTTCCTCTATTCCCGCCATTGGAACCCCAGCAACCTCTCCCTCTGCCAGGCTTTGGCCGCCATGGAGGGCACGGAGTCCGCATGGTGCACCGGCTCAGGCATGGCCGCAATCACCTGCGCACTGCTGCATGAGGTGAAGAGCGGCGACCACATTGTCGCCAGCATGACCACCTACGGCGGAACCTTCGCCTTCCTGAACAACTACCTTAAAAAGTTCAACGTGGACTGCACCTTTGTGAACATGCAGGATCTGGA
>JAEEKL010000222.1 GCA_016282395.1 Bacteroidales bacterium
ATGTCGTTGTTCTCAATGAGTGCCTGCACCGAGTATTTGTCCTTCTCGCTACGCACATGCTTGTGGGCAGAGAAGTTGGCCACGATGTCGAAGCCTTTCTCTTCGCGGAAAATCCTTGTGAAAATCTGGTCGGCAAAGTTCAGCGTATAGGCACGGTATTCCTGTGGCACGAATAGTCCCTCTGTCGAGCGGATATCACGAGTCAGCTCGGCCAATCCATTCTCATTGAGGTCAATGACCACCAACTTTCCTGGTCTAAAACGCAGCACGGCTTTAATGAAGGAAGAGCCGATGCTTCCAGCACCGCCAATGACGCAGACGGATTTGCCTTCTATTTCTTGAGTCAGCCGAGCAGCGTTGGTTTGTATATCGTCCTCAAACATACTTGATGGACGATGGATGACGCTGTCGGCGATGAATTTGTCTAAATTGAACATATCTCTATCGTAAATCAATTTTTTTATATATGCTCCTCTACCCCACGAAAATGAACATTAAGTTCATGAAGATGTTCCAAAAGCGTTCCGAGAGGCGTGCCCTCCGTCATCTTGGCGAAGGCATTCACATCCTTTGGAAAACACTTGCCACCATAGCCATACTTGCCGTCTGGTCCGGGAACGTAGGTGTGGGTATCGTTGATATAACCCGACAGGAGGATACCGGTATGCACCTTGCGCCAGTCTGCACCCATCTGCTCGCAGTACTCGCGGCAAGCGTTGAAGTAGGTGACCTTGTAGGCGCCAAACACATTGTGCATGTATTTGGTGAGTTCGGCCTCAAAGGAGGTCATGACGGTAAACTTCTTTCCGACAAAAATCTTTGTAAGCAACTCATGAGCACCGGTGAACACCATGGTCTGCTTCTTGAAGTCCTCTATATACGTGCGTTCGGTAAGGAACTCAGGCATGAAGTACACACGATGTCCCGTTTCGCGCGAAAGGCGGTCACTGGTGCCAGGAAGAATGGTGGTGCGGACAAACACTGGTACGTCAGGGAGCTTACAGATCAGCTCCTTCATAAGTCTGAGATCCTGCGTGCCGTCGTCTTCGGTAGGGACATGTATCTGTAGGAAAGCAATATCGATGTTGCTCAAATCATCATAATATCCCTTCGGAGGGTCGCTGATGAAAAGTTTGCATTCTGGGTTGTTGTGCTCCAACCAATCTTTCAACGCTCCACCCACGAAGCCACATCCGATAATTCCTACGTTGATCATAATTATTTATGTTTAATTGTTTTTCTGTTTAAGGTTTTATGCTCTTAGTTCAAGTTATCAAATTGAGGAAACAAGTAAAGAACAAGAATATTATCTGTAATATCCCTTATACCACTCCGCAAACTTCCTCAACCCCTCTCTCAACGTAATCTTCGGCACAAACCCAAAGTCCTTTTCCAAGGCCGTAGCGTCCGCATACGTCACCGGCACATCGCCAGGTTGCATCGGAACAAATTCCTTGTGCGCCTCAAAATCATAATCCTGTGGCAGCACACCAGCACGGAGCAATTCCTCTTGCAAAGTCTGCACGAAGTCCAGCAGGTTTTCGGGCTGGCCACCGCCGATGTTGTAAACCTTATACGGCGGAACGGGCAGACCATCCTCCCCCACCCTCTTTTCTGGGGCTTTTGCCATCACGCGGACAATGCCTTCCACAATATCGTCCACGTAGGTGAAGTCGCGGCGGCAGTTGCCGTAGGTGTTCTATCCCAACTTTATTCGCTTGGCACTTTTTATCAGCGCATGATTCGTAGGACGTAGATGAATTTTGTAACGCTGCATAATCTCTTCTGTTGTAAGTTGCAACACATCGCCAGTTTCCTCATTCACGTCTTCCAACGGAATATTCCAACTGTCAAAAGGTTCCAGCAGTTTAGGATACGACATGATGGCATGCACCCGCTTGTCTGAAGCTATAATACCTTTCTGACGGAAATAGTTCACAGTACTCTTTATCTGGCTGAACATCTTCTTCGGATAGTTCACGTCTTCTTTCTGCGCCACTTCCTCGCTATCAGTGTATTTTGTTTCGATGAACAACAGCCAATCTTCATCGTTACCGTCGGCCGGAAAAATCACACACTCACATTGACTGGCATGGCTTCCTGCCTCTTCGTTGGGCAATGCATTTTCAGGGAAACAGTCAGTGTCAATTGCAAGACGGTCAGGCATGGCATTTTCCAAAACAACCGATGCCCATTCAGGATCCGGATTGTCATCAACCACAATCCCTCTGTTCTGAATGTCTGCCGCAAGGTCGTGATACTTGTAGTCCCTTATATAAATGGTGGCCGATAGTATGGATTTGAAGCAATCGGCATGTGACGACAACTTCTCAACTATTGTTTGCCTCCTCATAGCTCCAGATAGTCAATCATTATGTGATACTCGTCAAGAGTCTCCTTCATAACATCGTTGAAATAGTGCTTCCCGATGAGTCCTGCCGGCGAGTCCTTCAAGCTTTTCAGCGTCCCTTGTTCCGACATCTGCCAAATCGACACCCTGTCGCCATCAATCCACGAATCGCGACTCAACAACTTTTCTTTTTCGTCATCGTCAATCACGTCTTTCACCTTATAGCCCAGTATGCAATTGTTTAGGGCATAAAGAGTGTAGGGGCTATGGGTGGTCATCAATAGTATGTCATCTTTCCTGGTTAGCATCTTGAGCAGCTCATAGACGAGCGTCACCTGAGTTTTCGGGAACAAGTTCTGTTCGGGTTCCTCAATTACAAGGCTAACATAATGTGGCCTTTCTATGCGCTCATTCAGTTTTGAGATATTCTGGAACTCCGGCTTTAATTCCCCCGACAACTCATTATCAATGATTAATTTAAGTGTTTCTTGCAATTGAGCTACCATTTTGGGTAATGCAAGAGCTTCTTTTAAGTGTTCACTATCAATATCCGGCGAAAGTGCGCGCATTAATGCTTTGGACAAGACGGAATTCTTGTCGAAAGAAATGTCTTCCTTATGCTCAAAAACCCATTTGGTCACATATTGCAATGAAACCATAAGAGGAATAAGCGACTGGAGCCCGCTTGAAACCTCATCAATCTTCAATTCCTTGCCATTATCAAGTCTGACAATATCACTTTTTCTTTCATCATCATAGTAATAGCTCACGCCCAAGTCCAAAATGGACACTTTGTTTTTCTCTTCAAACTTGGAATGGAAATTGAACCAATCAAAGAGGTAGTCACGCACATAGTACTTGGGGAGTGCCAATGATGAGACATTAGGAATTGCCGCCAAGTTTCTTTCTGCCGGGATGTAAGCGACCTTGCCAACAACGCTTTCAGAGAACTTCTCCGTAAATTCAACAGAAAAATCATTTACGCTGCTAAACCGAAACGTGATATATTCGCCCTGATAATCGATGAAAGCACCTTCGTTAAGATAGTTGTCTATCTTGTGATAGTCAAGCAACTGCTCTTGGACAAACACTGCATCCACATACTCTTTATCCTGATGGGCAATAATGTCTTTTTCGAGCCATAGACAGAAGCTAAGTATTTTGGCAATGGTACTCTTTCCACTGCTCTGCGGCCCGATTATCATATTGACACTGTTCACTTCCATGTCAATATGGGAGATAGGCCCTATGTTTTTTATCCTAAGATTTCTCATAGATAATTAACTAGTTTCAAGTACTATCCGTAATATTCCTTGTACCACTCCGCAAACTTCCTCAATCCCTCTCTCAACGTAATCTTCGGGGTGAAGCCAAAATCTCTCTCCAAAACCGTAGCATCTGCATACGTCGTTGGCACATCGCCCGGCTGCATAGGCACGAGCTGCTTGTGGGCCTCAAAGTCGTAGTCTTCCGGCAACACACCAGCACGGAGCAATTCCTCTTGCAAAGTCTGCACGAAGTCCAGAAGGTTTTCGGGCTGGCCACCGCCGATGTTATAGACTTTATATGGCGGGATGGGCAGACCGTCCTCCCCCACCCTCTTTTCAGGGGCTTTGGCCATCACACGGACAATGCCTTCCACGATGTCATCCACGTAGGTGAAATCGCGGCGGCAGTTGCCGTAGTTATAAATTTGTATGGTTTCACCCTTCAGTAGCTTGTTGGTAAAGCCGAAATAGGCCATATCCGGACGGCCGGCAGGTCCATAAACCGTAAAGAACCTCAACCCAGTAGTCGGAATATTGTAGAGTTTGGAGTAACAATGGGCGAAGAGTTCGTTACTCTTTTTGGTGGCCGCATACAAGCTCACGGGGTTGTCAACCCTGTCATCCACACTAAACGGCACTTTTTTATTGCCGCCATAGACGCTGCTGGAGCTGGCATAGACCAAATGCTCAACAGGGTTGTGCTTGCAGGCCTCCAAGATGTTGTAGAAGCCCATGATGTTGCTCTCAATGTAAGCGTCTGGATTCTCGATACTGTAACGCACGCCAGCCTGAGCCGCGAGATTCACCACGATGTCGAAATGGTATTCAGCGAAGAGGCGGTTGACGAGGTCGCGATCGGCGATGGAGCCTTTCACAAATGTCCAGCTATTGTCTGTTGGCTTTTGGCTTTTTGCTGTATCTGATCTAATCGGTACTCTTTGAGCGAAGGGTCGTAATAGCTGTTCAAGTTATCCAACCCTACGACATGGAGTGGCTCAGCACTGTCAAGCAGTCTGAGTACGAGGTTGGCGCCGATGAAGCCGGCGGAGCCGGTGACGAGAATAGTCATGGGATGGGTTAAGGGGTTAGGGGGTTAAGGGTTAAGGAGTAAGGGTTAGTGGGGTTGGTGTATTTTTTCGTAGTTGCAGAAGATTTGTATTGAAGTTTTTTCTGTTTTTGAGGACGAGGGCGAACGGGTAGATAGTTGAGCTTTATTTGAGAGGGCAACGGAATGCCCGCTTGCCGTATGTTTAGGGCTTCAAGGGTGGGCGGAAGGGGTTTCTGCCTTCTGAAGCGGTTGCGGAGAGCAGGAAGAGTGGGAGATGCTGCAAATGTTAGATGTTAGATGTATGATGTATTTTTTGCGATTACATAAAATATTGATAATCTGTGTATTATCTTTACTTCATCATTTATTTACAATAGTCTAATGCTATAATCCTACGAATGTCCTATATTCATTTAACGTGTACACCCTCCCAGCTATTGCTTTATTTGCCTGTCTAATCATTGCCTTATCAGAGGTAACAAGGATTATATCGTCACCAGAGATGGAATGACCAGCGACATGAAGTATCTGAGTATCCCATAAAAAATTGGCATGAGAATTCTTCGTAACATCAAAACCTGGCTGTAAAACTAACTCATAAAACAATGCCTGCATATTAATGGGGGCTTCATAGCGTTGCATATAGTCCTGTACCATTTTGTGGAATTCTTCCTGAGTTGGTGTTGATATTAATCCTTCCACTTCAAGATTAATTCCTACTGCTGACAAAAATATAGCAGAAATCTCAATCCTAAATTTTTCAGATTTAATAAAATTAAGATACTTTGTACGCATACTTTGATTGCCCACAAATAGGTTCCAATCAGTGTATGAAGAATCCATTTTACGGCCCATGTCTAACACCCCATTAGCGAGTTCTTTCTCTGAATCTCGCAAATGCGACTTTATCTTTTTTAGTGTCTCCTCATGCCGGCTGATGTTATCCTTTGTTAAGTCCTTGGAAATTTCGAACGCTGTGAGAGCAATGGCTTGCTGGGTGTCTATGAACTTCTTGCTTTCAACTCCAAAAAACTCTTTTGCCAATTGTGTCTGCGGTGATGGCACAAGACGATACTGATGCTCATCACCGCAGTGCATATACAACGCTTTCGTGGCCTTAACACATGCCCTATACGTCCTGGTACTTTCGTCATCAAGAAGATGACCAAGGATTTCTTCAGCCACGATGGTACTCATCAATGCCGTAATGCCTTTTGCTGACTCAAGTGCCAGCAGCTTTTTCATCAAAGGCTCAACGTCGGCAGCATCAATACCTGCCACCAGATCTCTATAGCTGTTTGTATCAAAAATCGCTATCATAAACTATTATTCTTCTGTTTCGACACTCTTTAGGATTGTACTCTCGTTCTCATCTATCTCTATGTTATCAATACTCTGTCCTATCACTATGGAAAAGCGCTTAAATAGTTCAAAGAAATCTACTAAAGAAATATCTTGTTCCGGTAGGAACTGATGGTAAGAATTATTCTCTATATCGCGACAAATAAAACGAACGGAGGGATACTGCCCATAAGCTGTATAGATTTCACAACCCACACAGTAGAACCTTTCCGAATCATAATTGGAATACTTTTTTTCAAGATACTTGTTTAATGAGTTAAGATAATAATCGGATATATCTGCTGCCGCAGTCCCTACAAAATCATTATACTGAACTTTTGCTTTCATTCTTTCTCTATTCTTAATTCTTGTCCATTATTCCAAACCATTCGACTTTCTGCACGTACATTTCTTAAGTCTTTTACTAAAAAATTACCTATCGATTCATGTCCGCTCTTGTAGCTATATACATATACTGGAACCTTATTTCTACCACATGCAACTTGATAGGGAGTCACAATAACTTCATCATCTGCATAATACAGAGATTGTGTAGGATAATTCTTTAGGTATGTAATAGCCAAAGAGCCTTTCTTATCACTTTCTTCATAAAGTTTCTTCAACAGTTCAACACATTCTCCTATTTTCTCCTTCAGCTTATCTTCCTTATAATCTGTCTTTTTAGCTAACGCAGGTACAAACAAGCCTTCTGGATCCACAAGAAAGAACTCCGTTTCTGTACCTGCTGTATTCACTCTTTCAATCAGGTCGGTATAATATTGATTGACCCAAGTACGACCGTCATTCATTATTGCAGCAAACTTTTTGGATTTCTTCAGAACAGGTTTAAAGGAATATTCCTTTGAATCTGTCTTTATATCGAGCAAACCACTTTCCTTTATGGATGTTGATATGGCAAACAGGTTTGCAAAGTATGATTCTTCCTCTCTTTTCTCAATAACAGAATGAAGGACAGAAAAAGTGCCACTAATCAGCAGAGCGGCAGCCACACTTTTTACCACATCTTTCCATAATGCATTGTTTATTAATCCTGCCAATAGAAATAAGACCAATGCCGCAAAGATAAAAATAGTCCAAATGATGTACTTGTTCTTTCCGTTCATATTCTTCAACAATTAGTAATTCAAGAGAGATGTTTTTTTCAATGTCTGTTTTTAAAAGTTTCCCGAGTGCTTTGAGATGTATGAAGGTTGATGTATGATATTTCTCCGCCTATCAACTTTTGACTTTTTGAACAACTCTCTACTTTCTACTCTCAACACTACACTTTAGAAGAGTCGGAAGGTTTGTATGAGTTCAGGAGGTCCTCAACGATGTTAGATGTGATTAAGATTAAAGCCCTCCTCAACTATACGAGTTTCAACCGAATATCCAGCGCACTACTGTTACAACTTGCCCCCGGCGAGGACTTTCATTATCAAGTCGTCAAGATTTGGAGGAAGTGTTATCTGCACAGGCTCAGACTGCTTGATGCGCTCAACAATGTCTCGTTTCTCAACCGGTCTTCGCATAAACTGGAAAATATTCCCATAGGACGTTCCATCAAAAACATCTCCGCTACGATGATATATATCAAAGGACTCGCCTACTTTGCTATGATACTGTCCGGAGGTCAACACACGCGCGGCATGCGACCAGCCTTCTTTCACCATTTTACGACTCAAAGGGTCATAGAACGGCGACACCTTGTACAAGGCGACCTTGTCATATCCTTCTTCAACGTCATCGTCATCGCACTTCTCAAAGCCCAAGGCCTCGAATGCTTTGACGAGCGACTCCGGACGATAGTCGTTATCCACTCCTTTAGGCCACCATTTTTTAGGACTGTTCAGTATATAGTCCACCCAACGGTCATCGAAACCCATAGCCCAGGCAATGCAATTATAGCCACGGTCCTGCGGGCTGTGCACCTCAAATGTCTTGTCGGAACGAAGTCCGTTGAAATGACCTATAAGGCTGTCTCTGTTTTCTTGAGTATTGAGATCCATAAATCGCACGACTGCTTAAGTGGAATAAAGCCCGAATATTGAACCGGGTAGTCAAAAATAGTGTCAAGGGCGTAAACCAAATCGGTAGGTCCCTTCAATAATTCCTTGTAAATAAAAGGCACGGCACGACGACCCATCTTCACAATCTCACGAAAATAGGCATTGTCAACATTGCTTACCGAGCAAAGTTCATTCTCTGCCTTAAACGACGCGTAGTTGCTGTTGAAGATGCTGGCGTCTGTTGAACTGCTCATGTCGAGTTCAAATGGCTTTTGGCCGGGAGCCGACCTCATTGCCGACAGCAGAACACGCACACCATCTTCATGCGAACGCTGATGAAGCTGCTCGCCAGTATCGGTGGTCATTCTGTATTCTATGCTCGTTCCCATGTTATTCCATTCTTTTTTTGACATTATAAGAATAGGTCGCCATCGGTTGGCCATCAATGGCTATCGATACTTGATGGCTGCCTTCCTGTTCCAGTGGAAAACCTTGCAATTCAGCAGCGAAGGTGATGTAAGACAGCGGTTCGGAGGTTGGCTTGATATCCAGGTTCACTGTGAGATCTACTGGCAACTTGTCACCATCAGGGTTCAAGAAACTGACGGTCATCACTTTTTCGCCCTCATCTTTCGAATCAACTTGAATGCGCATTGCCAATCCGAGTTTTATGCGACAAGGTATCGCTTCGGGATTGAGAGTGGTAAGGGCACCCACCACGGTCAGCTTACCATTGTAATTGTAAGCGCCATCACACAAAGTGAACAATTCTATTCTCATATCATCAAATGTTATTTACTATTTAATTTAACGAAAATCACACGCATTATATTGTCTTTCAACTTTAGCTACGATAGTAGCTCTTATGCCACTCCGCAAACTTCCACAACCTCTCGCTCAACGTAATCTTCGGTGCTAACCCAAAGTCTCACCAACGCCTCTATGTCCGCGTATGTCACCGGCACATCGCCGGGTTGCATCGGCACAAGCTGCTTGGGAGCTTCGAAGTCGTAGTCTTCGTTTGGGTTAGGGGTTAAGGGTTAAGGTTGCGGGTTGCGGGTTGCGGAAAAATATTATCATACCTCAAACGATTCCACATACCGAAGTGTCTTGAGGGTCTTTCCAGTATGGAACGAGATCTGGTCGTAGGTTTTATATGCTTTCAGTTCCAGGATGGCGGCCTCGGCACTCAAGGCCCCGCTTTCAAATAGGTTAACCGTTGTAAAGACTTTGTCGTTGGCCACAGGACCCAACACGAGGTCGAAATCGTGCTCACGGGACTTGCGGCAATCGGTCACAAAATAAAGCCAGGTCTCATCAACGCCATCAAAATGACAGATGTTCCATTCCGGATTGTTTAACAGAGATTCATCAAATTCATATACTGAAACAATTCCCCTATCGGCCTCTTCCCGTCCTTTCTTGATATTCGCCCAACGTTTGGCCTGCTCCAGATTACTTGTGGTATAGAATCCTTTCCCAAAGTCAGCGTTTGACCGACCCTTCCTTAAATTCGGATTTCTGACCGCTACCGTGGATCCGTGATACAGTTTCATCTCTTTCTTCTATTAATGAACCTCTGAATATCCTCCAACACATATTCCGTCCCCTGAGTGTGTAGCAAATCATAGTTGTCCATAAGGTATTCATCCACCCCCGACTCCTTGAACAACGCCCAAACTCGAATACCGCTCATATTATTGGCAATAGCGTATTTTTCCTGGCAGTAAACATAGAACTCAAACTCCGCCTTAGACACTTCCAGCCGTTGACGTCTGCGCCAAACCTCAAACTCTTCATATAAGGCCTCCGTACTGAGGTACCACCATTTGGCTTGTTCGTCGTAAAGCTTTTCATACATGGGATTGAGATAAATGTACACCAAAGCTTCATCCGGCGAAATCCGCTTCACCCGGGATACATATTCAGCCAAATGCGAAATCTTTATCGGGATAATATTTTCTTCGTAAACGCCCATGGTAAGGGTTAAGGGTTAGGGGATTTCACGGCATGTCGCCTGACCAGCCATGGCCGAGATCCCAGTGCTCGTCATATACAAACTCGAAGTACGGCAGCGAGAATTCCTTTTCAAGAAGCTCTGTGAGTTCGTCTTGTATGGGTTCGGCCCAACGCCCGACGAGCACGATGAACTTGTCGATCGTCCAGGCCACGCGACCACGAGGTATTTGAGTATAATCGCCTTTAAACTTCGTTTCAACATGTTTGGCTTGAGCACGGAAAAACTCCTTCGCCCAAACCTGGCGGTGAAGATGCGGATAGTTGATGAAAGGCATCCCCTTCTCCGCGGCGTCCTCCACCATCTTCGGCGTAAGCTCTTGTTTACGCACTCCGAAGAAGACATGCTCCCCGGGGTCGTACCAGAAAATGCCGACACAGGGCATCTGCTCGTCGAAAGACTTCATGTCTGCCATCTGGGCATTATGCTGTTGTTCTGTAAGTTCGGTCATTGTTAGGGGTTAAGGGTCAGAAGGTTAGAAGGTTAGAGGCTTGGGAGGTTAGAGGGTTAAAGTCTAAGTTCTAAGTCTAAGTCTAAGTTAGTCCCGTTTGAAGATGTCACGGGTATAGACCTTTTCCCGCACATCGTCTAAACAGCTGTCGTAGCGGTTGGCGATGATGGCTTTGGAGTCGTGCTTGAATTTTTCCAAGTCGTTGACCACAAGGCTACCAAAGAAGGTCGAACCGTCTTCCAAAGTCGGCTCGTAGATGATGATCTGCGCACCTTTGGCCTTGATGCGCTTCATCACGCCTTGTATGGCGCTTTGGCGGAAATTGTCGGAGTTGGACTTCATGGTGAGCCTGTACACGCCAATCACAGGAGCCTTTTGCTCAGTGCCATAGATGTTGTTTTCCGTATAGGCATAATAGCCCGCCATCTTCAACACTTGGTCGGCAATAAAATCCTTGCGGGTGCGATTGCTCTCCACAATGGCCGACATCATATTCTGCGGCACATTCTCGTAATTGGCCAACAACTGCTTGGTGTCCTTCGGCAGACAGTAGCCGCCATAGCCAAACGACGGGTTGTTGTAGTGCATGCCTATACGGGGATCGAGACCGATGCCGTCGATGATGGCTTGGGTGTCGAGGCCCTTGATTTCGGCGTAGGTGTCCAACTCGTTGAAGTAGCTCACGCGCAGAGCCAGATAGGTGTTGGCGAAGAGCTTCACGGCCTCGGCCTCTTTCATTCCGATGAAGAGGACCGGCACATCCTGCTTGATGGCGGCGTCCTTGAGCAAACCGGCAAAGACATGCGCTCTCTCGGTGAGCCATTCCAAGTCTGTCAGGGCTTTGATAGCCTCGTTCTCCTCCCGGAACTCGTCTCCCATGATCTTGGGGATGCCGACAATGATGCGGCTGGGATAGAGGTTGTCGTAGAGGGCTTTGCTCTCCCGCAGGAACTCGGGCGAGAACAAGAGGTTGAACTTTTCAACCCCTTTCTTCCGATATTTGACGTAGAGACTGCGGGTATAGCCGACGGGGATGGTACTCTTGATGACCATGACGGCGTCAGGGTTGACTTTGAGCACGGCGTCGATGACGGCTTCCACGGCACTGGTGTCGAAGAAGTTCTTCTGTGTGTCGTAGTTGGTGGGCGCGGCGATGACGACGAACTCAGCATCTTTGTAGCCAGCCTCCTGGTCGAGGGTGGCTTTGAGGTTGAGGGGTTTGGTGGCCAAATATTCTTCGATGTAGTCGTCTTGGATGGGCGACTTCTTGTTGTTCACCATCTCGACGCGTTCGGGGACGACGTCCACGGCGGTGACATCGTTATGTTGTGCAAGCAATGTGGCGATACTCATGCCAACATAGCCGGTTCCTGCTACTGATATTTTCATAATATGTTGTTTAATCAATTTTTACTTTATTTCTATTATTAACAACCCGCAAAATCCTTCAAATAAGCAAATCTTGGCGTCAATTGTCCTTCTTTCAAGATCATGGACCGTTCAATCACCTCTGAATGCTCTCCCTTCAACAACGGCTCAAACACATGCGGTATCAACATTTTGCCGAAACACTCGCTGGAATCCATGGCCAGGGCGTTTGGACAATTGTCCACCGCCATCACCGTAATATTCTTTTCTGAAGAGAAAGCGGGTTCCTCTTTTTCCGTCATCGGGTTGTAGTCATAATACGGAGCTTCATGTGTGGATGCGCGGACCGTCGATTTGACGCTTCCTTTTATGTCGCAGGTCACATCCCCTATCATACGGATGCGCATATCTCTGTCACGCAAGGCATCTTCGCATAAATAAACTGGAGCGTCAGAGCTCCAGAAATGAGCGCACACCAACACGTCGGTTTTCTTGGCCCAACGCATGAAGTCGCTCTCATACCTTTCGGCATTTTGTTTGAAATCATCCCACGAGAAAGCGGAGCCATCTTTGCGTTTCACCAACTGCTCCGCATCGGCCACGCAATAGGACAACGTGTCAACAGACGAGTCAGAGAGATATTCCGCTTCCGTCATTTTGAGGGCTCCGATGTTTTCCAGCACATATTGCGCCCCTTGAGACACACGGCCAGCGCCTGTGACCAGCAATTTCACCTTGGGCAGCGGAATACTTTTCAAAGAATCCAGCAATTGCCTTAACGTGAAACGACGTTCTGGCTTCGGCAGTTCATACTGTTTGTACTTCAAGCCGTAGCCCTGTAAGGTATAGTAAACACCAACCACGCCGCCCCACCATCCAAAAGAACAGACTCGGATGTTGTTCTCATCCACCAAGTATTCATAATCACAAAAGGTGATATGATTCCTGACAAGAGCCTGAATCAGAGGACGATTGTATTCTTGTTTCTTCGCAACATGCCCAAAAAAGAAATAGTTTTTCTCCGGAACCAGACTGTCAACCTTGGCTTCCTTCACCCCAAACAAGACATCACAATCCCGAATATCCTCCACCACTTCCACGCCTTCAGCACGATACTCGTCATCCGTAAAGGCGCGGATCTCACTTGACTGCACCACAATCTCGTGTGCGGGATACCGCCTGTTCAACTCCGCCACTTGCTTGGGCGATAGAGCCACGCGATTATCCACCGAGATTTTGGTTTCCTTAATCAGGACAAGTTTCATGACTTTTGCTATGACTTAAACTTAGAGTTAGTCTTAAACTTAGACAGTTTGATCCTTGATTTTGTATTTTATGTCTTATATCATTTTCGGCAGCAGGTCGTGGCACATTATATCGTTTAATAACTTTCGTGGACTGCGATTCCACTGACACTTGGTCAATGGTATTGGATTTCTGCAAATAGTATGGTTATTTAGGGAAAAACCGATTAAGATCTTCCAATGTCGGGTTCTCAATATTGAACAGGTCCACGACTTCTGTTATCTTCTTGTCAGGCAGATTCCACCATTGAATTTCTTCGAGGCGGTCAATGACCTCTTGGGAAAATCTATGCTTGATCTCCCTGGCGGGGACACCGCCCACCACAGCAAATGGCGGTACATCTTTAGTGACAAGAGCATTACTTCCTATAACCGCACCATCTCCTATCACAACCCCTTGTTTTATAGTTACGCCATGCCCAATCCACACATCATTGCCAATGATTGTCCGTTTTGTCTTTGGCGATTCGAAGGTCGCAAATCTTTTCGAAGGTCCGCTGTGACGTGTATTTTGAAACACCGGCGACATAGAGACCCTGTTCATCGGATGCTCTGCACCACCCACAAATACATGATCTGATATACTGCAAAATGCGCCGATTTCCGCATACACAATTTGACATTCGTGTCCACAATAGGAGTACTTGCCCATTTGTGTCCATAACACATTACAGCTCGTTCCAATTACGGATGTTTTGTCAATACGACTATTGATGACACACGTCCCCTGTATTTTCTTCATCAGCTTTCCGTACAGATAAGATAGCCTCATAATACGATTTTGCTTAATTCATGAATATAGTTTTCAGCAACATTCACATCCGAATACATACGCGCCGTTTCTTTAGCCTTCTTGGACATGATGTTCAAATCGTCTGAAGACATGTTACGAATTCTTGAGATGATAGAAGCTAATTCGTTGACGTTCCCCGCCTCACACAGGAAGCCGTTCACTCCATCCTCAATGATGCCGTCAATGCCTTGATGACGGGCGGCAATGGTGATACATCCCAAGGCCATGGCTTCAAGATAAACCAATCCGAAAATCTCCCCTTTCGAAATCATCACAAACACATCCGACTGTTTCAAATAGTGAATCACCTCTTCACGTGGAATCAAGCCTGTAAACGTCAGATTGCCCTTACAGCCCAATTCATCAAACCGTTGCTGCACGAGTTTTTTGTCATCTCCATCGCCAATATACGTAATATCGAACGGGCTTTGCTGATATGACTGAAACAGAGCCGACACCACGGCCGTTGGATACTTCCGGTTTATTAATGATCCCACATACACAAATCTTGATATATCCTTAAAAGTCTTCTCGGTAATCTGTCCTGCTTCAATGAAAGGGCGGGACACCCCAGAGGCTGCCACGAAAGCGTGTGTCGGTTCGCCGAATTGTTCTACGTATGCCGCGCGAGCCGTGATATTCCGGAAACCGACCAAATCCACATCTTTCACCAAAGAATCAGTATCTGCCCCATAACAATCATATAGTTGTGAGAACAAATTGCTATGATATACCAAACATGTGGGACGATGATATTTAGTTTTTAACAAATGTAACAATTCCAACTGTGGATTATCCCAATGTCCGACAAAGCAATCCGGCAGACCTTCTTTTTCAATATAGGTTGAGATGATATTGAAAATTCTCTGAATCTGCTTGTTCGGAAACCTGCCGTGTGGTTTCACCTTTTTTAAAGAAACATGGGTGACACGAACACCGTCAACTGTTTCATCATATTCTTTGGGTGCTTGAGTGGGGACCAGATGACCGAGTTTCGAATCCAATATTCTCTTAAACGGGCGCCCGAGCACATAGAATGCTTTCGGGAAAGCGGACTCTGTATGAAACACATGCACTTCGTGCCCTGCCAACACCCATTCTTGGGCAAAATAACGCACCACCGGTGTTGTTCCTCGGGTGGCGTGTTGAGAAGGATAAACAGAAGTAAGGAGAAAAATACGCATTTTCATCATACTATTTGCGCCACACCATCTTGTTCACAATGCCCGTGTAGCTTTGGATGATTTTCACCACTTTGGTGGAAACGTTCTCGTCCACATAGTCAGGGACAGGGATGCCATGGTCGCCATTACGGTTCATCTCCACGGCGCAGTCCACCGCCTGGAGCAACGATTTCTCGTCAATGCCAGCGATGAAGAAGCAACCCTTGTCCATGGCTTCGGGACGCTCGGTGCTCGTACGGATGCACACTGCCGGGAATGGATGTCCCACGCTGGTGAAGAAGCTGCTCTCCTCGGGAAGGGTACCACTGTCGCTGACCACCGCAAAAGCATTCATTTGCAAACAGTTGTAGTCATGAAAGCCCAACGGTTCATGTTGGATGACACGCGGGTCAAGTCGGAAACCGCTCGCTTCCAAACGCTTGCGGCTGCGCGGATGACAGCTGTACAAAATCGGCATATCGTATTTCTCCGCCATGGCATTGATGGCACTGAAAAGACTCAAAAAGTTCTTTTCCGTGTCAATATTCTCCTCCCTGTGAGCAGACAACAGAATATACCTGCCTTTTTTGAGATCGAGTCGTTTATGGATGTCTGAGGATTCAATTTCGTTGAGGTTATTGTGCAGCACCTCTGCCATGGGACTTCCCGTAACGTATGTGCGCTCTTTCGGCAGGCCGCAGTCGGCCAGATACCGGCGGGCATGTTCGCTGTAGGCCATGTTCACATCACTGATGATATCCACAATGCGCCGATTGGTCTCCTCTGGCAGACACTCATCCTTGCAGCGGTTGCCGGCCTCCATGTGGAAGATGGGGATATGGAGCCGTTTGGCACCGATGACACTGAGGCAGGAATTGGTGTCGCCCAAGACGAGTACCGCATCCGGTTTGATTTCCGCCATCAGCTGGTAACTCTTGGCGATGATATTGCCCATCGTTTCGCCCAGGTCGCCACCCACAGCATCCAAATACACTTCCGGAGCTTCAAGTTTTAAGTCCTTGAAGAAAATGCCATTAAGGTTATAATCGTAATTCTGGCCCGTGTGTGCCAAGATGCAGTCGAAGTATTGTCTGCATTTGTTGATGACAGCAGCCAAACGGATAATCTCCGGCCGCGTCCCAACGATAATCAAGAGTTTTAATTTGCCGTTATATTTGAACATGGTGTTGAAGGGGTTAAGGGTTAAGGGTTAAGGGTTAAGGGTTAAGGGTTAAGGGTCAAGGGTCAAGAGTCAAGATACCTGTTACCACTTTAGTCTAAGCCTAAATCATCAGACGGGATCAAAGAAGGTGTCGGGTCTGTCTGGGTTGAAGATTTCGTTGCAGTACATCACCGTGACGAGGTCATCGGTGTTGGAGAGGTTGATGATGTTGTGGGTGTAGCCGGGGAGCATGTGGACGGCTTGGATGTTGTCGCCGCTTACCTCGAACTCAATAATTTCGTCCGTACCTTCCTTTCTTTCCTGAATCAGCCCATGACCTTTTACCACAATGAAGAGTTCCCATTTGCTGTGGTGCCAATGCTGTCCCTTGGTGATGCCCGGCTTGCTAATATTGATACTCACCTGACCGCAGTCATGAAGATGCACCAGTTCTGTGAAAGAACCTCTCTGATCCACATTCATCTTCAGCGGATAGGCGACCTTCTCTTTAGGAAGGTAGCTCAAATATGTGGAATACAGTTTCTTCTCGAAAGAATCGCCGGGAATGCGAGGAATATTGAGCGTGACCGGCTGCTCATAGAACTGGTGGAGCAAATCGACAATCTTGCCGAGGGTGATTTTGTGCGTTGTTGGAACATGACAGTAACGGCCTTTCTCATCCGGAATCACCTCTAACCCGTCGAACTCGCAACGATGTTCCTGACCTTTTAGAGCGTTCACCATCTCCATTACGAGATCGTCAATGTACAACAATTCCAATTCAACCGTCGGGTCGTTGACTTGGATAGGCAGGTCACGGGCAATATTGTGGCAGAATGTGGCCACGGCACTGTTGTAGTTCGGACGGCACCATTTCCCGAAGAGGTTAGGGAAACGGTAAATCAGCACCTTGGCACCTGTATCCGCCTGATATTGCAGGAACAGATCCTCACCGGCCTTCTTGCTGCGTCCGTATTCGGAATTGCCGAAGCGGCCTGTCAGACTGGCCTGCTGTGAGCTGCTCAGCATTACGGGACATTTGTTCCCATGTTTCTTCAAGGAGTCAAGCAACGTGCTGGCGAAGCCGAAGTTACCCTGCATGAACTCACTCTGTTCCTTGGGACGGTTCACACCAGCGAGGTTAAACACGAAATCGCAGTCCGCGCACCAGACATCCAATTCTTCAGGTTTGGAGTCAATATCATATTCATAGACCGCATCGATTTTGAGGTCGCCGTAGCAACGAGCCTTGCCTTCCTTTATATTATTCAGTTCAGCGCAAAGATTTCTACCCACGAAACCCTTGGCTCCTGTCACCAATATTTTCATACTTATTTGCCTTTCTTCTAACCTATTTTACGATATTCGGCACACCATTCAATTCATTCTGAATATACTCCAGCGAGGCAATCTTTGCCTTGGTCTCTTCGAGATTCAGGCGTCGGGTGTTGTCGGAGTTGAATTCCTCGATTGTGACCAGCTTCACATCCCCGTCCTTGAAATACTTGTCATAGTTGAGGTCGCGATTATCGGCGGGCACGCGGTAGAAATTGCCCATGTCTTCAGCCTTGGCGCACTCCTCCTTCGTCAATAGCGTCTCGTACATCTTCTCGCCGTGACGGATGCCAATCACCTTGATTTCCTCCTTCTTGCCGCCAAAGAGCTCACAAACGGCCTCCGCCTGGGTCTGGATGGTACAGGCAGGAGCCTTTTGGACAAGAATATCGCCATTCCGTCCGTGTTCAAACGCGAAGAGCACCAAATCCACCGCCTCTTCGAGGCTCATGATGAAACGGGTCATCTTGGGTTCGGTCAAAGTGATCGGATTGCCATGGCGAATCTGGTCGATCCAAAGGGGGATAACCGATCCGCGGCTGCACATCACGTTTCCGTAACGGGTACAGCAAATTTTGGTGCCGCCACTGTAGCGACTTTTGGCCACAGCAATCTTCTCCTCAATAGCCTTGGTGATGCCCATGGCATTGATGGGATAAGCCGCCTTGTCGGTGGAGAGGCATATCACGCACTTCACACCAGCTTCAATAGCCGCATCAAGTGTGTTGTCTGTCCCAATCACATTGGTTTTGACCGCTTCCATCGGGAAAAATTCGCAGGAAGGGACTTGCTTCAATGCTGCAGCATGAAAGACGTAATCCACATCTTTCATTGCGTATTTTAGAGTTGATCTATTCCGAACATCGCCGATATAAAACTTTATCTTATTGGCAACTTCCGGCATACGAGCCTGGAAGTCGTGGCGCATGTCATCCTGCTTCTTCTCATCACGGGAGAAAACACGGATTTCACCTATGTCGGTGCGCAGAAAACGGTTCAACACTGCATTCCCGAAACTGCCTGTACCTCCTGTAATGAGGAGGGTTTTGTCTTTAAATACTGACATACTGCTTGAGGGTTAAGAGGTTATCTTCTTTGGTACATTTCTTCGTAATACTTTTGGTAGTCGCCAGAAGTGACATTGTCCATCCACTCCTGGTTGTCCAAGTACCAGCGGACGGTTTTCTCGATGCCTTCTTCAAACTGGAGGCTCGGCTCCCAACCTAATTCCTTCTGGAGTTTGGTGGAGTCGATGGCATAGCGCATATCATGGCCGGCACGGTCTGTAACGTACGTAATAAGGCTGAGATCCTCGCCCTCTGCCCTACCCAACAGACAATCGACTGTGTTGATAAGGACCTTGATGAGATCAATGTTTTTCCACTCGTTGAAACCGCCGATATTATACGTCTCGGCGACCTTGCCTTCATGGAAAATCAGGTCGATGGCTCTGGCGTGGTCTTCCACGTACAGCCAGTCGCGAACATTCTCACCTTTGCCATACACTGGAAGGGGCTTTTTGTGACGGATATTGTTGATAAACAGCGGTATCAGCTTTTCCGGAAACTGATACGGCCCGTAGTTGTTGGAACAGTTTGTCACAACGGTCGGCAAGCCGTAGGTGTCGTGGAAAGCCCTTACAAAGTGGTCACTTGCCGCCTTGGCAGCACTGTACGGGCTGTGCGGCAGGTATTTCAGATCTTCGGTGAAGAATTTGTCGCCGTATGCTAAGTGGTGTTTTCCACTACTGGCTTTCGTGCTGAAAGGCGGTTCAATGCCTTGCGGATGGGTTAATTCAAGGGCTCCATAGACCTCATCGGTGGAGATATGGTAGAACCGCTTGCCTTCCCATTTTTCGGGCAACGCTTCCCAGTATAATTTTGCCGCCTGCAACAAAGACAACGTTCCCATCACGTTGGTCTGCGCAAAGGTGAACGGATCCTTGATGGAACGATCGACATGGCTTTCCGCAGCGAGGTGGATAACGCCATCGACGTGTTCATCCTGCATCAATTTGTAAACCCCCTCAAAGTCGCAGATGTCCAACTTGACAAACTTGTAGTTCGGTTTACCCTCAACATCTTTCAGATTGGCGAGATTTCCCGCGTAGGTCAGCTTGTCAAGGTTAATGATTTTATATTCGGGATATTTGTTCACGAAAAGGCGAACAACATGGCTACCGATAAATCCGGCGCCGCCTGTGATGATAATAGTTCGTTTCATATTTGAGAATTAGGGGTTACACGTTTATTGAATTATGCGTTTTTTTTGCGGAAGGTATCGGACGTGACATCTTCCTTGAGTTCGTCAATAACTCGGAGCAAGTATTGTCCATACTGGTTTTTAAGCATCGGCTGGGCGATTTCACGCAGGCGCTCTTCCGAAATCCAACCGTTTCGATAGGCGATGCCCTCAAGACAGGCAATTTTCAGACCCTGCCGTTTTTCAATGACCTCAACAAAAGTAGAGGCTTCTGAAAGGCTGTCGTGTGTGCCGGTGTCCAACCACGCGAAGCCGCGCCCGAAAACGCGAACCTTCAATTCACCGTCTTTCAGGAACTCCTGGTTCACCGTGGTGATTTCCAATTCGCCGCGTGCGGAAGGCTTGATGGACTTTGCCACGTTCACCACCTTGTTGGGATAAAAGTACAGCCCAACCACCGCATAGTTGCTCTTAGGGGCTTTGGGTTTTTCCTCGATGCTGATGCAGTTGCCCTCTTTGTCGAACTCGGCCACGCCGTAGCGTTCCGGGTCACTGACCCAGTAACCGAAAACGGTCGCCTTCCGGTTCTCCTCCGCATCCACCACCGCTTTTTTCAACAGCGTTGTGAAACCGCTGCCATAGAAAATATTGTCGCCAAGGACGAGACAAGCACTATCGTCGCCGATGAATTTCTCGCCAATGATGAAAGCCTGCGCGAGGCCGTCCGGGGAGGGTTGCTCGGCGTATTCGAAATGCACCCCGTAATCAGACCCATCGCCCAACAAACGCTGGAATCCGGGAAGGTCGTAAGGAGTGGAAATAATCAGAATGTCCCTGATTCCCGCCAACATCAACGCCGAAATGGGATAATAGACCATCGGCTTGTCGTAAATGGGAAGTAACTGTTTGCTGACCCCTTTGGTGATGGGGTACAACCGGGTGCCGGAGCCTCCGGCGAGTACGATGCCTTTCATACAATTACAAATTATGAATGATGAATTATAAATTATGAATGATGAATACGAGTTGATGGGGTAAATCTAAATCTTTGCCTATGTCTAAATTAATGTCAATCCCGTTTGAAGATGTCACGTGTATATACTTTTCCAGACACATCGTCAAGACACGTGTCGTAACGGTTGGCAATAATGGCCTGGGATTTTGACTTGAACATTTCCAAGTCATTGACTACAAGTGAACCGAAGAAAGTACTTCCGTCAGGGAGAGTTGGCTCATAAATGATGACAGTCGCGCCCTTGGCCTTCACACGCTTCATGACCCCTTGTATGGAGGACTGGCGGAAGTTGTCGCTGTTGGACTTCATGGTGAGGCGGTAAACTCCGATCACACATTCCCGCTCATTAGCGGAATCAAAGTCGCCACGGTTAAAATAGTCATAGTAGCCAGCCATCTTCAGCACTTGGTCGGCAATGAAGTCTTTTCGTGTGCGGTTACTCTCCACAATGGCCGACATCATGTTCTGCGGCACATCGGCGTAGTTGGCCAGCAACTGCTTAGTATCTTTCGGAAGACAGTAGCCGCCATACCCAAAACTCGGGTTGTTGTAATGCGTACCGATGCGCGGATCCAGACAGACACCGTTGATAATATCCTGTGTGTTAAGACCTTTCATCTCCGCATAGGTATCCAATTCGTTAAAATAGGACACTCTTAACGCAAGATAAGTGTTGGCGAAGAGCTTTACCGCCTCCGCCTCAGTGCTACCCATATATAATATAGGTACATCCTCTTTGATGGCCCCCTCTTTGATGATGGCGGCGAACTGATGCGCCCGCTCCTCCAATTGAAGATTATCCTGGTCATAGCCCACGATAATTCTGGAGGGATAGAGGTTGTCATAGAGAGCCTTGCTTTCGCGAAGGAATTCCGGAGCGAAAATAATGTTGGGCTTTTGTGCCCCAACCGTAAATTTCTCCCGCATGGCAGCCGTATAACCCACAGGGATGGTGCTTTTGATGACCATGGTGGCTTTCGGGTTAACCTTAAGCACCTTTTCGATGACATCTTCCACCGCACTAGTGTCAAAGAAGTTTTTTGTGCTGTCATAATTGGTCGGGGCGGCGATGACCACAAACTCGGCATCGCAATAACCGGCCTCCCAGTCCAACGTGGCATGAAGCTGCAACGGTTTATGGGCTAAATAATCTTCAATGTAATCATCCTGGATGGGTGATTTCTTGTTATTGACCATCTCCACACGCTCGGGTACTATGTCCACTGCGGTGACGGTATGATGCTGTGCCAACAAGGTGGCTATACTCAAGCCGACATAGCCTGTTCCTGCAACGGTGATGTTCATTAATTATGAATTATTAATGATGATTAGCACATTGAAGGGTCGAGAGTCGAGGGAAGAGACAGTAGGTGGAATCTAAAGGCCTATTTCCTGGACTTTTTGCATCCATTTTTTGGGGATACGGAAGTCCCAAATTTGGATCTGGCGGTAGCGGTGAATGTCGCTTCCGATAAAGTTATAGGCTTTGTCTTTCAGCAGTTTCTGTGCCTTTTTCAAAGCATCCTCGCCGTATGCACCCGCTAATGAAGCCAGATTCAGCTGGAAATACACCCCCATCTCCTTCAATGGGGCGTAATCGTTCATTTTCATATACAGATAACGCTCCGGATGCGCCAAAATGGGATAATAGCCTTTGCCTTTAACGGTTTTGAGTATCCCATGCAAGTCCATAGGAGGGGTGAAGTAAGAGGTTTCCACCAACAAGGCGTTGCCCTCATGACCGTGAGTAAGAAGGTCATCCTGCTCCAGACGGTCCAAAAAGAGGCCGTCCATCATGTACTCCGCAGCCAGGTTGAGTCGCACCGGACCCTGATAGGCGGCTTTCAATTCGGCGAAACGATCTTTCAAATCCTCAGTCTTATTCGGGACATCCTCCATAATATGAGGCGTACACCAAACTTCTCGTATCTGAAGTTTCTCGTACGCAGCCAGGATTTTCAAGGAGGTCTCCATATCCGCAACCCCGTCATCCACTCCCGGTAAAATGTGGGAGTGGCAATCGGTGGCACCGACCCAAATTTCAGAAAGAGGTTTTTTCCCGAACAACATGACTATGCTTTCGCTGAATTTGATTTGCCGTCATCCTCGTCATGATAATAGCTGCCATAGCTGTAGCCGTAACGGTAGCCATAACGATAGCCGTAACGGTAACCATACTTGTAACCGTAACGTCCTTCGTGAGAGTAAGTACCGTTCAGAACCATGCACATATTGTTGTACTTGTGCGATTCGTAGAGTTTGTCTAATTCGGGGAGCATGCTTCTTTCCAGATTTCCGGCACGCACAATGAAGATAGTGTAGTCGGCCAGGCCGCTGATAATCTGCGTGTCAGCCACAATGTCAATAGGCGGACAGTCGATGAACACATAATCAAAGTCCTTACAGAGGTCTTTTATCATGTCAGCAAAGCGGTCTGTCGCGAGCAATTCCGTCGGGTTTGGCGGAATCGTTCCGACAGGAAGCACTTTCAGGTTGGGATGTTTCTCATTGATAGGGACAAGTGTGCTGCGAACATCTTCAATTTTACCGGCCAGATAATTACTCATACCTATCTTCGGTCCATTCACGAACTGCGACATTGAGCAGTGGCGCATGTCACCATCAACGACGAGAACCCGTTTATTCTTGATAGCCAAAGACATGGCGAAATTCATCGTGATAAACGACTTGCCACTTCCTGGATTGTATGAGGTGAACATCAAGACATGGCAGTCACCTTCCTTGCACATGAACTCCACATTGGTACGCATGACACGGAACGCCTCGTTGATAGTACTTCGGGAACCCGCTTTCACGACAATTTCCGCCAACTTCGCATTAGTTTCCGAATCATCTTTCTTCTTCCCAAAGAGGCCTCGCAGCATCAGGTTTTTCCGTTGATTGTTCTTGGCTGCTGCCTCTCCTGTGAGCGGGATTTCCGCGATGAACGGCATTTTCACATTTTTGAGGTCATCCCGTCCGCGCAGACTCGTGTTCATCTGCTCTTTCAGGAAAATAATGACAACAGGTATCGCCAGGCCAGCAATAAGCGCAAGCAAGATAATGATTGACTTTTTAGGTTTGATAGGAGCAGAACCACCGTTCGGATGTTCAATTACTCTGTTATTGTAAGCGGTGAACGCCTGTGACAGTTCGTTTTCCTCCCTCTTTTGCAACAGGTAGAGATACAAGGACTCTTTCACTTTCTGCTGACGTTCCACGGAGAGCAGATACTTGGCCTGTGTGGGGCCTGCTGCAATGTGGGCGTTCACATTCTTTTCAGTGGACACCGCACTTTGTATCAGCTTGTTCAATGTTGTAATCTGATTGTCAAGAGAAGTGATTACTGCACTGCGCATGGCGGAGAGTTTCTCGTCCAACTCCAACACCAACGGGTTTTTCGTGCTGCTGTTCGCCACAAGGCTGTTGCGCCGCATCATTACCTCATTGTAATTAGCAATCTGGTTTTCAATACCGATGTTGTCCACTCCTGAATTGACGGGCAACAGTTGGTCATGACTAGCTTCAGAGGCGAGATAGTTGCGGATATATCGAGTGATGCTCAGACGATTGTTCAAATCCACAATATTTTTGGCCACCTCGCGGTTCTGTCCCAGATACATCGAAGAAACCGCCCCTACATCGGGAAGGAGATTTGCACTCTTATAGGAGGAGATGTCATCATCCACATTGCCGAGATCGCCCTCAATCACCTGCAGACGGTCGTTTATGAACTGTGACGTACTGATGGTAACTTGATTTTTGTCTTTCAGCCAATTACCGTTGTAAACCGCAACAAGCATATTAATGATGTCATCCGCCCGTTTTTTGATGACATCATTCACACTGATGGAGAGTACATCAGCCCCTTTGTTCACCTGCGCCACCATAATCTTTGAAGAGAGGGTGCGGCAGGCTGCATTCATAGTGGAACGAGTGACGTTGATTTTCGGCCACGATTTGCTCTCGTAATAGTCTGTTTTGTAAACAACGATTCGTCCAATGGGCGTTGACACCGTATCGCCAAGTTTCACGGTCATCTTTTTAGAGAATACACTCTCCCCTTTGAACACGAAATCGGACAACTCGACCTGATTCTTATCCAATTTCAGCACCAATGCGGCACTTTGGTCATCGGTCAGATCCAAGAAATCCACTTTCACAGGAAGCGTCTCATCATAGAGGGTCGTCGGGCGGAAAAGGCCATCGTTCGTATAATTCACATCGAGGTTCAGACGTCTGACGGTTTCCATCTTGTTGTCCATCGACTGTATGGTGATAAGCTCGTTCTGGACATTCACATTGGATGCCATTAATCCGACATCAGAGAAGTCGGATACGTCAATAGCAGAGCTACCTTTCTTGTCCGCCTTGACCAGAATTTTGGCCGTTCGTTGATAGACCGGAGCAGTCTTCAAGATATAGAAGGTGGCACCTGCCAGCATGACGATGACTGAAATCAGAAACCAGTACCAGCGGTTGAGGCACATATAGATCCAATCTTTCAGTACCACTCCTTGGTTTTTTTCTTCAACTATTTGACTTTGATTTTCCATACTCTTATAAAGGGTTAAATGTTAACAATGAAAATGGATTATAGCTGACAACTATTTTGTTCTTTGTTGGATAAGCAAGATGGTGGAGATAAGCGTGGTGATGGCGGATGCCGTAGAAATCCAGAAGGAAGGCGAAGCAAATACATTACCGTTGGCCGTGGATTCCCTGGCACGCTTTTTGGTGGGTTCAACATATATCATATCATTTTGGCAAAGATAGTAAACAGGAGAATTGGTCACCGAGTCTATAGAGGTCATATCCACTCTGTAAGTCATGACATTCCCCAGCGAGTCAGCTCTGAGCACCATCACATTCTGTCTCTTACCGTTGATGGTCATGTCACCTGCCTTACTCAAGGCCTCCAACAGAGTCACCTTATCGGAGTTAATATTATACTGCCCGGGGGCTTTCACCTCGCCAAGCACCGAATACTGGAGGTTGGCGTACTCCACCGTCACCACGGGGTCGTTGACCAAATTCCGGGAAATCAACTCGCTTTTGACAAAAGCTTGCACCTCGTTACGGGTCTTCCCGGCTATGTGAAGGGTACCCAGTACCGGGAAATCAATATTTCCATCCTGATCTATGATGTAACATGACACGCCGCGATTTCCAGACATGTTAGAGGAGACAGTGGCGCCCACATAGTTTGATATATATGGCAAATTGAATAGCGTGGTGAGTTCAGGATCTTTGCAGTTCACCACAATGGAAATCTTGTCCTCTGTCCTCAGACGAATCTCTGGAGAAGGGAGGGCTATTTTAGCCGAATCCGCGTTTTGGGCATCCTGGAAATAGCTGATTTTCTTTTGGGTCGCACAGGATGCAAACAACAAACAGGCTATGGCCAACAGGTATAACTTGTAATTTTTCATATAACAATAATTTTAATTTATCCTTTCCAAAAAAACAGACGGGATGTAGGATGTAGCCACCAGAGCAAGGCCCTCGACCGCCACCAGCAGTCGCCGATTGCCTTTTATACGCTTGATGTATCCTACGCAATCTTTGTAAGGGCCGTCCAGCACTTTCACACGCTGTCCCTCCTTGTAGTTGACGCTCTCCACGTCAAGATATTGGAGACGTTCATCCTCAACAGAGGTCACCAGCCTGAAAACCCGCATCTCCTCCTCGTCAATGGGGGAGGCAATCCGGGTTCCATCCGTCTTATGGGTGTATAACATCACGCGTCCGTAAAGCTGCTGCTGAATCTCCCAGACTTCGGTTTCGGAACACCGGACAAAGATGAGTGACGAGATGGCCGGTCGCTGCACCATGCGATGATGGTCGCCCGAAATCTTATAAGATTTCACCACAGGAAAATAAGTTTCCACCTTGCCTTTCCGAATTTCCCGGTCTATCTCGAACACCTTGTTAAAGAACACCTTAAAGGCATACCAATGCTGCGAAAGTTCCCCTTGCCGAGTCACGTGTTATAATTAGTCTGTTTTATTTTTGTATGAATTGTTAACGGTTTAATGGGCACAAAATCCACTATTCCTCCCCACAAAAGAGGAGTCGCATGGGGCACGTTGGCTTACAACATATTGAAATCTAAGACCTTATGAATCCAAAAGGACGTATATAGACTTCCCCACTTTTTACAATTAAACCTAACGGCAAAGATAAACATTTTTCTTATATATATTACTAATTTAATATATTTTTTTGCACCCTGCTTTTTTTCAACAACAGGTTAACAACCCCAAAAGCATCACTAAACCTCTATCAATAAAGAGATTCGGGGAAAAATTAAAAATTTGGTAAAAAAAGTCGTCTTATTGGCGGTAGCGTGCCGCGTTTTCGGCATCGCCCATCTGCGTGTATGCATCGTGAAGACCTTCGCGGATAAGCCGGATCTGGTCAGGGTCAAAAGCGAACGACAAAGCCTGTTTGTAGTACTCCACAGACTTGTCCGGATGGCCGTCGTGCAGGAAGGCGTCTGCCAGTGCTGACAGCAACGCAGCAGACTGCGGGAACAGTGTGGTAAGGTCTTCCTCCAACGCGGTCAGCTTTCCCCATTGGCCGGACTTGGCGACTGCTTCAGCGAACGCACTCCATAGGTCGTAGTCCGTGTCATCCTCCCGCAAGGCTTTTTCGAGACAAGACACCGCTTGTCCATACTGCTGTGTTTTGAGAGCAGTCAGACCCTGCGACTTATAGCTGTCATCATCACTTGAATTATCGGGAATGATTTCTGAATGTTCTTCCTCTTTGACCTGCCTCGTCAACATATCTAAACGAGACTGGATTTCGGCTGCCTTGTCGGACGCGCCTGTTTTCGTGTAACAGGTGGCCAAAAAAGACAGAAATTCAGTGTTGTCAGGAAATTCACGACAGATTTTCTCCCACATCGGAGCCGCCGACTTGTAGTTTTCCCCCGTCACGTAGGATCGTGCAAGCTCTATCTGGTACCAAATGTTGTTTTTGTCAAGTTTAACAGCCTGCTTCAATGCCGTCTCCGCTTCCGTGAACTGTTGTCTTCCCATATACACACGGGAGAGCATGAAATAGGAGGGGGCGTGCTTGGGGACATCAATGAGAATACCGGAGAACGTCTGCATGGCATCCTCATACTGGGCCGTGTAATAGTAGCGCAACCCCTGGTTAAACCGTTTTGTAATAGCACGCGCCGATACAGACTCCCTAGTGTTGGAAGCCGTATTCCTGTGCTTCTTCGCCGGTTGCGCAACGCCGGTGATCCATAAAGCAGTTACCATCAACAGAAGCATCAACTTTCTCATAATCGGCAAAATTACTTTTTTCCGCTGTGACCGAAACCGCCGGTTCCGCGTTCGGTGTCCGACAATTCCTCCAATGCATTGACTTCCACCAATTCCACCTGCTGGAAACGGGCAATCACCATTTGCGCAATGCGTTCACCTGGCTGTATCTCGAAAGACTCTTGCGAAAGGTTGATCAGGATGACACGAATTTCCCCACGGTAGTCGGCATCAATGGTGCCGGGACTGTTGAGTACGGTAACGCCATGTTTGAGAGCCAAACCGCTGCGGGGACGGATCTGCGCCTCGCAATCCGCGGGCAGCTCGATGAAAAGCCCCGTCGGAATCAATTTCCGCTCGAAAGGCTGCAACACAACGGATTCTGTCAAATCAGCACGCAAATCCATACCTGCCGAATACTCTGACGCATAGGCCGGTAATTCATTATGGGACTGGTTGTATATTTTTACGATCATTTTATAAGTTTAAGTCAAAATCCAAATCATTGCACAATTTTCCCTTCTTTCATAGCACGGTCATAAAGTTCCTGCACATATTGGTTGATAACCTGGGTGCGTCGCCGGTTCGTAAGTAACATGCCGGCTGCCGCGCGTTCCTCCCTTGTCTCATTCACAGAGCGCTGCGACCGGTAGTCGAGAATCACGAGAAGCACCGTGTTCTCCCCCACCTCCTTCTCTATCCGCAAATCACTGCCACGTCCATTGAATTTCTGCACATCGATTTGAAAAGACACCTCGTTTTGCAAGTCATCGAGATAGAGCCATTCGTCATCATCCAAGAGATATTCGATGGTATCGCCTAACATGGTCACCAACGCGTCCTTCTGTTCGGTGCGACGGGTTTCGTCAAAAAGGATTTCCCGCACCTGTGGCAGTTTGTCCGAGCGGGTGGGCATTTTCACGTAATTCACCCGCACAATCTCCTTCTCAACCGTATATCGGTCATCCAAGGAACGGGCAAAATCCATAATTTCCCCTTCGGTGACCGCATTGTTGGCGGTGTCCTTCATCCAAATTTTATCCAGATATCTTTGCACCAGCAAGGAGTTGCGGTAATCGGTCATCTCGCGGTCAAAGTTCTTTTCGCGCGGGGACAGATGACGTTCAGCCTCATGCAGCAGCAATTTATCCTTCACCCAACTGTCAATAAAGTCCCTTGCCATAGCGAGGCTGTCCTCTTGCGACAGGCCAACCGGCATACCTTCCTGTAGTTCGGACTTGTACAGCTTGTACTGGTACACCTGCGCCACCACCGGATCGGCGTTTCTGCGGCATGAAGCACAGAGCAGAAGGGCGGCAGACAGTAATGGCAGAAATCGTTTCACTCTATCGTTTTAAGATGGAACGGAACACGTCCTCGTTGAGTTTCACTGGGTACTTGCGGTGAAGTTCCTCAACCCACTCCTTTTCCAGCTTGTCCTGATACTGGCTGATGACCACGGCGCGGACCTCATCGAAAGGCTTGTACGGATTGAGAGAATCGCCGGTGGCGAACTGGGATTTGATCTGTTCATAGAAAAGCTGAGTGCCCACAGTGTCTTCAATAGCGGCATTCCAGACCTTCGCCGAATTGATCTCATAAATCATCAAGCCGTCATACACTTCGTTCACCACGTCGCGGTATTCGGGATATTTGGTCATCAGCTGGGTGCTTTCGTAACGCAAAATCCTTTCTCCCACAAAATTGGTGAACACTTGATCCAGAAAATTCGCCATGGAGCTTTTCAGTTGTGCGCCCTGAAAACGATAGAGATATTGGCCGAACTCGCTGGCCATGACCGTCTGATCGGCAAAAGAGCACATCGGTTTAAGTTTCCCGATTCCCTTCAGAGAGTCAACGGCGATATGCTTTGACTGGAAATAATTATCCGGCATGTTCTTACAGAAAAATTTCATTGCCGCAGCCTTTCCCTTCTCCTCATAATTATACTCCACCTTCAGCTTCTCCACCAACGACTCCTTGCTTTTCTTCGAACGGGAATCCCTTGCCAGCCTGTTTTTTATCATATAAGTGAACTCGTCATTTACCGTCGTGTAAATCACGGAGTCGAGACGGAGGATATGCCAGCCTATTGAGGACGGCACCGGGTCAGAAATTTCACCCTGTTTGAGAATGAGTGCGGCATGCACATAGTTGCCGGGGCGACGGTTGGGGGCGAAAGGCTCCATGTGGCCGCCATTGTTTTTCGTGGCCGCATCGTCGGAATATTCCGCTGCAAGACTGTCGAAAGGAATCCCGCTCTGGAATTTCTGTTTGATGTCAGCGCATTTCTTCATCTCCGCATCATGGTTCACCTTTATGTTCAATGCTGCAGTGTCTTTGATAAAGATCTGCGACACATACAGTTTCGCCACTGCAGGAATTTTATCCTGCACATACACCAGATGATAGCCGAACTGCGTGCGGACAGGCATGGACACCTGACCCACTGGAGTTGAATAGGCCGCTGTTTCAAAGGGATAAATCATCTCCAAGACAGAGAAATAACCCAGTTCACCACGATTGCCGTACTGCACACGATTGGACTGCGGATTCACACGGTCGCGTGCCGACGGATCTTCCGAATAGAGGAATGCTGCCTCGTTAAAGTTCAGTCCGTTCACAATCTCATCTCTGATTTTCAATATTTTATGATATGCTGTCAGCGTATCTTTCGGCGTAGCGTTTTCGGGCAGCGAAATCAGGATATGCGAAGCACGCACATGATAACGGGCTCTGTCAATAGTCTCCTCCATCAACTGGTCACTCACTTCTGTGTCAATCAGGTACTGTTGGGCATACTGGTTTTTGTAGGATTCCCACTCCCGTTGGAACACTCTCGCTGTATCCAGACTCATTGCTTTTGCCTCCTGGACTTTCATCCGATAATCCGTGTAAAGTTGCAGGTATTCGCGCAAGTCCGCCTCTGTCGCCTCCGTCAACGAACTGTTTTTCTGATAGGCTTTGATGAAATCCGACTTCGTGACGGACTCTTTTCCCACTGTCATCAGGACGGAATCGTCATTCTGCGCCTGCAAAAAAGTCCACGACAGCACAACCAACAACATCATCAAACATAATGCTTTTTTCATAATTCACTGAATATCAATAACTATAAATTAATATCTATATTCCTTTTAAATATGGCAAAGATAATATATTTTGACAATTACACAAATAAAAAACTTTGACTTAGACTTAGACTTAGGCTTAGCCTAGTGACTTAGGCTGTCTTTTGCGCGGCTGGTGGTGACCAGAAACACGCCGAAAATGACCAACAACAAGGCTATAGGTTTGTTCCAAGTGAAGACGTCCTGTCCAATAGCGATAGCCAAGGCGGCGGTGATGATGGGTTGCAAATTGCTGTACATGCTGACCGTCGTAGGGCGGATATGGCGCAGCGCGACAGGCAGGAGATAGTAGGCCAGCACCGTGGCGAACAGCGCGACAATGCCCATGTTGACGTAGGCCATCGCGGGAGCTGTACCCATGAGTATCGGGGAATCTTTCACGGTGGGGATGGCGAGCGGGAGGCTCAGAACTGCGCTGAACAGGAACATCCACTTCATCATGGTCACGGGTGAATATTTCGGGGATATAGCGCGGGTAATCAGAAGATAAGTGGCGTAGAACAAGATATTTACGAAACAGAGCAGGGCACCGATATTGCTGTAATGCACATCGCCGTGAAGTGAGAACAGAATCATCATCAGCGCACCGACGATGCCGAAGAAGACACCTAAAGCTTTCCGCGTGGTAACAGGCTCTTTCAGGAAAACGGCAGCCATCAGCATCACCACCAACGGAGACATAGCCGAAATCAGCGAGACGTAAGTAGGTGATATATAACGCATTGCTTCAGCAAAAGCCCACAACGTGCCGTAAAGGGAGACCGCCCCGAACACTATCATCCACATGTCGCGCTTGGCGACTTTCTCGTGAGGAGTGAACAGCGAAATGATCCAGAAACCCGCCGCCCCGACCACCAGCCGCAACGCCGTGTAAGCCTCCGGGGTGATGTACTCCGGCACCACCGCCTTCGAGCAGTTCGGATTAATCCCGAAAATGATATAGACGGTGAGCACCGCGAGGTGACCGACCCATTTTTTGTTATGATTATTCTGTATCATAATACAATTGTAGGGGCGAATAATTATTCGCCCCTACGTGTACGTGATTAACGTTTTCTTAATTAGTTCTTCATCGCGGCAATCTCCTTGACGGCCTGGATGCAGGCGTCGATGTCGGCCTCGGTGTTGAAGGCGCCGATGCTGAGACGCACTGTACCGTCAATGTCGAGCGTGCCGAGGCATTCGTGTACCAGCGGGGCGCACTGCAGACCCGTGCGGCAGGCGATGTCGTAATCCACATCCAGCATAGTGCCCACGTCCATGGCCTCGAAGCCCTTGATGTTGATGGAGAGCACCGGATTCTGGTTCTCCACAGAGGTCGCGCAGTAGATGATCACACCGGGAACGTCCTTGATGCCGTCGCGGAGACGTTTCCACAACGCCATCTCCTGATTGTGGATGTTCTCGATACCCTTCTCGGTGATCCACTTCACGCCAGCGTGCAGACCGCTGATACCCAACATGTTGATGGTACCGGCTTCCAGACGGTAAGGATACTCCTCAAGGTGGTCGCGAACGGCGGATTTCACGCCTGTGCCGCCGAAGCGGGTGTGGCGCACCTCCACGCCTTCACGCACGTAGCTACCCCCGATACCGGTGGGTCCCATCAGGCACTTGTGGCCCGTAAAGGCGTATGCGTCAACGTTATAGTCGATCATATCCATCTTCACGGCCCCCGCACCTTGGCTGCCATCGACCACGAAAGTGATGCCGTGTTCCTTGCAGACCTTGCCAATCTCTTTGATAGGCTGCACGGTACCGATGACGTTGGAGCATTGCGTGCAGACCACCATCTTGGTGTTCGGACGGATGGCTTCTTCAAACTGCTCCGGATGTACGTAGCCGGCCGCATCGAACGGAAGGTAGGTCACTTCGATAATGCCTTCCTTCTCAAGATGA
>JAEEKL010000223.1 GCA_016282395.1 Bacteroidales bacterium
AACGGCGTCTCGATTTCGAGGAATCCCTGTCCGCTCAGGTATTTGCGAATTTCCAGACCCAGTTTATGACGGAAGATGAGGTTGTTCTTCACGGGGTTGCGGCGGATGTCGAGGTAGCGGTAGCGCATACGCAGTTCGTCGCCGCCATCGGACTCGTCCTCAATGGTGAACGGCGGCACTTCGGCGGCGTTGAGCACGTTCAGTTCGTGCACCTCGATTTCGATGTCGCCAGTGGGGATGTTCTTGTTTTTGCTGTAACGTTCTATCACCTTGCCTGTTACCTGGATCACCCATTCGCGGCCCAACTGTTCGGCGCGCTCGCAGAGTTCGGGGCGCTCCTCGTGATTGAAGGCCAACTGCGTGATGCCATAACGGTCGCGCAAGTCAATGAAAATCATGCCGCCCAGATGACGGATCTTCTGAATCCAACCGCTCAAAGTCACGGTCTGCTGAATATTCTCAAGCGTCAGCTCGCCACAAGTATGTGTTCTATACATATTCTGAGAGATTTTATTCCAAAAAATTCAAACTTGCAAAAGTACAATTTTTTTGGTTGGGATTGGATTTTTTCTTTAGGCAAAAGGGAAAGGCAATAGGGAACAGGGCGCAAGGCACCGAGAGGTAAGCCATATTTCGAAATAGTAACAACAGCGTGGAAAATGCAACTAAGAAAAGTATGGGCTTCTATTGAATATTGTTTTCCTCTTGGGGAAGAATGAAACCAATAGGATGTGGGCTTGTGGAAATAGTATATTTGTTTGAAGATTGCAATTCAGCCAGTGCGGTGCTGATAGCATCGAGTTGCGCTTGTGTGATCTCGTTGATGTCGTTCTGGTCGGCCAGAATGTCATACATTTCATTTTTGAGAGCATCAATTTGCTTTTTCAACTCAACGTAAGTTGCAGCGAGTGGCATTTCCGCCAGATGGCGATAACTTACAAAGGCTCGCATGATTTTTCGATTAGCTTGTATGGCCACTTCGGACCTTAATACACTGCTGAGCATGGCCACTCCTATTTCCGTAAAAGCAAAGACTCCGTATCGGCCACCGCCCCAACTTGAGGTGCCAATTTGGCATCTCAAGAATTCTTCATGTGAAAGTTCAAACATGAAATCTTCACCTTCAAATCGTTCTTTGTTACGTCGAACTTGGCGCTTCAATTGTGAGGTTTCTACTTGATAGATACGTGCAAGGTCATAGTCGAGCATCACACGCTGACCGCGGATGACATAAATGAGATTTTGAATGTAATCTAATTGTTCCATAGTGATTCGTTTTTTTCGTTTGCGGTTATTATATTATATGTGTTTTTGATACTGCAAATATACAACAGAAAAAGCCTTTTGTCAAGGTTTTTGTGAATTTTTATATAGAGTTGTTTTTCAAATAGATATTTATTTAATTTTACAATTTATTTTTATAAATTGTAAATTTTAGCAGCTGGATTTCGCGAGAAAATGATGATGATTTTGCAGCGGCTGTGACATTGCGCAGCGAGCACAGCAAGCAGCGGAATCTTCAGTGAATTGTGAGTGCGACTGGATGGAAAGCGAAGCTCAATTTTGTCTGCATACGTTTTTTTTGTATTTTTGCCGTTGCGTTGGAAAGAGAGTTCGACACGAGATAAACACTAAAATTCAGGATATGAGAAAAATTACGTTATTGATAGTTTGTGTGTCAATAGTTTTGTCATGTTTTGCCCAAAACAGCACTGAGCACATGACATTCAAAGGGGTTCCCATTGATGGAACTATAACCGACTTCACTGCCAAGATGAAACAAAAAGGCTTCACTCATCTTGGGACACAAGATGGAGTAGCTTTATTCACAGGGGAATTTGCCGCCACCAAAGATTGTACAGTAGGCGTGGTGAGCTCAAAGACTACCAATGTTGTAAGCAAGGTTGCGGTTATTTTCCTGAATGTGACACGTGGTCAAGATTGTATGGAAATTATAGTCAACTAAAAGCAATGTTGACCCAGAAGTATGGAGAACCAACAGAAATTGTAGAAAGATTTGAAGGTTATTCAGAGTATTAATAGTTTCAAAGATATCCCATATTGGGAAGCTGATTCCGAAAAAGGGTAATTATTCTTTTTAGTTATTCAAGGGGTTATTAAAATTTCGTGCTTCACGGGGATTATCGTAAAAACACATTCAGACCCGTCAGGGGCGACAGCACGGTAGAAGAGGAAGGTTCGGATGTGGAGGTTTGCGGCGCGGACAAATGTCACGAGCGTGGGCGGATGATTCTTCGCCGCGAAAAAGACAACTGGTTACGAGCGGGCGTGCGCCAGGGATTGCGGAAAGCCCGACGGCGCGGCGGCTTTGTAAAGGTTATAGGTTATGGGTTATTGGTTATAGATTGGGGCTATTCGAGACGGTGGTGGGTGATGGTGTGCAGCCGTGCCGGGGCGCCCAAATAAAAAAGATGATGCTTAAGTTTTATTTCACCCGCACCATACTAAACGCCCCGAACAACCCGAAGCCGCCTTCGATGTTCGTGAAGGTGTGCGTGGGCTCCAACATCAGGAAATTCAGGTCGTAGTCATCGTTGTTTAGCGTTTTCTCATACAAATAGCTGCTGCGGTCGAGGAACAGGAAAAAGTATTCGTCCTCGTTTTCGTCTTCCTCGTTATCCCAATCACCTTCACCCTCTAAGGGAAGATTTTCATCCACCAGGAATCGCATCACCGCCCCGTCATTGCCTTCATCGGACACATACTGGTAGTCTTGGTTATTCCGGTACATCCAGACAGTGTAAAAATCCCAGTAATAGGAGGTTACCATGGGACCGCTACCATCACCAAAATCGTTGTGGGTGAACAACACCTTCCCCATCAGCGCATAATGGTTTTCCTCACCCGCCACGTCGCGCCACTCCGCATACACGTCACGGTGCGGCCAGTCGTAGATTTGTCCTAAGTGCATGTCACTGCTCACCGTCACGGTGTCGAACCGGAATCCCACATCATGCGCCACGGGGACAGTACATGAGGACGAAACATCCTCAAAATCAGGATGTGACGCGCGGATGTAGTAGGTGTGCCCCTCTTCAATCGGAAATTCCTCTTTCGTCAAGAAAAAGTGTTGCTTCGTCGGTTCGTAAGCGGCACGTATCCATGTTTGGCCGTCGGTGGAGAGTTCCACCACACCGTCTTTCAGATTCGTCATTTCGATGTTGCTGCTGGCGTATAACAACGTGGTGTTACTCAGCAAGATATAAGTCGTGTCTAACTGCGGACAGAGGCGGCAGTACAGCACCAATTTCTGCGTTTCATGAAAGTCTTGGTCGATATGCACCTCATCCACGCAACTCGAAAAGGTGAGTGCGCTTATAACGCAACAAGTGAACACAAAAAGTCGAAATATGTTGAACGATTTCATTGTCTTAGAATTTGAAATGATACGTGAATGTGGGGATTATCGGGAAAATGCTGACCTGTTTCAGCGTATATCTGGCCTGCCCATTGACGTAATCTTGTTCCGTGAAATAGAAGAACGGGTTGTGATGATTATAGACGTTATAAATACTGATTTCGAAGATACTTTGGCCGTTGTTTTTCTTGTGCGGCTTGATAAACTGCACCCCGATGTCGAGATGGTGGAACGGCTTCATGCGGAAATCGTTTTTCTTACCGTAATTCTCCACAAAACCAGAGAGGTTTATTAAGTTCTCCTCGGTTGGAAGGAAAATGTCCATGTAGTCTTCAAGATCTTCAGCCGTATAAACCGAAGTGGGCAGAGTGACAGCGTTGCCGGTGGCGAAAACCCACGACAGCGAGAGGTTGATCTTCTTGGTCGGGCTGTACATCAATACGATGGAGACGTCATGCCGACGATCGTAGCGGGCGAAGAATGGTTTCCCGAAGTTCAACTCGTCGAACTGCTGCTTGGTCCAGGAAAGCGTGTAGCCAATCCATCCCGTAAACTTTCCAACTTCCTTACGCACAAGGAATTCCACACCGTATGACCAGCCCTTGCCCGAAGTCACGTTATCAGACCATTGTCTTTCGAAACTATTGTTCTGTTCTTCCTCAAGCAGTTGCTGAAGCGCAGTGGTGAAATACGAAGTACCCTCCTTATATGCCAAAATGTGGTCCATTTTCTTGTAATAACCCTCCAAAGAGAATGAAAGTTGCGGCTTTTTCAGGTCGTAGTGCAAACCAAGTGCGACT
>JAEEKL010000224.1 GCA_016282395.1 Bacteroidales bacterium
CAGGTATAGACTGTGCCCAGTTCCGAACACTGCGAGATATAGACGGACTTGGGTTGCGAGTGGTGCTCGAAGCCCCAGTTGGTGAGGTGCGGGCGGATGAGTTCCGGTGTCAGCTTGCCGTCGGGCGTGGGGATGGACACTAACGAGGCGCCGGTCATGAAGGCGGGCGCGCCGCACTCATCGACGGCGATGTGGGCGGTTTCGGCGCAGAGGATGCTGTTGAACGACCGCACGCAGGCACGCTGGGCCACCACGTTGGCACCGGTACCGTTAAAGACAGGGAAAACCTCCGCCTGCGGACCGAACTGCTCCTTGAAAACCTCCCGAACACGGGCGGTGCAGGTGTCGTCGCCGTAGGCGATTTCGTGGTCGGCATTGCACGCGGCAATGGCCTTTAAGATAGAGGGATGCACTCCCGAATGGTTGTCACTTCCGAAGGATCTCATAGTTGTTTTGGATGTTATCTGCAAAAAGGATTTTATTACCAAAAGTCTGTTATCTGAATACGATTTCTTGAACCAAGGTTCCGAAATCTGATTCTATTTTCTTCAAAATTTGTGATTTATTGCCGAAAAGCTCAAATCGGAGTGCCGCATTCTTCACCCGCACATACAGGATGCCATTTTGCAGGTCTTCACATTTCGAGAACTTCGCGCAAATATCCCCCACATACTCCGGCCAGCGGTCAAACAGAATCTGCTTGTCCATGAGGTGCTGCTTCCCTGACTGGCTCACAAAACGGCCAATCAGCTCTTTCAAGTTCATTTCGTGCATTTTAAAGGTTATTGGTTATTGGTTATTGGTTATTGAAACTGAACCTACGGTAAATTTTAAAATCTTTAGTTAAAGTATTTGCATATACTTATGTGCTTGCAGGGAGATTCGCCATTTCGGGTGTTCGAGCACGTAATTTACGAGACGACCCATAATCACGTTGCATCGGTTCCAGTCTGGTTGTAGCAGGAGCAGGCAGCGGCTGTTGACTTTGTCGGCGTTGTTCTCGGCCCATTGGAAATCCTCTTCACAGCCGATAATGACTTTCAGTTCGTTGGCTTTGGAATAGATTTCCGGTTTTGGATGGGCGCCATATTTCGGAGAGAGGCAAATCCAGTCCCAGTCGCCGGACAAGGGTTCGGAACCGGAGGTCTCGAGGAAGCATTGTATGTTGTGGGCGTGCATCTTGGAACACAATGGGTCCATGTTATACAGCAGGGGTTCCCCACCGGTGACGACCACAGCCCGCGCAGGCTTTTGCGCTGCCCGCGCCACAATCTCATCCACGTCCACCATCGGGAATTTGGCGGCATTCCATGTCCGCATCTCATCGCAGAAGGAACAGCCTACTTCACAGCCGCCAACACGCACAAACCAAGCCGCTTTCCCTGTGTGGTAACCCTCGCCTTGTAACGAGTAAAACTCCTCAACCACAGGGAGATACAATCCGCTATTGTTCATAATGTCTTGTTGATGGATTTTGCCGGAAAAACGTGTTTATTGTTCAGCACATTCGATGGTCTGTGTGAGGGTTTCACCATCCATATTCATGGTTTGCGTGGCATTCATATCCTCACATTTTCCTTTGTCTATTGTAAGGGTTGTGTTTGTGACAATTTGCTCACCATCGAAAGACTGTTTGGTGACGCAGTTGCAGGTCTTCGTTTTAGAACATCCCACAAAAACAAACATTACGGCAACAACCGCAAAAAGAAATACTTTCTTCATAATAATCAAAATGTTAACCTCGTGTTTTTATGAGTCCCGTGCTGGCAGTGAGGTTATAATCCTGCCATTGGGACTGTTTTTTTTTCGCGTGGCAAAAATATAAAAAAATCAATCCGAAATTTGGAAATTTTGTGTATGTTTGCGGCAAATTTCGGACATGAGGAGATTCTGCCTTTTCTTACTCTTACTGCTGTCGCTCGGAGCACTGCGGGCGCATAAGCCTGCCGACACGCTTTCTTCCGGCCGTTGGGAGTTTGTGCAGAACCTCGGACAATGGAATTCCGCCGTGACCTTTTCCGCACGGATGAATGGCGGCGCCCTGTTCTTTGAGAACAACTCCTTTGTCGTCACTCAACTGCATCCGCAACAGCTGCAAGACTTCCACGAGGCCAAGCATTCTGGGAAACCTTACCCAAAGCAGCATTTCGATGCCGCCTCCTATCGGGTCTCTTTCCTAAACCCTAATCCGGACGCGGTTGTAGAAGGCGGTAAGCCATACAATCACTATTACAATTACTTCCTCGGGAAAGACCCCAAGCACTGGGCTTCCATGGTGCATGCTTATAACACATTGTCATACCATCAGCTATACAATTACATAGACCTTCTTTTTTTGGCTGATTATGACTATCTGAAATACGAATTCCATATTGCACCGGGCGGCGACCCCAAACAGATTAAGATACAATACGACGGGCTGGAAAGCATCGCGAAGGTCGGAGAGGAATTGCTGTTGCACACCGCTGTGGACCGCGTGCTCGAACTGGCTCCGTTCGCCTATCAGATGAATGACAAAGGCGACACCATACCCGTCCCATGCAAATATCGTTTGCAAAAAAACATCCTCTCCTTTGACCTCGGCAACTACGATTCCTCTTTGCCTTTGGTCATCGACCCTATTGTGGTTTTCTCTTCCTATTCGGGTTCCACCGCCGACAACTGGGGCTACACCGCCACCTACGACTCGCACGGTAACCTCTATGGCGGCGGCATTGTCTTTGATGTCGGCTATCCCACCACCCTCGGTGCCTTCCAGATTGACTTCGCAGGCCAAGTGGATGTCTCCATTTCCAAGTTCGATGCCTCAGGCAGTTTCCTGCACTACTCCACCTACCTCGGCGGAAGTGCGGCCGACATCCCGCACAGTCTCCACGTCAACGACAATGACGAGCTCTACATTTTCGGCACCACGGGCTCTGCTGATTTCCCCGTCACCGCAGATGCGTTCGACACCTCCTTCAACGGCGGCCCGAACATCACCCTCTCCACCAGTATGACTTTCCCCGCCGGATCCGACATCTTCGTTTCCAAGCTTAGTGCGGACGGCACGCAACTGCACGCCTCCACCTTCATCGGCGGTAGCGGTAACGACGGGGTCAACACCGCCGCCGGTCTTCGCAAGAACTACGCCGACGACAACAGGGGCGAAATCATCGTGGACGAGAGCAGTAACGTCTATGTGGTTTCTTCTACAAGCTCCTCCGATTTCCCCGTTACGGCGAACTGTCACCAACCAAACAGTTCAGGCAGCCAAGAGGTTTGTGTCTTCAAATTCAGCCAAGACCTCTCCTCTCTGATTTGGTGTACCTATTTCGGAGGTTCTAGTAACGATGCGGGTTACAGCATGTATGTGGCGGCGGACAAGAGTGTCTATTTGTGCGGCGGCACCACATCGGGCGACTTGCCAGTCACCCCAAATGTCTATCAAACCACGCACGCTGACAACGGGACTTCCGCCGATGGATTCGTGGCGCATCTATCCTCAAACGGCAGTTTGCTGTTGCAAAGCACCTATCTGGGGAAATCCGGTTACGACCAGGCCTATTTGATAAAAGGCGACGACGAAGACTTTCCGCATGTGTTAGGTCAGACCGATGCCGGCGGTACCCAATGGGTTCACAATGTCGCTTATCATGTTCCCGGGGGCGGCCAGTTTTTGACAAAGTTGTCGAAAAATCTTGGCTCCGCCGTCTGGTCCACGGCCCTCGGGTCTGGCAACGGCGGCCCGGACATCTCGCCCACCGCCATGCTGGTAGATTATTGCAACAACATCTACCTTTCGGGATGGGGTTCCCGTCAGCTGAACGGATTCGGAGGCACCAACGGACTTCCCGTCACCGATGACGCTTTCCAATCCACCACCGATGGCAGCGACTTCTATTTCATGGCCATCAGCGACGATGCCAGTAACCTGATTTATGCGACCTACTTCGGTGGTGCGGCCGGTTCCGCACGCGAGCATGTGGACGGTGGCACCAGCAGGTTCGACAAACACGGCAAGATTTACCAAGCCGTGTGTGCGGGATGTGGCGGACAGAGCAGCTTCCCCACCACCCCGGGAGCTTACTCCAATGTTAACGGCAGCAGCAACTGTAATCTCGGGGTCATCAAAATCGACTTCAGTTTGCCCGTAGTGGTGGCCGACTTCCTGATGCCCAACGTCGTTTGTCTGCCCGACACCGTCTTCTTCACCAACTATTCGCAATCCATCAGCTCACAAACAGACATATCATGGAATTTTGGCGATGGTTCTATCTCAAGTCAATGGGAACCCTACCATGTTTACACCCAGACGGGGTATTACGAAGTGACCTTGATTGTTCATGATTTGGGCAGCTGCAATGTGGCCGACACGCTCCGGAAGCGGATTCTGGTGCTCTCCAACACCCAATCCTCCTTGCCCACGGTCAACATCTGCGCTGGTGAATATGCCGAATTGGGTGTCCCGCCGTCCATCGGGGTGGACTACCTGTGGTCGCCGACGGAAACCCTGAGCAATCCGGCCATCTCCAACCCAATCGCCACCCCCGACCAATCCAGCCTCTACACGCTGATTGCCTCCACCGCAGCCTGCGTGGACACTATCTCCCAACAAGTGGATGTTCACGATGTATCTGCTTTCATTTCAGGGGATTCCATCATCTGCATAGGAGAAAGCAGTACACTCACCGCCAATATCACCACATCTGATAATTATATTGTAGAATGGTCGGAATATATTGATTTTCAAAGTGTTTTTTCGACAGATGCGACCTCTGTGACTGTGACTCCTGCAACATCGCGCACCTATTACGCACGTGTGACCACCGACTATTGTGTCAAAATCATCCCTTTCCATATCACCGTATTCAATGTTGAAATCACTGACTATCAAGATTATCTACTATGTTTTGAAAATGAAGTCACCTTGCATGTGCAGTGCATCGGAGGTGTCCCGCCCTACCAATACCAATGGCAGTTGGGTGACGGAGAAACATCCATAGATCCGAATCCAGTTGTCATGCCACAGCACACCACTAACTATACGATTACGGTTACGGATGCCAACGGTTGCTCTGCCACGGCAGTCGGTCAAATAAAGGTGCGGGAAGGGACTTTCCAAGATTCCTTGCAGGCTTGGAGTTCGTTGCATGAGGTTCTTGCATACCACGAAACAACTTTGTTCTCAACTGATTACGGAAACGAATACATCTATCAATGGACACCGGCGCAACATTTGGAAACGCCTCACTTGCCAAGCACTGTCGTCATTCCCGAAGAGACCACCACCTACACCGTCATTGTAACCGACACGTTCGGATGCTCCCTCACGGACACGGTAACCATAAAGGTTCTCCCCGTGTCCTGTGAAATGCCGTTTGTTTTCATCCCGAACAGTTTCACGCCCAACGGCGACGGAATGAACGACATCCTGTATGTTCGCAGTGACATTTTGGTTGAGTGCTACTTTGTGGTTTACAACCGCTGGGGCGAGAGAATTTTTGAAACATACGACCAACACATTGGCTGGAATGGCATGTTTAAGCAAAAAGAATGTCAGACAGGTACTTACGACTATTATTTCAAGGGCAAATGTATGGATGGCGATGAGTTGGAGCTGAAGGGGAATGTGACGTTGATACGGTGACTTTTTGGCTTAGACTTAAACTTAGACAAATGACTAATCACTAATCGCCAATTATTACTTATGCGATAATTTTTTAAAATCAATCACAACACATTGATATACAATTCTTTATGTGTATTTATTGAATTTTCGATTTGAAATCAATTCGTTTTCCGCACGACAAGTGCGGCCGAAGCACAATTCCCCTTCTATTTTAGAACTACTCTTTATACACATTTTTCTCTTAATAACATTTCTCCAACCCTCTATATAACTCAGAGAGGTTTTGTATCTTTGCCCGTGTTTTGAAATATTTCAAGGAATCG
>JAEEKL010000225.1 GCA_016282395.1 Bacteroidales bacterium
TGAGGAGATCAAAGGCCAGAAAACTGGCGACAATAAGGAACGATTTCTCTCCTTCTATCAGGACCTTATCGAAAAACTGCTGCCCATCAGAGGCGAATCGGGCACCTTGGCCAATCTGAAAGAGTTATGGCACTATTTCGCAGTTTTCACCGGTTTATCAGAAGAAAAATTGCAACAATTGTTACGGATTTGCGATTTACGGGAATTTGTGACAGTTAGCAGTTAGTAGTTAGCAGTTAGCAGTTGGTGTTCCCGAAATCTCACGTCTTACGTCACACGTCTAAAAAAATGTATATTTGCAGTTGGGAAAAAAATATGACCATAGTCCATAAACATCAGAAATTCAAATAATTAAATATTAGAAGTATGAAAAGAAATTTATCTTTGAAAAGCAGTATCCTGCTGATGTTTTTTTTATGCGGAATTTTCGGATTGAATGCCCAAAGTTCTATCTTTTCCGAAGATTTTAGCGGTTTCACAGATTCTACCTCAACGGATTTGTCTTCAACTTTGGACAATTACACCTCCGTAAGTGGATGGAGCGGTAGTAAAGTCTATCAGAGCAACGGGAAAGTTAAATTGGGGACTTCCAGTGCTTTAGGCTGGCTGCAGACCCCTGCCATAGACTTGTCGGCTAACGGCGGCAATTTCACGTTAGAATTTGACGCGGTAGCCTGGTACCATGACTCCACCACCATCCTCGTTTATTTGGACAATACCAGCTATGAGGTCTCAGGGTTGGGAAACGATGGCAATTATGGCACATACGGCCATTTTTCGGTTTCCCTGACGGGCGGCACAAGCAATTCCCACATCAAATTTGAGGGTAAACAGAGTGGAAAAGCCCGTTTCTTCCTCGACAATGTCACCATCACACAGTCAGGCGAGGTTCCCACCATATCCGCACCGACAGTTTCTATAAGCGGTAATGCCCAATCAGCCGACACATACTTTGGATCTGTCTCGGTCACCTTGTCGGCAGCTAACGGCGCGTCCATCTATTACACATTGGACGGCACAGAGCCGACATCCGCTTCCACGCTTTACACCGCACCTTTCACCATTACGGAAACCTCTACCCTGAAAGCCATCGCCATTTCCGGAGACAACAGCAGCAGTGTGGTGACCCGAACCATCACCATTCTGAATATGACCCCCATCTTCTTCGAGGATTTTGAGTCTGATGGTCTCAACCAAATGACTGTCACGAATGTTTCCGGCACCTACGAATGGACAACTGGAACTCACAGCGGTAACACCTACGCATACGCAAATGCTTACAACCAAGGAGCCACAGAAACTTGGCTGATCACGCCAGCCATCACCCCCTTGAATGCCGGAGGAGTCAGCCTCTCTTTCACAAATGCCAAAAACTACAATGGTCCTGGCATCTCGGTGAAATATTCCACAAACTACAGTGGTTCTGGTTCTCCTGCTACCGCCACGTGGACAGACATTACTGCAAATTGCACATTAAGTAGCGGTTCTTGGAACTGGGTGGAGTCAGGCAATGTGGAAGTTGTCGGTACTTCCCCCGTTTATTTCGCATGGGTATATACGAGTGGAGAATCTTCCGCTGCCGGATGGGAGATTGACAACATCTTGGTATTAGCAGAAGCCGGGGGCGCATCTGAAGTTGCCGCTCCCGTGTTCACTCCCGCTGCCGGAACCTACACCGACAGCGTGACGTTCAGCCTCACCTGCACGACGGAAGACGCAACAATCTACTACACTACCGACGGCACCGAACCGACTGAGGCATCCATACTCTACAGTGCCCCGGTCACGTTGATTGCCACCACCACTGTCAAGGCCAAAGCCTTCAAGACCGACTGGACCGCCAGCGCGACCGTAACGGCAGTCTATACCATCACCAACGAACCCGTATCGAACGACTCTGTAATCTATGCCGTCGGTTTTGAAGATGAGGAGGGTTTTACAGCCAGTACCACTTATAACAATACAACAGTTGCATTCACAGGTACGGAAGGTGCGCAATGGGGCACTTATCACGGCACACCATCCACCAACAACCATATTGCGGGTGCCCAGTCCATGCAGATGCGTTGGTACGCCTCCGCACCTGAAAACATCGGCTACACTTACACGAACTTTGACCTGCACAACGTGACCCATGTCACCTTCGCGGCTGCAAGTTCCAACGGCTTAAGCGTCAACGTGTCGCACTCCATTGACGGCGGCACCACCTACTCTGCCGGCGAAACCTTCACGCTGGAGAGCACGGCAAACACCTTCGATTATGTGGTGGATGAGTCTGGCAGTTACAATTTCGTGCGTCTGAAATTCACAATCGTGCTGCCCGAGACCAACCCCACCGCCACCTCCCGCGTGGTCATTGACAGCCTCGTGGTCTTCGGTGTTCAAGGACAGACACCTTCCGTCGTGACAACCCCTGTCATCAATCCGAACGAGGGTTTCTATTATGAGCCTCAGACAATCAGCATCACCTGTGCTGATGCCGATGCGGTGATCCGTTACACCACCGACGGCACCGAGCCTACCGAGAACTCCACTGTCTATAGCCAGCCGTTCACTGTGAACACCACCACCACCATCATGGCCAAGGCTTGGAAAGAGGGTATGACCCCAAGCTTTACGGCCACCGCCAATATTTCATTCCCCGCGCAAGTCGCCAACATCGCCGCTTTCAAGGCTGCGGCTTCCAATGAGCCGCAACAGATTATGAGCGACGTGACCTTCGTGTTCCGCAGCGGTCGCTACATGTTCGTGGAGGACAATACCGCTGCTATGCTCATCTATGACAACTCTACTCCCGTGATTACCACCACCTACAACGAAGGGGATGTCATCCAAGCCGGTGTTTTCGGCAAA
>JAEEKL010000226.1 GCA_016282395.1 Bacteroidales bacterium
GAAGGTGCGGGACGAAACAGCGACAAGGAACTTTTACGTTTTTGCCTTATTTCCCAAGGTTCATTAGCTGAATTAGAAACACAATTGCTGATTTCTGCTGAACTTGATTACATTAAATCAAATAATGACATATTCGAGCAAATTATTACGGTTAGAAAAATTTTATCAGGATATATCAGTTATCTCAATACAAAACTAACCAAACAATCAACATTGAACCCCAAATCCTGATCACTGATCACTATTCACTGATCACTGATCACTAAAATGATAATGCGTACTCCAACCATAACGATTTTGATCCTAACGCTCGTTGCGTGCCTTTCCGGCTGCCGCAAAAAGCCCGCCCCTGTCGTCATTACCCCCGACATCGAGAAGAACCACCTGCAAAGGAACCATATATTCGGAAATGTCAAGGAGTTGGGAACTGTGACCTTTTATGTGCAGCGCGATTCCATACCCGTGAAGGACACAGCGGACCTGAAGAGACTGATGGCTTTGTGCGATTCGGTTTGTGAGGTTCCCGACCGTGCCCGATCCACTCAACGCTACACCTCAGACGGATGGCTGATGGAGTTCATCAAGCTCTCCGAATCTGACACGATCCTTCGCCGCATCTACACGTACGACAAGGAAGCGCACATCACAGGATGGGTTGAGTATGACGCTGATGGGACGCAGGTTACGTATGGAAACTACACCTACGACCGCAACGGGTTGCTCGTGGGCGAACAGATTTTCCAAGGCGACAGTATGGTGATGTCGTTCAGCCATACCACCGATGGTATCGGCAACGCCATCCGCACCGTGCAAACGTTCGGTGGATACAAGACTACGTTAGAGAACAACTACAACGAGCAAGGGCTGGTGACAGAAATCATAGAACACGAGCCCAATGGCAAGGTCTTCAAGACCGCGAAGATCGAGTACGACAACTACGGCGATGAGGTCAACCGCTGCGTCTATAAGGCGGGCGACCAGATGATTGAATACACCTACACGGAATACGCCCAAGACGGCCGCGTGCGCAAGGTCATTTACGAAGACAAGCTGCACCACGTCAAGGAATTCCACTACTTCTTCAACTACGATGCGAACAAAAACTGGCAAACCGAGGTCTGCGCCGTGGACGGACAAATCGTGTATGTAAAACAACGGAAATTCGAATATTATAATGAATGAACCTTATTATCGTTTTTTCCTGCTCTACCGAGCTCTTGCCCCTGTCGGGGCTGTTCAAGGAAATTGTTTTTTTCAATAACCAATAACCAATAAACTTTAAAAAGATGGATTTAAGCAAAATTTTATCGATCACAGGCAAAGGAGGCCTGTTCAAATTCCTCTCTAAAACATCCAACAGCTTCATCGTGGAAGGTTTGGACGATGGCAAACGTTTCCCCGCTTTCTCTAACGATGGTGTGGCCGCTTTGGACAACATCGCTATTTTCACTGAAACGGATGAAGTGCCGTTGCAGACCGTTTTCCAAAACATCTATCGCAAGGAAGACGGCAAGAAGATGGTAATTCCGAAGGACAACAACGCCATCAAGGCATACTTCGCCGAAATTCTTCCCGAATATGACCGCGACCGCGTCTATGTTTCCAACATGAAGAAGGTCTTCTCTTGGTACAACATCCTCGTGGAGCACAATCTGGTGGATTTAGAGGAACCGGCAACCGAGGAAAAGACCGAGGAACCCGCAGAGAAATCAGACAACGAATAATTCCCGACCGTAGAGACGCAAATTTTGCGTCTCTACATTTTCCAATTACCAATTACCAATCACTATTCACTACTCACTATAAACTATAAACTATAAACCAGCTTCAATAACCAATAACCCATAACCAATAACCATTATGAAAGAAAACCGTCCATGGCTAATTTGGCTCACCATCATCGCTGTCATCCTTGCCGGTGTGGGCATCTTCTTCTATTACAACTTCTTCCGGCAGTCAAAGTCGGAGCTGATTGAGGCCATTCCGACGGATGCGGCGTTCATCTTCACGCTGAACGACAACGATGGTTTTGTGTCTGGCACACGGGAGGTGACTCCTTATATGAACGAGCTTTTCGCAATGGATGCTCTGTCGGCCTACGAGACCATGTGTGGCAAGTTGCCTGACGGCGAGTACGACCTCACCGTTTCAGGCCACGTTCAAGGCAATACCGTCAGCCTGCTCTTCAACACGCACGCCGACAAGGCGGCCTTCCGACGGCTTTTGCGTGCCCTCAGCATCGACCCAAACAACTACACCGCTTTCGAGAACAACCGCATCTACACCTACGGCACCAACTTCAAAAGTGTCAAGTTCGTCTATACCAATCACATCATCTCTTTCTCCACCGATTTGGAACTGCTCAAACGCGCCATTGTTCAGCACTCCCATCCCAGAAACCTGCTGTCGGATAATGGATTTAAGAAAATGTATCAGCTTTCCGAAAAAAACCAGAAACAGAACTGGTTAATCATCAACGCAAAGGATTACATTCCCTACCTGTCCGCTTTCTTGAAAGGGGAAGCATCCAAAGCGTTGGCCGAATGCCTGAATCCGATCGGCTGGACGGCGTTGCAGCTGCGATTTTCCGGCAATGGAATGCATTTTTCCGGATACACGTTCGTCAGTCAGCCTGATAACAGCGGTTTTGGCTTCTTTGACCAAAGGACTGGCAACGGAAGCGAAATTACCAGCCTGTTTCCGGCAAAAGCCGATTGGTATGCCCAGTTGGAGACACCAAAACTTCGGGAGAACAACAAGGTCAAAGCACTGCAACATGCTGAACAGCTCGTGGAACTTAACCCCTCTGAAGTAGGCTATTTTTCTTTCCGCACCGACTCTTGTAGCCAACGTTTCGTCATTCTGTTGCCTGACAGCAATAAAAACGCGTTGGAAGTCTTTTTCGGAAACGCGACCGCAGCAGATTCCGCCCGAAACGCCCATCCCGACGGCTTCTTCCCGATTCCGTTCCCGCTGTCACAGTTGCTGCCAACCATTGCTCCCGATTCTGCCATGTGGTTCGTCGAAAAAGATAACGCTCTCGTATTTTCGGATTCAAAAGAGGCTTTGAAAGCCTACCAGAACAGCATGAAATCGGTTGGTGACTTAACCCAAAACAGACTATATCCGTATGTGAACGAAGCGGTTGCGTCTTCCTCTTTGCTAAATTTTGTGATTTTCAATGAAGAGGGCAACGCTTTCTGGACTGAACGTCTTTCCGACAAGGGCAACGCATCTCATTTCGGGAAAGATCTCCGCATCTTCTCCCTCAGTTGCGAGACAATGGATGTGAAAAACGGACTGCTGCCGGTGAATTTGTATTTGTTGTTTTAGGGTCAAGTATATGGTTCTCGCCAGCGAACACTTCAATAACCTATAACCCATAACCATTAAAAATCAGAATTGACCTCTAACGCCTCAATTTTGGAGTTTTTTCCGTCAATGTATGAGATGACTACTGGCGACGTGCTGTGATAACTGCATTTGGAAAGAATGATGGTGTTGAACCCCTGGGTTAACGTGTCGGTATCTGTTTGCCATTTGGAGTAGTCCGTGGTGTATTTCACAAAGATGGGCTCCTCCTTGATGTTGTTGACCTCCTGCGTGATTTTGCCGTACTTGCCGCTCAACCGTTCTTGAAGGTCAGGGTACGTGAATTGGGTGCTCATGTTGAAATAGACGTCCACCTTGTAAATGAGGTGGGTCTTGGCGGCGGATCGGATCTCCAGTTTCACACGTTCTCCTGCGAAATTACCCTTCATCATGGTATAGTTGGGTTTCGAATGGTTCACATCTTCCACGAAACCTTTGCCTTTCAGTTTTGAGATGAACGTGGACATGGTGCTGTTCATGCCAATGCCCAGAAACTTCATCGGTTGAGTCTGTGCATAGCTGATAACCAAAGCAATACAAAATAAAGCGGTAAAAAATATCTTTTTCATACAAGCTATAATCGGATAAAATTCGCGTGCAAAAGTACATTTTTCATCGGATAAAAGAGGACTGTCTTAAAATCTTTTGGTTTATTTCTTACATTTGCACCGTCAAACAAAGCCTTAAATATCGTTTTGAAGCACTTGATAATCAAAATATTATTGTTTTTATATTGTATCATTCCCGCTGTTATCCTTCATGCGCAGAGTGAACGCAAGATCATCTACCTGGTTGATGCCAGCGCCATCACAAGCAAATCCGACAACCTGTGGAAAAATACTCGGAAATGGCTTGAAAACGACATTCGATCCCTACGCGAAGGCTGTGTAAGTATAATCCCATTTCAAGAAGAAACCTGCCCGCCCATCACCTTTGATGTAATAGATTTCGCTGATAACCAAGCAGATATGGTTGTGGCTAAGATAGACGGCGAAGTGAAGCGTCTGAAGCGGAGTAATGCGAAAGCCAACCTTTACAATGCCCTAAAAGATGCTGTGAAACATATTGACAACAAGAAGGACAATTTCATTTACATCTTATGCAACAGTGTGGGAGATGAACAAGACATGGCGGCCGTCAGCCTGTTCATGCGGAACTGGTGTACCATGAAACCTGACAATGTTCAGGTTTTTTACATTATGCTTACCCGCAACGCCTACGATGAATCGCTTGTGAAAGCCATCAATAACTGTCCCGACATTCACCTTATTAGGGCTAAAGGACAGAAAATGAAACCTGTGTGTGCTTTCATGCCCCGTGAAATTGTAGTGAACTTACAAGACATGCAGGACGAAAGTCGTAGCAGTTGGCCTTTCGGGATGATGTCAAAGCAAAGAATCCATTTCTCCGTTGACGGCCAGTTCTCTTTTTCCTTAAGTACGACAGACACTCTTTTTCAAGTTCAGAACAGGCTACGGGTCGCAAACGCTTACGGCAGCGTCAAAGTCATGCCCAAATCCTCTACCACCATTGAGGAAAGTTTGTCTGGCATCAACGAGTATCACTTTGATATCCAGGTAAAGGCAGACACCCACGAAGTTTGGCTTGTCACTGATAGCATACACGTCCGCGTGGTGAACAAGCCCGAACGAATCCTCTATCTTCCACCAACTTGGAATTTTGAGTTTCATGCACAACATTATCCTCAATTCCTGTTTTGGAAGGCTAACCGTCCCGACACACTTCACATTCGTCTGGAAGATTTCATGAATAGGGAGGCGCGGCAGAACAATGCCACAGCATTCTTCCAAATGTCTTTTGATGATATACAAGATGCTGATTTTCAGCTGTTTTTCAACGGAGTCGAACGGATAGACAAAACGTTCACGCTCGATTCCAATGCAATGACGAACCGTTTGGACATTGTCTTTTCAGGGAAAGTCCGTGCCGGTACTCACCAGCTTGTGATGCGTTGTTTGTCAAGCGATCGGCTGGATCGCATTAACGCACTGGCGCCAGAAAAATTATATCAGTCACAGCTTGTTGATTATCAATACATTCAGAATCCATTAGCTTACCTGTTGGTGGTTTTTTGTCTGCTTCTCATTGCGATTCCTCCTTCCATTTGTCTTATTTCACAAAAATTTTCAAAATGAAGAAAAGTGTCATATATATGTATTGTTGTCCGGTCTGCTATTGCTGATGAGTTCCTGCCACCAAAGGCCAATCAAACACTTTGAAGGTCAGGCGTTTGGAACGATGTATTCCATCTCCTGCATTGACAACCCAAACGTGGGGACGGGCATTCGCCTGCACCCGCAAATCGATTCACTGTTGGCGGATTTGTCGCACACGTTCTCTATTTTCGACACCAATTCCATTATTTACAGGTGGAACAAAGGCGAGGATGTCGAACTGAACGATGACTTTCTGACCGTGTTGAGACTTTCCAAGACAATCAGTGCGGCCACTGGCGGTGCGTTCGATTGCACCGTACAACCGTTGGTGCAGTTGTGGGGTTTCGGCAAAGACGGGGTACGGCATACGGTCGGAGATGACACGTTAGCGGAAACAAAACAGTTTGTGGATTTCCAACTCGTTGACATCCAAGCTGACAGCGTCCTCCGTGAAGATTCACGTGTGTAGCTGAACTTTAACGCTGTGGCGAAAGGCTATGCCGTAGATAGGGTGGGGGACAGGCTGGCAGAGAAAGGCTATTCGGACTGTCTCATCGAGATTGGCGGCGAGGTGGCGGCTCGCGGCGCCAAGAACGGACAACCATGGAAGGTGGGAATCCAAGTCCCGGCAAAAACCTCTGACGTCGAAGATTCCGTCACCGCCTATCATCGGCGGAGGAATGTGCAACAATAAAAGATGCTCTTGTTAGTCTGAAGTTACAGTTTTTGGCTTTCCCGCAAATTGTCTGTACACAGGACCATATTTCCCTGTTTCGATAGTTGTTTCTTTATTAGTTGTTTTCGTCATTCTTATTTTGTTCATTCTGGTCAGACGGTCGTCCGTAGAGACGCGCCATGGCACGTCTCTATAATAGCGACACAACAAGCCCCCATCGGTCAACCTTATTTCCGATGGCAAATATACAACAAAACCTCCCGTTTGTCAAGGGTTTTGCAAAATAATTTTCTTGCTGGAAATTAATTTGTTGCAAAATTTCCGTTAACTAATCGGCTGTGAATTGTAAATAGCAGAGTGCCGAGATCGCAGGAAATCGACCAAAGAACTGACAAAATGATGACAGGACAGTCGAAACGGTTCTTCGTGGTACTATCCCCGCCTCAACACCACCGCCGTTCTTGAGGGCAGATAGAGCAGCAGACGGGACTTGCCGTCAAGGGTGGAGGTGCTGTAGGTCACTTCCGTGTCGATGTTGCCGAAGCCGTGGTATCGAGGGTCGTCCGTGTTGAGGATGATGCGGTAGCTGCCGGACGGGCATCCGATGGCGTAGTCGGAATAGGATTTCTCAGGGTGGAAGTTGAAGACAACCAGACAGTTGCCGCGTTGGAACGCCAGCACCTTGTCACCCTCGTTCTGGCAGAGGGCAATCGGCCGAGTGTCGAGTAACCGGTTTTCTGTGACGCAGTGGATCATGTCCCGGTCGAAACGGTTCAACCCGCTGTATTTCAGCAACTCATCGTCGGCCAAATTCCATTGGCGGCGGGCATGGTAGAAGGACCAGCCGTTGTCCTGCCTCGGGAAATCGATCCACTCGGGATGACC
>JAEEKL010000227.1 GCA_016282395.1 Bacteroidales bacterium
ACGCAGGTTTCGTACTCTTTAATCGCTTCGAAAACAGGTGTTTGCGTGTCGAAAAGGGTGTCTAACACCGAACTGTCGTCGTTGAAGTCATCGCGTTGCGGTAGATACGACACCACAATATCATTGCGGATAATCACCTGTCCCTCGTCGGGGGTGTCGAATCCGGCAATGATATTGAGGAGCGTGCTTTTCCCCGTGCCGTTGCGGGCGATGAGGGCGCTTTTCTGTCCCTTCTCCAAACCGAACGTAATCTGGTGGAAGAGTTCCTTCTCGCCCACGGACTTGGAGACTTTATCAACGGTGAGGTAGTTCATTATCTACTGTTTAAAGCCATAACATCTCGTATCTTCCTGTCATCCCCATAGATAACAGGGGAATCGTAGGGGCGGTCCGGAAAAGCGCCATATTCCAGTTTGATGTCAAAGCCGTGTTCCTTAATAAATGCCTCCACCTGTTCGGCTAATGTTACAGGCTTGCCAGAACAGCAGTTAATAATCCCATTGACTTTGTCCTGCATCGCCACTGCGGAAATCTGGTCTGCCAAATCTTCAATATGAAGAAAATCGTACTTGGTTTTGCCAGAGGTGAATGGGAATGTTTTCTTTCCTTCTTGGGCCGCCTGGCATATTTTGGTGAAGATGGAGTGGTTTTTGGCATCATCGCCGAGGATGTAATAGCCTCTGAGCCACTGTAGTGTGATTCCTTTTTGCGAGCAATAGAGCGTAAGGGACTGTCTCAAGGCATTCTTGGCTATGCCATATTGAGTGATGGGGTTGCAGGGAGTGTTCTCGTCTATTTTTCCCTCCCAATAGCCCACTTCGTGCATGGAGCTCATCACGGCCAGCTGTTTCAACCCCTGCTCCATCAAGGCGGTGAGGAACTTATAGTGAGCTGACAAATCACCCATCTGCGTTTCGGCATTGTGAACAAAGCCGTTGCGCCACGCCAGATGCACGCACGCGTCAGGTTTTCCCAAACGAGTATATATGTCCGAATAATCCTCTGTGAACAGATTCATTTTCACAATTTTAGCACGACTGTCAATGTCGCCTGTTTCGATATCGCACGCCACGACCTCACATCCTTTGTTCAACAACGCGACAACCACATGGCATCCTATATATCCGTTTGCACCGGTGACCAATATTTTCATATTATCCTATTTGAGCTTGATTAAGGCGCAAAAATACAAAAAATCCACTGAATTACAAGAAACCAGTGGATTTTGATTTTCGGAAAAACCAAGGGCCTATAACTCCCCGACTTTTTCCAGCATTTCCCTCACGCGAGACAAGAATGTATGCTTCTCGGAGATAATCTGATAAGCCGCTTCTGCACGTCGTTCACGCTCTTGTTTGTTGTTCTCGTCCAATGCCCAGCTGATGAGTGAGAAAAGTTCCTCCTCATTATGGTAAAGACCCACTTCGCCATTTTGGAATAATGATTCTATATAGGGATTAGCGTCGCAGATCTGGTAAGCCTTGGCACCGCATGCCTCAAAAAGGCGTTGGTTGGCCCCATAAAAAGACTGTTCATGGTGGATATTCAGCGCAATTTTGGTGTGACTGAACAGTTCGTTGACTTTAGCAGGCGGAATGTTCCGATTCTTATAGACAGAACGTTTTTCGCGGAACAAACATTTCAACGGTGTTTTCACAAAAGGTTTGTACCAGCCATATACCAAAATATTCGCATAGGGGAAACGATTCACCACAGATTTTATCAAGCGCATCCTTTTTTGGCTGGTATATAAGGTGGCGACAAACAGAATGTCAATGTCTTTATTTTGGTTTTCAATGGGATAATAGACCGTCGTGTCGCAGGCCAAAGGCAGAAAGTAAGCGGTTTTCCCCTGCTTGGCATAATATTCCACGTCTCTTTCCTCAAAGCAAAAAACAGCGTCCGCGTGGTCTATATGTTTCTCGCAACGTGCCCTGTCGGGACGCTGCACGCTGTCGTACATCCACAACAACACTTTGGACTTCTGTCTGAAATAGTCCAACCGCTCATCCAACAGAATGGTTCCGTTATAGGAAAATACAATATCTGGCTGATAATGGTCATAAACCTGTTTAATATAGGCATCGTACTTGGCCCGGCTTTGGGCGCGAAGACGTTCTTTGTCGTTGGTAAACTTGTGTCTCCATTTCAACAAACCTTTGAACGGGTGGATAGGTTCGTCGTAGGTTTCAATTTTCACCTGGTAGCCAAGGGCCTCAAACGCCCGGCCCACGCTGATTTGGTAGTCGTAAAAAGGCGAAGATATGATAAGGACTTTTTTCATTTCTTTTCCCATTGTTTGGTTTCAAAATTGTATTGTTTGATGACCCGTGCGGGCGCGCCAACAGCGACGCAGTAGTCCGGTATGTCGTGCGTGACCACGGAATTAGCCCCGATGGTGCAATGCTTGCCGATGGAAGCCCCGATGACGCAGACGTTTTCACCCAGCCAGCTGCCCTCACCGATACGGACTTCCCCTATTTGTTTTATCGGTTGCTGAACAATGGGGATTTCAGGATTATCATATCCGTGTAGATTGTCAGAAATGTACACCTTGTCGGCAGTAAGCACATGATTCTCTATCACAATGCTTTGTGTGGCGTAAATATGGTTAAAGTTTCCGATGACGGTGCCTTCTCCCAACTTAAGTGTTGGATTGTTACAGCAGGTAAGCGGCTGGCAGGCCAACCATGTATAGGGTTGCACATATACATGGTCTTCTATCTCAATAAACCGTTTCCCTTCAATACGCAGCGGTTTGTCAATCCTGCTTTTCTTCCCAAAATGCTTGAACTGGAAAGGGTAGAGAAAAAGAGATTTTAGTTTGGCGATGACTTTATTAACCATTGATGATTTGATTGTAATTGTTTATTCCCATTCCTAACACATCATGAAGAATCTGCCTTATTTCGTCCGTCAACATTTCGGAAGTTGAGCCTTTTGCATCCTTAATGAGCTGTGACAATTCCTGCGCGGTGGAAAAACGGTCATTCAGCCCTTCAAAATCCAGGTTCTCATTCAATGCCCATCTGAAAGGTTTGAGACCGAACAACATAGACTCATAATACGAAAAGGTATTGTGGGTTATGGCAAAATCATAGTTTCCGGACAAAAACAATTCCTTAATCGTATGTTCCTGTCCTAACAAGCGGATGTGCTTTAGTGAAGCCCAAATCGGATCATTTTGGATGGCTGACAAAGGATGGGGTTTGAGTGTGAATGTAATATCCGTTTGTTGCGCAACCTGCTCCACCACCTGCAACAAAAGGCGCAATTCGTTGTCATACAAGCCAATCCCCCCAAGAATCAGGCAAGAATGGAATGTAGTCCGGATTTTCGCTGTATGGGATGGATATTTAGGATTGCCCGCAACCTTGACGCGTTCCGGAGCGATGTTAAAATCCCTGATTAAATCCATGCGCTGCGACTCACCAAATGTGAGTACATAATCCGAAATGATGTTCTCGCCATTGACGACATCATTTGCTATAGTATGGAGGTAGCGGCCAAAAATGCCATGAACGGTGTTATAGGTTTTAACCCCTTTGTTTTTGAAAAAAAGAGTCAACAATGCCTCGTGGTGCGCCGGTGCGCAGAAAGGTATGTATTGTTTCCCGTTAAGAGGGCATGAAGCAGACCGCTTTTCCAAATCATCCAACACGCACGAATACCCCGCCATCCTTGCCGCAATAAAAGCCCTGTTGACAAACGGGGTGCGTAAGGAGCGAACCTTGAACAAAAAGTACACCCATCGTGTAATTGCCTTATAGGGCGAATAGTAGTATTCAATCGACACCCACGCCGCATCGTCAACAGATTCGAAAATGGCCTGGGACAACTCCCTATGGTCTTTACGTTTATGTGCGGCAAAAGTGAACACGTTCTTATGGGTGAAAAAAGCGCGAAAAAGTGGCTTGACACGAATGCGCTGAAGCATGGCGCACACAACATGATAGAAATCGGCCTTGCGTTGTACCACCAAAGCGTCTGTCAAATCCAAGGCACAGGCTTCCACAAGGTTGACACCTTTGTAGATGAGCCGCCACTGCTGCTTTAACTCACGGTAGCGAACATAGGCCTGATAGTTTTGTGTCTGCTCAAAACTCATTTGGAGGACAGTAATAATATTTTTTCGGCAAATTCAAAATCCTCGGGATAGTCAATATCAACGCCCTCGATTTTATCGACAATGGCAATATACGGTCTGAAACCGATTCTCTGATGATGCTGTTTCCATACCTCGGCCTTAAATATGAAGAAAGCACTTGTTTCCACAAATATGGGGTCAATCGTTTGGGTGCGGGGAACCGAATCGAGACGGTAGTTTAAGGGTTGCCCCTTGAACCACACAAAGGTTTGTATTTTTTCAGCACTGAACGCAGAATCATGATTTTCGTGAAGAACCTTGTCAAGCGCGTTTTCTATGGTTCCGGGCTTGACAAACGGACTTGTAGTATGGGCTAAAAGATAAACATCGGCTTCCACCTCGGATGTAAAAGCGTCGTAAATTTCCCAGCCAAGTGTCTCGTCCCGATCAAGGGATTCCGGACGTTTCAGGAATTTAATCCCATCAGGTATATGTTGTATGACATCCGGATTGCTGCAATAAACGTATATCTCATCAATACCGTTCACCTGTTTCAAAGTTTCCAACACATAGCACATAAGTGGCTTTTCCCCTAACATTTTCAGGTTTTTGCCTTTCACACGTTTACTGTTTAACCGAATGGGAACGAATGCAACCGTTTTCATAACATTATCAATTTATATTGTACGGAAATAATCTATGATGCCAGCCAACCGGTTTTCTTCATCAACCACTATGAGAGAGTGAATACTATTGGTTCGCATAAGTTGCTCGGCTTCAGACAACCTTGCCTTGCCTTTGATTATCTTAGGGTTGCGGCTCATCAAATCATTGACGGTCAAGTTAAAGAAGTTGTCTTGGTTTTTTTGCATTGCTCGCCGGATGTCGCCATCGGTGACAACTCCTTTTATGATGGAATTTTCAATTACAACAGCAATGCCCTGCTTGTTCTTGCTTATTTCAAAAATGGCATCACTGGCTTTGGCTTCTGGAGAGACAATCGGTAAATTAGTTTTAACCATGTAGTCTTCCACTTTTGACAGAAGTCGTCGTCCAAGACTTCCCCCCGGATGGTATTTTGCGAAGTCCTCCGGCTTGAAACCACGTTTGTTGATTAGCGCGCACGCAATCGCATCACCCATCGCCAACGTTGCCGTGGTGGAAGAGGTGGGCGCCAGATTCAGCGGGCATGCCTCCCTTTTTACGGCAATGTTCAAATGGCAGTCGGAATATTGGGCCAACAAGGAATTCGGGTTGCCAGACATTCCGATAATGGGTATCTTCCTGTCAATCAGCAATGGAAGGAAACGCAGCAGCTCGTCAGTCTGCCCCGAATAGGAGATGGCCATGACGACATCATTTCTGGAAATCATGCCAAGATCCCCGTGGTAAGCATCCAACGGGTTGATGAAGAACGAAGGAGTGCCGGTGCTCGCCAGAGTTGCGGCAATCTTGGCACCAATGTGCCCTGATTTGCCGACCCCCGTGACAATAAACTTGCCCGTGCAATTATATATCAGGTCGATTGCCTTGTCAAAATCCGAAGTGAGCTGCGGAATCAAATCCAAAATGGCTTGCGCCTCGTCCTGGAAACACTTGATGGCATCTTGAATGCTGTCTGTCATAACAATTGGGTAATGATTTGTTCTAATTGGGATAAATAGAGCTGGTTGGGACCGTCGCTCAGGGCTTTTTCCGGGTCAGGATGCACCTCGAAGAAATAGCCCGTGGCACCGAATGCCTTGGCTGCCAATGCCATAGGAAACACAAACTCCCTGTTCCCTCCCGTTGTGCCGTTCGCTGCACCCGGACGCTGCACGGAATGCGTGCAGTCCATGATGACCGTCGGGGTGAACTGCTTCATATCGGGGATGTTCCGAAAATCAACGACAAGGTTGTTGTAGCCGTACATGTTGCCCCGCTCGGTGAGCCATACGTTCGGATTCCCCGACTCGACGACCTTCTCAACGGGATATTGCATATCCTTTCCGGAAAGGAACTGCGCTTTCTTGATGTTGACGACCTTGCCCGTCTTGGCGGCGGACACCAGAAGGTCTGTCTGGCGGCAGAGGAATGCAGGAATCTGGATGACGTCCACAATCTCTCCGACCGCTTCCGCCTGCCAGGATTCGTGAATGTCAGTGGTGACTTGAAGGCCATACTTTTCTTTGATGTCCTGCAGCATCGCCAGTCCTTTTTCCAATCCGGGTCCTCTGAAAGAAGACAAGGAAGTCCTATTCGCCTTGTCAAAGGAAGACTTGAAAATAATGTCTATGCCATACTTGCTGTTCAATCTTACCAATTCAGCCGCGACCATTTCAAGCAGCTCCATGGATTCGATAACACACGGGCCTGCAATAAACACCGGCATGGTTTTCGGTTCTTTCATATCCTTAATACTTTTTCATACAATACTGTCGCATCATTGCAACGGTGCGATAGGCGCGGCAAAGATACAATTATTTCCCGCACGCTAACCGCACCATCTTCACGCTCGTGTTCTATTTCAAATAGATATATTTCCACGAAACCCTAAAATGAAGAACTTACAACACTGTAATCGTACCTTTAGTGGTGAACATTTTCCCGTACGAGTTCGAATAGTGAATCACATACTGATACACATTGTCATAGAATGTCTTCCCTTTGTATTCCCCATTCCACTGGAAACCTTTGTCAGAGGAATAGAACACCATCTCGCCCCATCGGTTGAAAATCATAATCTCAAAGTCGGCAATTTGGTTTTGTATTTTCTCGGGAAGCGAAAACACATCGTTCAAGCCGTCGGATTTGGACGGAGTGATGGCGTTGGGGAGATATATGGCGATGTCCGCCACCACCACTTGGATGGATACTTGGATAATACTGTCGCAGCCATACTCGCTTTGGTAAGTGATGGATGTGTCGATGCGATCCCCGCTTTCCAACAAACTCTCGTTCAGGAATATTCCGTGGTTGTCATACGCGGTCCCTTCGGGGATGGTTTCCGTGAACTGCAAATTGTATTCGGGATGAACCCGCAGCTTCAATACAATCACACTGTCGCAGTTCCCCACCTGATACACTTTTCTGTGATAAAATGTGCCTGCAGTCTGCGTTTCAGTGGGTGGGATGTCGAAATTCTCATCGGAGTAGGACTCGCGAACACAGATGTCCGCCGTGACCGTGTCTTTGGGAATATTGCACGGACTGGCCGGGAAGTAGAAGAAGTTGTCGGTGGTGTCGCACTCCTCCTGCTGCCCGCCGGTCTGCGCCACCCCCGTGCCGTTGTCGTTAACCGCCACCACCATGGTCTCCAGATCGGGAAAGGCAGACAGTTCCGCATCAGAAAATTGTGCCGTAAGAGTCATGCAGTTGTCCACTGTCAGCGGGTCGTTGATGGTTTCTGTCCGAATGATTGGACCATGATAATTGTTGGCATAATAGGTTATGTGGAAAGGATTTGACAACGTTTGTCCGCCGGTGTTGCAGAATTTATACGAAAAGGTAAATGTCCCGTTCTCGTATGTCAAACTTGTGTCCGTGGTGGCTGAGATATTTAAGAGGCGCATGAACGGCCTCCCGTACTGATCCAGCGTGGTGGCCTGCTGCAAGAAGTTGTTGAACGGGCGGCGCACCACACCGTTTGGGTCAGTGAAAGGCGTGGCAGGGTTGAAGTTGTTCGCCGGAATCGTCAGGTCGTTGTTGACATTGACCACATTGTATGCGTGCTGGTTCCAGACATAGCGCGCCGGAGCCCACACGGCGTTTGCAGGACTATGGAAAACGATCAGCTTGGCGTGTTTGTCGTGATTACTTTCGTAAGTGTTGGAGGAGACGACGATTTCCGCATGCCCGTCGCGATCCAAATCTACAATAGCGGGGTAGTCCACGGCGGTGGGCGCCAGGCAGGTGAACGTGGAAATGTTGTCTCCCGTAGTCCCGTCGATGATGCGCAAGTCCGACTGGTCGCGATAGACAATCTCCACGGATCCGTCCTGATTGAAGTCGAAGGCGGTCATGGTGGTCGCTCCGGAAAGGTCGCTGGTGCTTCTCAGCCACATCTGTTGAAGACTCTGTGTCGATGGAACATATTGGTAGGCAGTGACATTTGCAATGTAGGTGAAAAGGATTTCAGGATATCCGTCGTTGTTTAC
>JAEEKL010000228.1 GCA_016282395.1 Bacteroidales bacterium
ATCAGGTCTTTCAAGAATCCTATTTTCTCGGACTTGTTTGGAAAATTGTCGGGATGTGCTTCAAATTCACTCTCAATCAATTCACTAATCGTGAACTCCCATCCCAAATCTTCCTCATTCGTGGCGACATAAAAATAATAATCGTTCATATTCATTTTCCCTGGTACGTGTCGGGCGCAACTGTTGGTGAATACTAAAGTTGCGGCAAAGATAGTGCGAGACTATGCCGGTTTGCGGCAGAGTTGGATTGTTTGGATTGATTTCGTTTAATATATTTTGAAACAATAGGGGTATGTCTAGTGCTCTCTGTGCAGTTTATCTCTGAGATATTCGGCTATTTTGGGGAATAACTCATTGTAAAATTCCTTTACTTTATAAATGTGTCTGCCGCGTGCTGAAGGATGAATACAAATGACCGCATAACAATCAATAGTATTATCAGAATATCGTTTTAAATACTTTTTCAAGGAAGAATCAAGTTCAGAGTCCTCTATTTCATAAATGTTGTTTTTACAACCAGCTAAAGAAAGAATATCCTTGCCTTGGAATAGGATTATGTCGGGAGTAAGGATTCTGTATTCTTGGATTTTATGGATTGCACAGTTTTCATAATAACTTTTCGGCAAATGACAGGAACTATTTCGATGACAACATTTACATGCGTTAATCATAGCCATATAATAGACAGAGTCTTCAGGTGTTTTTCCGATTATCAAAGATACTGCGTTTAATGTGCCTTTCATGTGGATGTTACTATGACTTTTGATAACATTTTCCGTTCGTTTCTCAATAATATCAGCTCCCCCGTTACCACAGTCCAAGGCAGACACAACTACTTTTATTGTATCACCATAATTATACCCTAAGTGACATTGCATTCCACGAGTTAAATCTTTGCCAGGGCATATTAAGTTGTTTGGACAATGGAATCGTTCATCAGGGTAAATTCCCGCGCAATCATAATATTGTTCTAATTTTTCAGCGATTTGATCGCTATATTTGTTTCTTTTATTTACAATCATTATTTATGTTTACTTAATAGAATGTTTATTATATTGTTCAGAACTTATGGCATAGGAAGTCTTTTTTTGTCAATTTCTTCCACTGTGATAAGAACCAGTTTTGTGATATAATCAACATAATGACCGTTAATCATTTCTGCTAACGTTTGCATATCCCAAACTTGATATTTACTTAATTTTTCCTTCCCGTATGGCCAATCATCTTGAGGATTAATGTTAAAACAATCAATCTTAACTTGATTCACCATGAGTCTCTCACCCGAAAAATTAGAAATTCCCATGAAGAAATCCCATTCTCCAGAATGTTCAGTATAGAACCAGATTGCAGCCTGTTTCCATTCTTCTTTGCGGAAGTAAAATCCCCGTGATCCTTTGGGTGAAAATAAATTAACGTCATCAAAAATCATTTTGTGGGATTCACAAAAATCCGAAAACTTTGGTTTTACAAATGTGTTATACACATGTTGTTTAAAAGAATCTTGTGCATTGCATATTGCGGCTACACACTCGGGGTATGCAGTCATGAGTTTCAATAATTCCTCTTTGTTCAAACTATCCATATCTTGATTTGTTAATTGTTTGATGTGATTCAAATATTGCACTAAAGTCTCTCTAACAAGTGGCATAGTAGCACATTCTTGGATGCAAAGTAGCAACCAGTTTATAATGTGTTCAGAATATGAAATACATTTATAGACAATTCCGTTGGCGCTGTTACCACTGGCCTCATAGCCATAAAGGGTAAGATAGTAGATGGTGTAGTTCCCCTTTTTATACTTGTTTTCAGCAAAAGAGTTGTATCGGATCAATTGTTCAGGTTGGTCTCCCGCATAAACTTTGTTTTCAATGACAATGCCGTGACCAATATTGTCTTCAATCAAAATATCTATCCGCCCATCTCCCGTATCATACTCGGTATAGACTTTGGCATGGGAAGTATTTATATTGATTTCATTATTGTCTTCGATTGTTTGCAAAAACAATCTCAGGAAAAGGTCTCCTTGTCCGTGTGAACCTTGGGGATTCAAGAAACCGGCAATGATTTTGGAATGAGTCACCTCGTAGTGAGCCACTCCCAACATTTCAAACACGTTGAACCGTTCCCCTCTCTTTCGGCTTTCCTCTTTGCGAACCTTTTCCTTTTGCAGGATGACATTTACATCTTGAAATAACTTCTGTAGTTGCTCCATATATTAGCTTATTTTCCAACCGCAAAACTACAACTTTTTCCCTTTCTCCGCCAACGGATACCCCAAGTCCTATCCATCTCCTGCAAGATCCGGCGGAAGATGGCGGGCAATAGGGGACGGATGGCGGTGAATGGATACTATTCCACCTTTCCCTCCGACATCTCCCACATCGAGCGCTCGCAGGTGTAGGTGGTCATCCGAAGAAGGTCGGGGATGCTGTAGCGCAGGTGCGTGCAGAGGGCGTGTGCGAGGTAGCAGACGCAGATATGCTCGAACTGCGGGATGCGCAGCGGGCCCTCCGCCCAGGTCTGGCCGTCGTCGAGGTGGTTGGACTCGCCGTTGTGGATGGTGTGCGCGTCCATCCGCGAGACCGACGACACCGCCCACAGCATCTCGTTCCAGTGCGACCCATAAAACGCATCCTCCTCCATCGGGAAGATCTTCGGATCTTCAAAGTCATGACAGTAGTTGATTTCCCCGATCAGGTATAAGCGGTTGGCACCGTGCTCGCCTATGTCGGGAAGCATATCCAACTGTTTCTGAAGCTGTTGCTGCTCTTCGTGGAAGCGGTTCATCATCTTCAACAGCGCCTCGTTCACATGCTCGAAGCGGCGCACCTCGGCCTCGGTGCAGTGCAACTCGAACATCCGGTTGAGGATGCAGGCACGCTCTTCTAACATCCAGTCGAGCATCTTCCTTGTGGACATCCAGTTCAGGTCGCCGTCAAAGGGCTTGGCCAGACGGAGGATTTCGCCCTCGGCAGTGGCAAGCATCGTGCGGAGTTTGTCCGTGTCCGATATCCCCTGTATGTTCTGTGTCAGCGAAGCGTCCCAATTCAGATACTTCAGCTGCAGGTCAGGGACGCCACTCTGCCCGCACTCGGTGGCCAGCACCTCCAACAGATTCTTTTTGCCTCCGACAATATGGTAGTACTCGTCGCGGTGGAGCAGGCGCACGTCATCCACCCATTGTCCGATGCGCTCCCAATCGTGCACGTCTTGCAGGATGGGGCGATAGTCGTCGTG
>JAEEKL010000229.1 GCA_016282395.1 Bacteroidales bacterium
TTCCCGTGGCAGACCAACAACAACCCATGGTTCGTCACCAATGAGCAGCCCTACGCCGGCAACTACTGCATCCGTTCCAAACAGGACTTGGCCGACAACGACCAATCTGAATTCTACATCACGATCAACTGCTCCGCCGCTGCAAGCATCTCCTATTTCCGCAAAGTCTCTTCTGAGGACGGCTATGACTTCTTCAAATTCTACATCGATGACACCGAGATGGACAGCCAAACGGGTTCCACCGGCTGGTCACAGGCCTCCTTCCCTGTCGATTTTGGTACGCACACCTTCAGATTCAGCTACCAAAAGGACTCTGGTGTCATCGGCGGCAGCGACTGCGCTTGGGTGGACAACATCGTTCTCCCCGGCATGGGCAACCTGTGTGTGGAAGACATGGACGACAATGTAGGCGTTGACTCCTATGCGGATCTTGACGTCCGCGTATTCCCGAATCCTACCACGGGCATGCTTTATGTGCAAAGTTCCGAACCCGTACGGCAAATCGCGATCTACGATTTGAGTGGTCGCCAGCTTATGAGCTGCAACGGGCAGGCCGAACAGTTAAACACTCTCAATGTCAACAACTTGAAAAGCGGAATCTACTTCATCCGCATCCTCACCACCGATAACCGCACCTCCTTTTCCAAGTTCATCAAACAATAGATTCATCCACAAGTTGTAGAGCTGCCGCAATGCAGCATTTTCTATATAGATGATATTTTGTTGGCGGACCGGACTCCCCACGTTAAAGGTGCGTGTCCGAGAAACTCAAAGTTGTGCAATAACAAGATACTTGATAACAAGATAAAAAGAAAGAAACAAAGGAGTATCCGGATAATGTTTTTTGAACTTGCCTGCATTGGTCATCCCCATTAATTTCCGAATCTCTGCAGCAGGTGAGGCCTGTTTCATACTTGTAAGCAAATATTCTACTTGGTCCCTACTTAGGACATTACTTAGTCCCTCTACTTGGTTACTACTTGATGACTTCTTGGTTACTGCCGGGTCATACTCCATTGAATAAATGGTAGTTATGAAGTGGCTGGAAGAGGACTTGAACTTCGGTTTCCGGTCTTCCTTATAGGACTCTAAACACCGAGTCTCATTGCAGAAACGCTTCAGTCCGCTGCCCCGTTTCTCCATATAGTCCAGCTGCGCCATTACATCAGCCAATGTCGGATTGCGTCTGTCAGATGATACTTCTTCAATGTCAAGGTCTTGCACCTTTTGTCCGCTCATTCCGCTACCAGAATCTTCAAATCCGCTGTGGTCTTGATTTCTTCCATACTTCAATCGTCAAATCAAATCAGTTTGCAAAACTATGAAATTTCCGTTTAAGAAAAAGGAATTTTGATGTGTTATTTTGGAACATAAAAAAATAGAGACGCAATGATTACATCTCTACTTTTCTTTGGCGGACCGGACGAGACTCGAACTCGCGACCCCATGCGTGACAGGCATGTATTCTAACCAAACTGAACTACCGATCCGTTTGTCTGAATGACGGTGCAAAAATACACTTTTTTTCAATAATTCGTCTGCTTCAGAAATATTTTTTTATTTATCATTATGTTATTGATTTTCAGCAATATAAATCATCTGTTTAGCTGTTTGACTGTATCATATTGTATTCTTGCTTTGCCAAAAATGGTGGAATTTTTCAAAATGTTCACCATTTTTGTCTGTTTATGCCTTCAGGTAGTCTAAAGCTAATGGCCAATAGCTAATAGCCAACGTTAGAACCGCCACGTCATACCAAAATAGTAAAGGAACGGTAGCTGGTAAACGACATCATTTGTCGTTCTGTTAACGTAAAACACGTTTTTATAGTTATAAACATTGGTCATAGAGAAATAGAGTTCAAGGGTATGACGGGGTCCGAGGAAGAATTTCTTCTTGGCACCGAGGTCAAGGCGGTGATAGCTTGGCAATCTCGCCTGGTTAAGCTCGGCCAACATGAAATACACATCCTCATTGGTGGTCACATAATCATCGTTGATATGGGTGGGGTCATAGTGCGGATAATAGGCCTGCGTCTGGGTGAACGGGAAACCTGTGCCGAAGTTCCAACGACAGTTGATCTCCCAGGAACGTCTTTTGCCAAAAGAATAAGAAGCCACTATGTTGATGTTGTGCCGACGGTCGAAGTGCGGGAAATAGCTGACCTTCCCGTCGTTACGTTTCACCCATCCCAATGAATAGACAAACCACAGATAGACACCCTTTTGCTCATATTTCACCGAGAGATCTCCGCCGTATGCCTGTCCTTTTTCCCAAATGAATTCATGGTCTGAATCCACCATCTTATAACGGTTTGCGGAAATCAGCTGGGAGAAATTTTTGAAATAGCCCTCAATATTGATGCTTAATGGGGTGATAGGATCGTATTCGAGTCCCAAGATGGCGTGTTGTGACTTCTGTAAGCGTCCTTTTATTTCCGTGTCTTCATTAATGAGCGTATTTGGCAGCAGATCGCTCTCCAACGGGGAGGAGAGGAAGCCGTTGAAAAGACTCACCACGTCGCGGTCGGAAGTGACGGAAACCAGATTTTGGGAGTACATGCCAGCGGCCAATTTCAAACGAAGGTTAGGCAGGATGTTGTATTTGAGAGCCAATCTGGGTTCTGGTGACACTTCCCCTAAAGAGTAATAGTATTGTAATCTGAAACTGGGTTCTATCAATAATTTGTTGCGGAAATTGTATTTGTATTTTGCGAATATGGACAAGTCAGTAGTATGATCTTCTATAGTACGTTGCGCATGATAAATCGTGTAATATTCATAGTTTGTATTGTATCCTACAACATCAACACCGACTTTTAACAGGCTGTTGCCGAGATAATAGTTGAATCCTAAATTGAATGTGAAACCGTCCATCGAACTTCTTCGTGGATCGAAGTTAACATCTTGCAACTCAGAGCTGTATTTGGAATAAGCCAGAGAACCCTCGATGGTGGTCGGGGCATCGCCCGGCACGATAAGGAAGTTGGAGCCTATACCCCAGTTATTCCAGCCGTAGTTTGCCACCGAACTGTAATTGACCCGGTCATCGTAATTGAAACCGAAGATGTTCCACCGGGTGCCGTTTTTGGTGGCGAGGGTGATTTTACCGTATAAATCCCAGAAATTGTAGGGAAGGCCGTCCGGATTATCCACGTATGGATAGAACGCTTTGGAGGACTTGTCGAGGAAAGAACCTTTGCCGGAAAGGATAAAACTCAATGAGGTTTTGCGATCTTCCTTGAGTTTCACGATAGGACCTTCTAACAGCAGCTGTCCACCGATATTATTGATATCCACCTTGCCGGATAGCCGTTTTTTGTTGCCATCACGGGTTTTGATGTCCATCACAGAAGATATCCTGCCGCCGAACTCCGCTCCGAAACCACCGGTATAGACATCCGCGCTGCTCATGATGTCCATATCAAAGACGGAGAAAATTCCGATAGAGTGGAACGGGTTGTACAAGATGACCCCATCCATGAGCAGCATATTCTGAACAGGAGTGCCGCCTCGCACGTATAATTGGCCGCCTTGGTCGCCGGTGGAAATAATGCCTGGAAGCACTTGCAAATATTGGGCAAAGTCGGGCTGGCCGCCAATGGCCGGCATCTTGCTCATGTCTTTCGGGGTGACACTGATAACCGAAGTGCGGGTCTCCTGCTCTTTACGGGTGTTTTCACCCACAATTTGCACTGCGTCAAGAGTTTGTGAGTTTGGCGAAATGCTGTAGCGTTTGGTGATGGTGTTGTTGCCGGACAATTCTACCGTATCGAACAGGTCAACATATCCCAACAAAGAAACTTTTACAGTGTATGTTCCCGCTGGTATCTTGTTGATGAGGAAGGCTCCGGAAACATCAGACAGGGCACCATACGAGGTACCCATCAGCAGAATCGTACAGTAGGGCAGAGACTCACCCGTGGACTCATCGTAAGTAAATCCCTTGATGACGGAATGCTGGGCATTCGCAAAAATGCAAAAGAGGCTTAACAAGACGACAAATACATATTTTTTCCAAATCATAGCCGCTATTTTTTGAAGGCGCAAAGGTACACATTTTTTTAAACCCTGTTTTTCTAAAAATTCTTCCTTTATCTATTTCTTATTACCTGATTCCTATTTATTTATCTTGTTCTGACACCTTGACACTAGACTCTCATTCCTTGACCCTAAAAAAAATGTATCTTTGCAACGAAAAAATTTGCAAGTATGCAAAACGTAATATTTTGAAATAGTATTAGTAATCAAAAAAATAAGAACATGAAAGAGATTTTGTTGCAACGGTTTTCCAAGTACATTTCATACGCGACTACTGCGGATCCGAATTCCGAAAGCTATCCGAGCACGCAAGCACTCCTTGATTTCGCCGATGTGATGGTGGAGGAGCTGAAAAACATCGGGATGCAAGAGGTTAAAAAAGACCAGCATGGCTATGTGACAGCTCTTCTGCCCTCCAATACTATAGAAAAACAGCCGGTCATCGGCTTTATGGCGCATTTGGACACGGCTCCCGACATGCCGGGTATCGCCGCGCCGGTCATTATTCCCAACTATGATGGCAGCACTATTGTGTTGGACAAGGAGTCCAACACAGTACTCTCCCCGGACGAGTTTCCCGAACTGTTGGATTACAAAGGGAAGACCATCCTTACCACAGATGGCAAAACGCTGCTCGGTGCCGATGACAAGGCGGGTGTGGCCGAAATCGTCTGCGCGATGGAGTACCTCATCCAACATCCCGAAATCAAACACGGGGATATCAAGGTCGCCTTTTCGCACGATGAGGAAATCGGCAACGGCGTGAAATTCTTCGATGTGGAGGATTTCGGCTGCGACTACGCCTACACTATGGACGGCGGGGCCATCGGAGAGTTAGAGTTCGAGAACTTCAACGCCGCCGGTGCCAACATCCACATCCAGGGCAAGAACATCCATCCGGGATATGCCAAGAACAAGATGGTGAACTCCCAACTCATCGCTATGGAACTCAACGGTATGCTGCCCGCCGCGCAGCGTCCCGAGCACACGCAGGATTACGAGGGATTCTACCTGCTCACGCATATCGAAGGCACCGTGGAAGAGTCGAAAATGTCGTACATCATCCGCAACCACGACCGTGCCGCCTTCGAAGCGCAAAAATCGTTCCTTCAGAGCATTGTCAACTTCCTGAACGGCAAGTACAACAACTGCATCACCTGCGAAATTAAGGATCAGTACTACAACATGCGCGAAAAGGTGGAGCCTGTCTATTACGTGGTGGAGCGTGCCGTGAAAGCGATGAAGGAAGCGGACGTGGAGCCGGTTATCGTACCCATTCGCGGCGGCACCGACGGCGCAAACCTTTCGTTCCGTAACCTCCCGTGCCCCAACATATTCGCCGGCGGACACAATTTCCACGGCAAATACGAGTATGTGCCGCTGGAATCCATGGTAAAGGCAACGGAGGTGATTGTGAACATCGCGAAATGTTGAATTAAGGGATTATGAAGCAAAACCTTTTAACCTTCCTTGCAGTATTATGTTTGATGGTGTTTTTAACCGATTGTCAATCAAGAAGAAACCATCAAAACGATAATATTGAAGAAAATGTGATTTACCCTGTTGATGTCATCCGGGACACCTTGGTTGCGGATGTCCACAACCAAACCACTCTTTACTCATTACAAGAGGAAGTATTAGAATCTTTTCTGGAAAAAGCCCGGAACTTTCAAGGGAAAAAGTGGACGGCCAAAGCGGATTTTCCCGACAAATGGGGTGTGGAATGTGTGGAACGGCTGCCGGAAGGGCGCGAACTGTGGCTGCTGCAGTCGGAGAACCGCGAGTGGTGTTACCTGCTCACCACCTCAGGCTTTGGCACGCAGCGAATCCTCGATGTGTTGCCCGTCGCTATAAACATCGCCAACCAACGGGGAGAGGATTTGGAAACCGAAAACTGGCAAACCCTGCGCTTGTCCAACGGCGAGTTCCGCACCACAAAAGAGTACGAATGGATTCATTCTGTCTCCAAGGCCACGAAACAGGACTTCATCAACGATCCCGGAAAATACCACAGGAAATCGCAACTGACGGAACAGTTTTTCATCAACGACCAGGGTCGTTTTGAGCTATCGGAAATTGTAGATACTCTGCCCGAATATAACGCAGTGGTTTTCTACTTCAACCCGAACGACAAACCGGAAATGTGGGATGAGACCGCCCCGCAGCTACAGGCATTCTGCGAGGAGAACGGCATCATGTTCGAAGAGGTCAGCGGCAACTTCGACCGCGTGACCGTGCGCAACTTCGACCTCTCCTTCTCCCTCGAAACCGACATCACCCCTTATATTGACCCCGCCAGCTCTGGCATGGTGATGATGCGCAAAGATGAGACCCCAAAAGCCATCAATTTCGGGTCTTTCGAGTATATGAAGATGGAGATCCGCCGCTACTTCCGAATCCGTTCGGACTTTGAATCTTAAAATTTATGCTGAAGCGGTTTTTGCAGGAATTACAGACTTTGGCAGGCGATGACGCCCTTCGCAAACACTACCTTGTAGCGGTGAGCGGCGGGGCGGATTCAACGGTCATGGGTTCGCTATTCCACGAGGCCGGGCTGATTTTTTCCGTGGCGCACTGTAATTTTCACCTCCGAGGCGAGGATTCCGACCGAGACATGCGTTTCGTGAAAGATTTGGCAATCCATTGGCAGGTGCCGTTCCTCCTCCGCGAATTCGACACGCTGACGATTCAGCATAATTCCGGCAAATCCGTGGAAATGGTGGCACGGGAGCTGCGTTACGAATGGTTCAAAGAGCTTTCCATTGATTTTGATTTCATCGTGATTGCGCACAACAGCACCGACAACACCGAAACCCAGCTGCTCAATCTCTGTCGCGGCACCGGTCTGAAAGGACTGTGCGGCATTCCGCCAAAAAACGGCAAAATCATCCGCCCTTTGTTGGCATTTACCGCACAGGAAATCCGACAATATGCTGAAAATCACAATCTTGCATACGTGGAAGACTATACAAACAAGGACGAATCCATTATGCGCAACCGGATTCGCCATGCCGTCATCCCACAGTTAGAACGCATCAATCCGCAGTTTTTAACCACAACGGAACGCAATCGACATCTTTTGCAGCGTCAATACGCTTATTACCAGAAATATATAAAAACCGAAAAAGACAGGATTGTCTTTGAAAATGGTGAAAAACACTATATCAACCGACAATTGCTGGAAACATGCGAAGACAAAGAACTTGTTTTGTATGAGATACTTAACGAATATGGGTTTTCTTCCGACATAAGTGAGAAATTGTCTGCCACTACGCAACTCCAATCCGGTAAACAATTTTTTTCAAACTCTCATATCTTATTGGTTGATAGGGATTTTCTTATTATTCAACCTGTTTCCGAATCGGACAATAAGACGATTATCATAGGTTCTTTGGATGAATTTAGACATTATTTTCATGTTGAAGAATTTGAATATCAACAAGATCTGGTTTTTGACAAAAATCCGAACATCCTATATATCCCGAAAGAGAAATTGACCTTCCCCTTGCAAATCCGTCCTTGGCAATCTGGCGACTATTTTTACCCGTTGGGAGCCAATGGTCGTCAAAAGCTCAGCGACTTTTTCACCGATCACAAGATAAACCGTTTTACCAAAAACCAAATTCGTCTCCTATGTTATGGAAATAACATTCTGTGGATCATTGGATTACGTTCCGATGAGCGGTGGAAAGTGAGAAAAAAGGGAACGGCTTGTTACAAAATCATACTCCCCCTAAATTCCCCTCAAGAGGGGGACTTGCCGATTGCCACTGGCGAGAAACAAACCATATTTTTTCCGACAACAAATAATAAATAACAATGGAAAACACTCCGAAACGCACACCAATATTATGGATTCTGGGCATCATCACGATGCTGAATTCCGCCTTTTCCGCCATCGCCTATATCTGTTGGGCTTTTGCGCCGGAATATATGCAGAAATCCATGGAAATGATCAAAGAGATGGGCATGTTTCCGGCAGAACAGACGGATCAAATACTCTCCATCTACACCTCCATTAACAGCTGGCAATACCTGCTTCTTGCCGTTGTACAACTCATGCTGTTCGTCGGCGCGTTCCTTATGCTGGCAAAATTGAACAAAGTCGGTTTCCATGTTTATACCATCGGTAAAATCTTGGAATTCTGCGTGATGAACTTCGTCATCGGCGGACTTGTGGCCATGGATATTAACGGCATCATCATGTCCGTTTTATGGGTGTTGATGTACGCCACACAACTGCGTTACATGAAAACAGCTGACAATCAAGATAATAACGACATCACACAAGATACAAACACATTTTCATCCGAAAATAAGCCATCCAATGAATAGATTAGACTTTCCCATATTGAACGAAAAGGTTTACGGCAAACCGTTAGTCTATTTGGACAATGCCGCCACCACGCAAAAGCCGCAAGTGGTGATTGACGCACTGAATGACTATTATCGCTGCATCAACAGCAACATCCATCGCGGGGTCCACTATCTCAGTCAGTTGGCCACTAACGAATTTGAACAGGCGCGGGAGGCCGTGCGGCAATACATCAATGCACCCACCACACAGGAGGTTATTTTCACACGCGGTGCCACTGAATCTATCAATTTGGTAGCAAGTTCTTTTGGACGCACCTATTTGCACGAAGGCGATGAGGTCATCGTGTCGGAAATGGAGCACCACTCTAACATCGTGCCGTGGCAACTGGCTTGCGAAGAAAGTGGCGCCACCCTCAAGGTTCTCCCCTTCGACGACCATGGCGAACTGCGAATCAGCGAGTTGGAAAACCTACTGACGGATAAGACTAAAATCGTGGCCGTGGCGCATGTCTCCAATTCATTGGGCACTGTCAACCCGATAGAGGAGATCATCCGCATCGCGCACGCACGCAACGTGCCCGTGCTCATTGACGGAGCACAGGCCGTGGCGCACTGCCCCGTGGATGTGCAAACCCTCGACTGCGATTTTTACTGCTTCTCCGGTCATAAGATGTATGCTCCGATGGGCATCGGCGTTATGTATGGTAAATCTCAATGGCTCAACGAAATGAAGCCCTATCAGGGCGGCGGCGAAATGATCAAGGACGTGACTTTCGAGAAGACCACTTACAATGATTTGCCCTTCAAATTCGAGGCAGGAACTCCTTCTGTCGGCGATGTCATCGGTTTGCGTAAGGCTATTGAATACATCCAAAGCATTGGTTTGGAAAAAATTGCGGCATACGAACAAGAACTTCTCGCTTACACCACCGAAAAGCTGTCCAAAATTGATGGAATGCGCTTCATCGGAGAGGCGACCCATAAGACAGGCGTTATCTCTTTCCTTGTGGGTAACATTCATCCTTACGATATGGGCGTTCTTCTTGACCATCAAGGAATTGCGGTGCGCACAGGTCATCACTGCACACAACCCATTATGACCCATTTCGGAATTCCGGGCACCGTTCGCGCATCCTTCGCCCTCTATAACACGTTTGAGGAAGCGGATGCGCTGGTAAATGCCGTTGTCAAAGCCAAAACCATGCTGTCATAATGGATGTTAGCTGTTATCCATTGGCTATTAAGCAGTTAGCAAAAAAAACCAAAAGTCAAGGTCATAAACAAAGAAATGATACTATGAATGATTCCAAAAAAAACTCTTTCGCTTTAGTCACCGGCGGGAGTTCCGGCATCGGACTCGCTTATGCTGAAGAATGGGCGCGAAAAGGTTACAACATACTGATTGTCAGCAATCGGGAAGATTTGAACGAGGAGGCGAAAAAGAGTTTGCAGGCGATGTTCCCCGAACAGCAAATTATAACCCGTTATCAAGATCTAACCGCAGAAAATGCAGCACAGGAACTTTTCACTTTCTGCGAAAGCGAAAAGCTCATCATCGAAGTGCTGGTCAATAACGCCGGCATGTTCTACTTTGGTGCTGCAGTTGATAAGCCGATGGCATTAAGCCATAAGATGACCATGCTTCACTGCACCACGCCTGCTGACTTGTGCGTGCTGTTCGGGCAGAAGATGAAAGAGCGTCGAAGCGGCTATATCCTTAATGCCAGCTCCATCACGGCTTTCATGAGCTTCCCGACCATCGCCGTTTATCAGGCTTCGAAATCCTATCTTTTGAAATTTTCAAAAGGAATCCATTATGAACTAAGCCATTACGGAGTAAAAGTTTGTTGTGTCTGTCCGGGTGCGGTTGATACGGATCTCTATAATTTGCCGGTAAAGATGAGGAAGCGGCTGTGTGCCATTGGTGTAATGCTGAAACCCGCGCAAATCGCCAAACGAGGTGTCCGAGCCACATTACATGGACGGAAAATGAAAATTCCCGGTGTCATTAACTACTTTTTCCTGTTGTTGTGTTTTCTGTTGCCGGGATTCGTGATTGATTTGGTGAAGAAGAAATTTGTGTGAACCCCGAATTTTATTTCCGTTTCTCCACTGAAAACCCGAATTTGCCGAGAATATCCCCCAAAGTGTAGTAATGCCCGTGAGAATAGGTCACTAAATCGGCGCGGCGAAGGTCTATGGCATCCGTTTTCGGCGAAAACAGTTTCTCGTTGACATGAACGGCCACAACTTCGGCGAGGAATAGATCATGGCTGCCGAGCGGGATGACTTGCGTCACCTTGCACTCCAGATTCACAGGCGATTCCTCAATCATCGGAGCATTCACTTTCGTAGCACGAATCGGGGTCAACCCTGTTTCCACAAA
>JAEEKL010000230.1 GCA_016282395.1 Bacteroidales bacterium
ACGTATCACAACTTTGCGGCTTTCTCCGCTGGTGAGGAAAACGACATTCATAGGCACCTGTGTGCTGAGTCCCAATTTGTTCACGGCGTATGCGCCCGCAGGAACAATCTGAGCCTTGTCACGTTTGGCAATAGCTTGGGCGATTTCATCAAAACCGGGGTAGATGACACCAAGTCCCAAGTCCGTGTCTGTTTTCGGGTAGCAATAGATACCCCTTGCCACGCGAATGATGCGTCCCTCATCTATCAGTCTTTCAAGTGCTTTTTGCACCGCGACAGCTGTCCCATACTGCGAAAAACGCGAAGGGGTGAATACAGTCCCTCTTCCGCATTTTCTAACAGATTCAAGTATTTTATCATCAATAGATTGCATATTATTATACCTTAAAAATTTGTCGCAAAAATACAATATTTTTGCGACAAATTCAAAAAACGTTTTTTTTACGTGAGTAACTCTTGTTCAAAAATCTCATCACGTGTATTCCGTAAGGGTCCGTAAGGGCGGAAGTCTCCAAGAACGGTAAGCAGCATGTTATGCAAAAACAAATCCGAGTGTTCTACATTTTTATCATTTTTGCACTTGAAATATTGTCAAAATTTCAAGGGTGTATGGATAAGATATGTTCATTTCTCCAACGGCACCACGGTCCGGTCTGCCGCCGTGAATCCCGGCATCTCCGTGCCAATTGAGGCTCCGATATACGTTGGGTCGCAGATGACGTAGCGTTTGCCGTCGTGCATAACGGACTCCCCTTTCACGTCTGTTGGAAAATGCACCGCGGTGGCGATGTGACCGGGGTAATCAACCAGCACCACGTCCAAATGTAGCAGGTGTCGGACTAAGAAGGCGAGCAGCACGCTGCGGTCTTCGCAGTCGTTATACGGGTAATAAAAGTTTTCCTCGCAGAAAAAAGGTTTCTCGTAGCCGAACTGCTCCTCGTCAGTAGCATAATCGAAGCCGTATTGCAGATATGACAGCAAGAAAGAGACCGCCTCAAAGATGGTCTGCGTCTCAAGGTAGGGTTTGAAAACCTGCTCGACGGACTGGCAAAACATGGTGCTCGGATGGGCGTTGGCATACACCGCGATTTCCACCTGCGGATAGGTCCCGAACAGTTCGATCATGTTTGTGCTAATGTTGATGGCAGAATCGATAATATTGGGAAATTCGGAGGATTTCAGCGGCCTTGGTATGTTCATATCCAAGCCATGCGTAGGTTTTGGAAATGGTACATCGTAGGTGCGGAATGAGAAAGTTCCTTCGCGGTTTATGAATTTGGGATCAATCTCGAAGATATAGTAGCGGTTATCGGCAATGTCGGCGAAAGAGAGGCCGTATAGTTGCTGCTCCACCGCTAACAGGCAGAACAGGTGTGCATTCCCAAACCCAACCTTGGCCTCTATGCCGAGCTGGTTGAGCAGGAAGACAGCCATTACGGCCTGTTCGTTGTGCTGGAGAGGATAGGTCTGACGCGCCAGTTCCAGCGCCAGCTGATAAACCGCCCAATCGTTGAAGCCGCGATTCGTACGGGCATCCCGACAGGTCTCTAACATTGGCTCATAGTCGCATTCCGACAGTTGAATCCAGAAGTTCGAAACCTCTTTGGCGGTGATGCCTGCTATGCTTTCTGGAAATGGTTTCCGATAAAGCTGGATGTCTTCGCCAAACATTTTGAAGTCCATCTTGTTGAGCTGCTCGGACGGCAAATTGACAGGCTTCTCAACTTTTGAAGGTGTCTCCTCTTTAGGCATTGGCTGCGGCTCAGATTGCTGAGGCTCTGGCATCGACTTTTGCGGCTCTGGGATAGGCAACTCGGGAACATCGTCCTTTTTGACCTCCGGCAACTTTACAGGCTTCGGCTTGGGGTCGCGCACCTTGGGCTGCTCGCCCGAGAACGTCTTCATATTGGCCACCATCGCTTCCGCGAACTGCCGGTTGATGCTGTCCGCGAAACGGTTGAACTGCTGCTGGTTCTGGTTGGCAAAGGCATTGAATGCGTCTTCAAAATTCTGTGCCTGTCCCCATACGGCAATCCCGCACAACAATATGCAAATTATCCATTTTTTCATCGTTCATTCATCGATTTATTCATCGTATTTCATCGATTCATAAAACCCAGGGCTCACTGCGTTCACCCTGGGCTAATACGTGTCGGGCTTGCAGCCCTCTTGGAAGAGTTTTGGTTATTCGGCGATTTCATCGTATTCAGGCATATCCTTCGCCACTTGGTCCATCATCTTGTCCATGCCCATCAGTTTCTCCAATTGCGCCTTATTGAGGTCGGAATCCTTTTTCAGTTCATCCAGCATCACCTCGCGGGCTATGGCTATGGCGGCCTTCAAGTCGTAGAGCATGGTCACGCGCACGCGGTAGTTGCCGTTGCTGAATTCTTGATAGATTTCCATCGTCTTAAAGGTGCGTCCCAGCTTCTGCGACACCAGCACTTTGGCATTTTCTACCACTTTGGTGATGGATGCGGCCTCCTTGGCGGAAATCTCCTGGTTGGCGAGAGCCATGTCTGTCAGGGCGGCCACGCTGCTGCTCACTTGGGAAGCGATACGCAGTTTGGCCACGTTGTCGGCTTGGGATTGTGCGGCGGCGAAAGAGTTGCCAGTGGCCATCTCCTGCGCCCAAATGTAACGTGGGTAGCCGTTGGGTTCGCGGTCATACATCTTCAGCCATGTTTCATCAAGTTGCTTGGCGATGGGCAATCCCATGGTTTTCCAACCTTGCTTCTCCAGTTTCTTGGCCTCCTTGATGGCCATTTTCTCCGTCTTCTGGTAAACGGCTTTGTGGAGTTCTTTCTGGTCCTTTTGTTGTGCCTTGTTTTCCTTTTTCTGCTGTCTGTCGGTTTGGGCAGCTGCGGGTTGTGCCATAAGAAGACCTGCGGCGAGAATAATCAAGCTGAATAATTTGATCGTGTTTTTCATTTTTCTGAATTTTAATATTTGACTTATTTGATTAATTGCCATCGTTTTTACACTCTTATATATGCTTGGCGATGTGGCAATCTATCAATTGGATTCACTTTTTTGAAATTTTTATTTATGTAATTGATTTACAGCATCATATTCATCATTCAACATTCATCATTTAACAATGTTCACCCCGTGCCATTCCACCCGTTTTTCACTCCGTTTGATGCGGGCGAGCCAATTGATGACGTTTTCGTAAGTTACCTCGTCTGTAAAAGGATAGGGCTTCTTGAGGGCGACAATCAAAACCACATCCTGCTCAAGGTAGTCCCGCTCGTTGTCAAGTTCCATGGTATATTCGAAAGGTCTGTCATACACAAACGGTTTGCTTTCGGGCGGAAACTGGGTGGGGACACCGGCTTTGAGCCGCACATCCTTGAAGATGCCTTCCATGGGGAAGATCATCGCATTGGCAGCGGACGTTTTCCCGAAGAAGAAGACACGAAGGTAACAGTCCGCTGTAGAGGTGACAGTGAAGGTCATTTTCTCGCCGTTGAAATAGGTACTCCGAAGACCCTCTGTCTTGAATTGGAAGGTGAGATCCTCCTCGGTTTCCTCCACCACGACTTCGGCGCGGATAGTGGTGCTGTACTTCACAAGGTGGTTGTCGGTGAAGACGGGCGTTGCGTCGGTCTGTTCTTTCACACGCACACGACCTTCCAGCTCGATGCGTCCCAGTTCGGAAGAGATCTCGCGAAAATCGTTCTCCGCACTGCCTATCACCATAATGGTAGTAGAGGCGATATCCTCCAAAACGCCGGCCTCCCGCAGAGCCTGTTTCTTGGCCTCCAAAAGCGCCTGCGCCTGCCCGTATGCGGGCGTTTCGTTTTGGTTTGCCACGTAGCTGCCGGTGGCGGTGACGGTGCGAGTGTGCTCATGTTGGGCTGAAAGAATGGTAACCGCACACAGCAACAATGTAAATAAAATACCTGTACGATATATTTTTTTCATATTGAAAGTATTATTAACAACAACACATATATAAATTTCTATTTTAACAACTGCCATTCTCCTTTTATCTTCGCATGTTCGGAACTGATGTATCCCAGTTCTTTCAAATCGTTGATAGCGCGCAGAATGGTACTCTCGCTGACCCCAAGATTGTCTTGAAGCCATGAATATTTAGCCTTCCGATTCACTTTGATAGCGTTATAAACATTTTCAACCATCTTTGATGGGAACTCTGGAATTATGAACTTTGTCGGTTTTTTTGACGGTTTTTTTGACGGTTTTTCGTCATAAAACCATTTGCAACTGCCTCATTCATTGCCTTTTCTCCTCGTGGAGATTTGTTTTCCGTCACCATCACTGCCATATGGTAGCTGAAGTCATATATGGCTTCACCATTTTCATTGGCCTTCAGGTCTTTTTGAACCCTCAAGACACCACGACTGTGACGGTTGACAAATCCCAACACCTTCATCGCCTCCGCAACCACAATGTTTCGGTAATCGTTCACCCTTGGAAAGTTCGACTCATTGGCTCTTCCGTACAATCCTCCGTGATTCATTATCTCTATTCGGTCATCATATTGGTAGAATTGAATCGGTCCGTTACTAGTGTAATCACGGTGGCAGACAGCGTTCATCAGCAGTTCTCGAGTGGCCCAATAGGGATAATCCACAAACTGGTCTTCGCGTGTGGCACTGACTGGTATCGGACGACGGTTGATAATGGTGGTTTCGACAAACGTGTCCAACTCCAGCAAAACAACGCACAGATTATCCTTGAACTCATGTTCCGTCAGAATCTCACCCGCACGGTCTTTTCCTGCGAAACGCACATACTGGACGTATGCCCCCGGAATAAACCTACGCAATTTTTTCGCGAAAAACAGCATTCCGGCATTCGTAGGGCAATCGTATTGGATATCAAAGAATCCAAACGATGTCAACTGATCCTTAATCGTTCTCCCTTCTTTGCGATCCTCTTCTATCTCATCGTCGGTCATAGCTTTTGGCAGAAAAAAGTGTTTGAACATCTGCAGATCCATATCATAAATGGTAGCATTCAAACATGGCGACGAGTCGAAAGATGTCACATTCGTCCGACGTTTTTCCATTAAGATGCGCTCGTCGTCCTCGTTGGCGACACCCCTACGTGGTCCGATTCTAATCCAAATACGTCCTTTGTATTTGACAGGAGGGAACACCGAAGGTTCCACCTTAACCATCACGATGTCGCCTTCCGGCATAGCTATCTTTTCCACAGTCATCGAGGGTTGCGGTTGAATGTTTCCATCCGTGCGAATAGCCGCCACATTCTTTAGCAACTCATCCGTCACATTTATACCCTTTACGGTGCCATTGTCCTCCACACCAATGAACAGGTATCCTGGCAACCGATGGCCGGGCAGATCGTTGGCAAAAGCGCAAATTGCCTGCCCGAACTTATCCGTATTCGTTGTGGAGATTGTCCGTTCTACCAGATCGCTTTCAAGATCATTGAGTAATATTCGTATCTCTTCTGTTGTCATCAGCTCTTTTTTTTATTTTTGTTCCCATTAGGTTTTAATCGCGCAAAAATACATTTATTTTGATAATAATTAATGATTTTTTTTATTTTTATCATCTACAGGAAAGGGAAGTACGGCATCCGTTACCATCATATAAGGGTAATCATGAATTAATTCTTTTTCCTGCTTCACAAACAAAACATTGGACATAAAATACGATACGATGATTTTATGGCCTGTTCTCACCGTATTTCCCACTTGCGTGGCGGTGACGTTGGTGACGGTTTGGGCGAAGGCTGTTGCCACCGCCAGCAGAACCGTGATTGCCAGTATGATGTTTCGTTTCTTCATTTCCTTACCGTTTTTGTCTGCCACACACTGCGGCTATCGCCTTGTGTGGGATTACTTGCGCTTTGCGCGTTTTGCCTCTTCGAGGCTGCTCAAGGAATGTGTTTCTTTTATATTTTACATTCATCATTCTACATTCTTCATTTTTTTCGCTCCCCTTGCGCTATCGCGCTTGGGGTAGCACTCTTTTCCAAAAGGTCAAAACCGGTTGGCCTCCTATCGTCGGCCTTCCGATTTTGGTATCTGTTTTTTTAATCGCGGAGGCAGCGGACGGAATAGCCGTAGCTCTTGCTGTTGCCGTAGCTGGTCACGTAGGCGTTAACGTAGTAGAGGTTGCGGTAGTACGCGTTCGAACTACTGTACTCCGTAGAACTCCAGAAGCGGGCGTCGCTGCCCGCGCCGTCGAACGGCGGACCATAGTAGGCACCTGCCGGAACGGCGGAAAAGCCCGTGGCGTTGTTCGCACCTAGGTAGTTACCCACCGCACAATTCTCCGTATTTGTATTCCATCCCATCCCAGAGGCCAACGCCTTGGCAATATATGAATTGTTGCCATCGCAAGTGTATTCGCTCTGGCTGCCCACGAAATTTTCCAACTGTGTCCACTCCGCATCGCTCGGCAGATGCCAGCCCACGGGACAGATACCCCTGCGGTGGCCGCTAAATGTCACGGACACTGCGTTGCTATTGTTCGTGTTCACGCTCGTCTCCCCGAACAACGGGTTGAACATGTCCACCGCCGCGTTCCAGTTGTAGAGCAGGCCATAGTTCATCGGCGCATACGTGGCGGAGAAGTTATTGTACCAGCGGGCCTGCTTGCCCGTGTATGTGTAGCCCGTGTTGGCAGCAGGGATGAGGTACGTCCCTGTACTCGGCGAGGTGGTCGTCCGCAGGTTGTCCCGCATCCAGCACTGATTGCCGATCTGCACCGTGGCATACACGTTGCCCTCGTGGTCCGTCACCGTAGGCGCGGCGGAGCAGGATTTCTCGTCGATGACGGCAGTGCTTGTTTCATTGCGGAGGCAGCGGACGGAATTTCCGCCGTACTTATCGTAGTAGCCCCGGCCCACACCCGCTAAATAGTAGTACAGGTAGCGGCCGAAGGCACCGTCTGGGTAGTTCGCGTCCTGCGTAGCACTCCAGAAGTCGGCGCTGCCGCCCGCGTAGTTGAACGACGAACCGTAGCAGTAGCCTGCCGGAACGGAGGAAAAACTCGTGGCGTTATTCGCCGTCACGCTCTGATCGCCTGGATAGCATGATCCGCTATAGCTGTTCCACCCTGTCGTGGATGCCAACGCCTTGGCGATGTGAGTGTTGTCTCCACCGCACACATACCCGCTTTGGCTGCTCACATAATCTGTCAACTGCGTCCACTCCGCGTCGCTCGGCAGATGCCAGCCCATTGGACAGATACCCTGCACTCCGCTCGGATTGGCACTACTGGAAGACGCACCGTGCATCGCAGCTGGCCAGTTGTACAGGTAGCCCCGTTCCGACAACGCAATACCAGAGCTGCTGTAGTTATAGTAGTAAGGATCAGTTTCGCTTGTGGCACTCCCACCTGATGGAATTGCCGTACCGTCAGCATAGTGCGTCGTCCGCAGGTTATCCCGCATCCAGCACTGGTTACCTATTTGTACCGTATTATAAGTGTTGCCGTCGTAGTCACTCACTGTGGAGGTACCGCAAGTGAAGGAGGAATTTGCCGTGGTGAAACTCCGTTGCTCCCCATAACCCGTCCCAGTGCTGTTTGTGGCATACGCTCGCACATAGTAGGTCGTGTTGGAAGTGAGTCCTGTGATACTGCTGGTGAAACTGCCCGTGCCAGTGCCATTGGCAGTGTGGCTGTCATTTACTGTCGGGCTTTGGGAAGTACTCCAGCAGACGCCTCTTGCTGTAACGTTTACACCGCCGTTAGATATAACGTTGCCGCCGCAAGAAGCAGAATAGGTGGTGATACTGGTAACATTGTTCGTAGTGACCGTTGGGGCAATAGGGTTCACCGTCACCGTAACACTTGCCGTGGCAGTACACCCGTAATTGTTGGTGCCAGTCACAGTATAGGTAGTGGTGGATGTCGGACTTACGGTGATGCTTGCTGTGGTAGCACCTGTACTCCATTGGTAGCTGCTTGCACCCGAAGCGGTAAGCATCGTACTCTGTCCGTAGTTTATGACAGTGTTGCCACTGATACTGACGGTAAAAACATTGCAAGATGTAGTAAATGTTTTTTGCGCCCCATAACTAGTCCCTACACTGTTCGTCGCATAAGCCCGCACATAATAAGTAGTGTTTGGTGTTAACCCTGTTATATTACTTGTGAAGTTTCCAGTACCAGTGCCATCAGAAGTGTGAATGTTACTGACGGTTGGATTTTGAGATGTACTCCAGCATACTCCACGTGCAGTTACGTTAGTGTTACCATCAAAGGTGACATTTCCGCCACAGGTAGCAGTGGAGCCTGCTATATTGCTTACAGTATTGGTTGTCACCGTTGGGATTGTTGTTGTCGTGAACACCCTCTGCTCCCCATACGAAGTCCCCACGCTGTTCGTGGCATACGCCCGCACATAATAGGTCGTGTTGGGGTTAAGTCCCGTAAAACTACTGGTGAAACTGCCCGTACCTATGCCGTTGTTGGTGTGGCTGTCGCTAACCGTCGGGTTCTGCGAGGTGCTCCAGCAGACGCCTCGTGCCGTTACATTAGTGTTACCATCAAAGGTGACATTTCCGCCACAGGTAGCAGTGGAGCCTGCTATATTGCTTACAGTATTGGTTGTCACCGTCGGGACTGTTGTTGACGTGAACACCCTCTGTTCCCCATACGCAGTCCCCACGCTGTTCGTGGCATACGCTCGCACATAATAGGTTGTGTTAGGTGCTAACCCTGTTATACTACTTGTGAAGTTTCCTATGCCAGTGCCGTTGGAAGTGTGACTTCCACTGATAGTTGGGTTTTGAGATGTGCTCCAGCAAACACCGCGTGCCGTTACTATCGTTCCGCCGCTGGAGGTGACGTTGCCACCACACGTGGCTGTAGTGGAAGTGATGTTCGTTACTGTTTTTGTAGTTACAGTCGGCAAAGACAACGTAGTAAAACTCTTTTCTTCCCCGTACGCCGTACCAACACCATTAGTGGCGTATGCCCGCACATAATACGTGGTACCAGAGTTCAAACCCGTCAAACTGCTCGTAAAATTTCCAATGCCGCCGCCGTTTGTCGTATGACTATTGCTTAAGGTGGGATTGTGAGAAACACTCCAACAGACACCACGTTCCGTCACTGTAGCATCACCTGTAGCGGTCACATTGCCACCACAACTAGCAGTGGTGCTGGTAATATTGTTTGCAGCACTGGTCGTGACAGAGGGAGCTGTCACATCAAATTGCAAATAAACGGTTTCATTGCCGAGCTGTTGCCTTTGGATAATATTGCTCTCCATCATGGCACCGTCAATTACAGCATAACCAATATATTTCATCTCGTCACCCACGTTAAATGGATAGCCGCTGGAATATTTGTCGTTTTTCAAATAGAGGGTAAAATCTCCGTTTGCGTCAGTCATACCCAAATGTCGGACAGTGTTCCCCGCACCATGACCTTCGTTTACCATCTTAATAGTCATCTGACCGTCATCAATCTTTGCACTCAACAGATAGGTTTGTGGAGATGTAAGCGTGGCCTGAAACAGATGGGTGCCAGCCGACAGGTCATCGAAGTGCTGTCCCACCGCCAAGCGCCCGGAAATGTCGTATATCTCCAACAACACATCACGGTCTTCAGGCAACACTAGAGCGAACTCGGTGATGCCATCGAAGGGGTTCGGCACATTCTGCATCAATTGTATGCCAGACGTAAGATTGTGGTCATCAACGCTTACCGTTCCTAAAATCAAAGTGGTGTCAGGATAGTAAAGCACCTCCTCCCATAGCTGGTCGAGGTTGAATACGATAACTTTGGAAAGTGGGATATGGTACTGGTTTGTCCTGTCTCTGCCCGTGAATGTGACTGTGCGCACTTGGGCTGATGCGCTAACAAAACAGGCCAAAAACAAAATAAGGGTCAATATTTTGTATAACTGTCTCATATTTCTAATATCACAGATTTATTATGATTTACTTGCTTATAGCCAACCGTAACCCTACCGCCAACGATTGATTAGTTTCTGGCAGGTAATTACGGGTTTTGCATCGGGAGAATTCCGCATCGTAGGTGAAACTGCCTCCCCGTACCACACGCTTAGAGCCCGTTGCTGGGCCCGTCGGATTGGTAACGCTTTCAGTCGGGTAGATTCCATACCAATCGGAGCACCATTCCCAAACGTTACCGCTCATGTCGTATAATCCCAACTCGTTGGGGACAAGCTTTGCCACGGGATGCATTGCTCCATTCGCATTTCCACGATGCCAGGCCACCATGTTCGCATCATTGCTACCGCTATAGCTGTATCCCTGAGATTGTTGTCCTCCGCAAGCGGCATACTCCCATTCGGCTTCAGTGGGCAGCCGGAACTTCAACCCCGAATAATCATTCAATCTTTTAATAAACTGCTTTGCCTGTTCGTATGATATGAAGTTGGCTGGATAGTTATCGCCTTTGCCATAATTTTCACTCCACAAAGAGTTTTCTCCCATAATGGCGTCCCATTGTTTTTGGGTAATGGTAACCTTTGCCAAATAATAGTCTGACAATGTAACATTGTGGACGGGATGTTCGTTTGGATAAACCGTGTTTTCCGACCCCATGCTAAACGTACCCCCGTTAACATACACCATCGAAGTCACAATCTCCCACACAGCATCCTTAACATCAACAGATAAATCATCACTACCCCACTGAATCAGTAATCCGTTTACGTAAGTCAGTTCTTGATTTTCATATAGGTATTGTCCTTTCACAAAATCAGGATCCCGCTCGCAAGAAACGACGACACAGCAAAGGGCTATGGCTAATAATAAGGTTTTGGTTTTCATAATTACAAGACTTTAACGGTTTGTTTTTTCTCATGCTTTTTATTCGGCAGACAGAATCCAATGCCCATTCTCGCTTCAATGGTTTTGAAGTTTGTAGTTACAGCTTCTGCTGATATGGCAAACCCCTTAATATCAAAAAGAAGTCCAAAAGAAGCGTCAACACCTTGGTAAGTACGCTTGGGATAGGATAACCACACTTTATCTATGGTCTTGTAGGTGAGCGCACGGTATCCATAACCCACGCCAAAGAGCAATGTCATCGGTTTCCAAGGGCGTACTGCCAAACCCGCCTGGACAGAGAGTCGGATGGTCTTGCGGTCTGTCAATCCGTATGCATGCTCTTCTACAAACGGATGATACATTCCCTTAAAGTTGAAATTACTCATGGCACTCACGAACCATCCCGCAACTTTCACTTGTCCGACCTTGAATCCGTAAGACCACTGAGGTAGCGGACTGTATGCAACATTTAATGTGAGGAAAATGCTATTGGGCATAGCCTTAAATGTCTCCATTCGCTGTTTTTTACGCCATTGTGCCTCTGCATTGGCTTTTACCCTAACCATAAAAACAATGTCATCGCTACTCAGCTCATCCATTTCCGACAACACGTCCCATACAATGGTCTTGTGACCAGGGCCGACAGTCTTCCCCACATCACCACTCACTTGACGGAGTTCACGGTATGTTATTCCGCCCGACGTGGACATAAACACAGCAATATCTGCAGCTTTGTCCAAATCGTAGGAAATCTCGATGGCCTTCCCAACCTGCGTGGCGGTGACGTTGGTGACGGTTTGGGCGGAAAGAGTTGTCCCTAACACGAACATCCCTAAAAAAACAACTAATATCCTTTTAACAATTTTCATGTCTGTTCAGTTCCCGTGTATATTGTATATCGACTATATGGCTTGTGATGTTCATTCAAAAATCTTAATAGATACTCCAAATCCGGATAGACGGTAGTTATATTCTGACAGTACAATTGATTCACTGTTATTTGTCAACATTAAGTCACAAGGCAGGTGCGGTTCATTGTTAGTACAATAATCCCTATATTTCTTCCTTGCCTCGTCGTTCTATCTTTGTAGCATGCTTCGATAATCTGTTGATAAAAGGTTTTCGATTGCATCATCATCAGCAGTCATGTTCCATAATTGTTTTTTGAATAAGTCCTAACAGGTTTTTGTTATAATTATACTCTTTAATCTTTTATGCAGCGGACGGAGAGAGCGCACAATTTTAGGAATCCAGAACCTCGATAAACAGAACCGTTGTCATGATCGAAACTACGATAATAGGCATGTCTATAGTCAACTTGGGTGGAGGTCCATAAATAAGCAGCATCGTCTCCACAATCCACATTGGCCCAGCCATCCCAATAACCCGCTGGTTCAATGGCAAATCCTGTCATATTATTACTTTTCAAATCATTCCCAATTGCACAGTTGTTTTTACTCTTGCTCCATCTTGAAGTGCTTGACAATGCTTTCGCAATATTTTTTTTTCCACATAGATATTCATTCTGACTACAAACGAATTGGGTCAACTGTGTCCATTCAGCATCACTTGGAACATGCCAACCAACAGGGCAAATCCCTTGTACTGAACTCGGACAAGAATTGCAAGATTTCGAATTATACATCGTTGCTCTCCAATTATAAAGATACCCGAAAATAGTAATGTATGATGAGTCGTTGCCGGGATAACATCGTATTGCATCATCGTAGGTGTTTTCATGATCCAACTTTATTGGAGTACCATCACTGTAATGTGTTGTGCGAAGATTCTCTCGCATCCAACATTGATTGCCAATTTTCACTGTGTTGTAAACATTGCCATCGTAATCCGACATGGTAGGTGGACACACTCCAACAGCCAACACTTTAAACACCACATCTTTCTCATCAAAAGCATCAAACTCAGTTAAGACATCCCAAATGATTAAATTATGTCCTGAACTGATGTTTCTACCAATATCACCACTTACTTTTCGCAACTCTATAAATGTTTTGCCACCATCTGTGGAGACAAACAATGAAATATCAGCAGCTTCTTCCAAGTCATAATTTACATGGATAACTTTGCCAACTTGCTCCGCAGAAATGTTTGTGACATTTTGTGGGAAAAGGAATGGATGACAACAAACTGCAAACACGACCAACAATATAATTCTTTTCATATATGTATTATTAAGGAATTCTAAATATTTATTCTGTAATCATCAAATGTTAAAAATGCCAGCTTCCCCAACTATCCTGCACCTGCGGTGAAGAATTCACTTCTGGGGTCTGTTCTTTGCGGTTCACGCGGAGGCTGTTGTCTCCCACATTTTTACTCAAATAGTTAAACAATTCGGAATAGGTGCATTGTCCTTGAGTCTCCTGCAGTTTCTTAAGCAGAAAGTAAGTGAACATACCATGATTCTTCTCCGCGTATTGCAATGCCGTCTGGTCTGCTGACGTGGCGGAGAAAACGACAATGTTGCCGTTCAGTGCATCTTTTTTCGGAGTTATCCGGATACCACGGGAAGCGACCAGTCCTGCATCGCGGCCTCCACCACTAAAACAAGCATCCAGAAAAACGGTCACTTTTTGCGCACCTGTATTGCTCAACTTACCGTAAAGTTCGTATAATGGAATCGCCAAATCCAAACTTGACGCACTCACATCCACAGGAATCAAGTACGGTTCTTTGGTCTTCTCATTTGGCAAACCATGTCCAGCATAATAGAATACAATTTCTGCATTCGTTTCCCTCGCTGCAAGACGGGTGATGAAATCAATCTCCTGATTCATTTTCGCACTGGTGGCATTGTTGAGAATCACAATGTTCCGCTCCTCTATTCCAAGTGTTTTTACGCAATATTCCTTGAAAACATTAGCATCCTCGGCAGCAAATGGCACATCCTGCTCACTGTTCAAATCCTTTTGATACGAGTGGTAATCCTCGTTCCCGATTATGATGGCATATCTATTAGGGTTGCGGTTATTTGTTGTCGGGATATTTCGATCCACATCAGAACGCAGATGCACATCCTCGATGATGGTAGTTTGGACAATTTTTGATTCAACTTCTACTGTTCGGTTTGTCAACGGTTGGTTCAATGTCAGAACAATCTCCTTGTCTTGCGCGTATTTGCCATATTGTTCGGAGATTTTAATTGTCAAGGGTAAAGTGGTTTTATCATACATACCGTTCACCAGCAACTGGTAGGTCAGAGTCTGCGTTTCCCCTGCTGGCCACTCTTTATAGGTATAAATATCTTGCCCGCTGATATTAAAGACATTGTTAGGGTATTTCAGCTCCACCCTTACATTCTCAGCCAACCCTTGTTGTACATTTTGAACCAGTACCTGTAAGGTAAAAGGTTTCTGTTTTTCCAGATTCCCGCCTTTATCACCTGACACTACATAGTCCTTGACTATAAGTAGGGGTTCTTGATATCTTCGACTCTGCACTCTGACAGTGTAGGTTTCTGTGTTGAATCCAAGAGGTTCCTCCACATAGACAGAAAAATCCACCACGCCATCCTCCGTATGGATACTGGTGTTGATGGGGTACTCAATTGTGGCGGTACTGCCCACTTTGATAGTTGGGAGTTTTTGGTCAGAGACATTAATGCCTCTCGTGGTACCATTGGCCGCTATTTTCGCAGTCAGCCCCAAGCCATCGCCCATGCCGATGTTCTTAATCTTCATCACGATTTTGCACTCCTCCAAGGCGTCCACCGCATGGTTGCCATCTGCATCCACGAAGTAAGGCTCCTCCACCATCTCCCACAATGGCGGTTTCACATCCTTGGTGATGTTGAAACTCATGCGCGGGGAGGTGGCCTCGGATTGCGCGAGAACATTTAGGCTAAATACTGTTAACAAGATGTATAATCCCCAAATCAAATCGTACGCATTTTCCAAATCAAATTGTACCTGCTTTTCAATAGCCTTTAACCACCCTTACACCCCTTCACCCCACCGGTCGTTGGAGACCAGAATGTAATATCCCGGACTGACCGAGTTAAAC
>JAEEKL010000231.1 GCA_016282395.1 Bacteroidales bacterium
AAGTCGATGCCGTCCAACGAGGTGCCAGACATGACACCGATGCCGTCCCATTCGTTCTTCATGCTTCGAGAATTGCGGTTAACTTATTGAGATGCATACTGTTGGAGCCCTTAATCAAGATCATGGCATTTTCCAACGGATTTTTCGTAAAAAAGTCGTTTGCCTCTTCCACATCGGCGAAGTTGTTTTTCTTCACCACCTTGCCAAATTCTGTTCCCACAAAATATCCTTCAATATGCAGATTCTTAACCAATTGTGAAATTTCCGCATGGGCTTCCACACTCAAATCGCCAAGTTCCCGCATGTCTCCCAACACCGCCACCTTACGGGGATGATCCAACTGCGCCAGATTCTTCAGCGCGGCCGTCATGCTCGTCAGGTTGGCGTTGTAATAGTCGGAAATGATGATGTTGCTGCCTATGCGGTTCACCTGCGAACGATGATTAGACGGCACATAATCGCCTAATGCTTTGGCTATTACATCATCTGAAATGTGGAAGTAACGGCCCACTGCCGCCGCTGCCATGAAGTTCCAGATGTTATAGCTTCCGGTCAGATGTGTGTCCACCTCAACCTCCCCAACGCGAATCCGCAAATAGGGATTCATCGACACTATCTGTTTTTCAGCATCCTTTCCGTAAAAGACAATCTTGTCATAGGTCAGATTTTGCCGCAAAACCTCATCCGTTTCATTGACAAACAGCGTCCCTTTGTTAGCTATAACATGCTCATACAAAGCTTTTTTCGTCTTGATAATATTCTCTTTAGAGCCGAAACCTTCGATGTGTGCCACCCCGATGTTTGTGATGAGACCGAAAGTAGGTTCAGCAATCTTACAAAGATCGTCAATCTCCCCAACGTGATTTGCGCCCATCTCCACGATAGCCATCTCGTCTGTCGGCTTGATGGAAAGCAACGTCAGTGGCACCCCGATGTGATTGTTAAGGTTCCCTTTCGTGCAAGCGGTCTTGTAAGTGGTTGACAACACGGCGTTTATCAACTCTTTCGTGGTGGTCTTTCCGTTCGTGCCCGTGATACCGATGAAGGGCATTTTCAGTTGCTGACGGTGATAATGCGCTAACTGCTGCAGTGTTTTCAGCGCGTCATCCACTACGATAGCGCGGGGATTGTCCTGCAAATCGCGGTTCTCGGTGATAACATACTTGGCACCTTGCTCGAGCACTTCGGCGGCGAACTTGTTCCCGTCGAAGTTGGCGCCTTTCAGGCACACGAAGAGGCAGTCTGGCATCAGATTGCGGCTATCGGTGCAGATACCTGAGGTTTGTTGGTATTTTTCGTAGAGGTTTTCCATTATATCATAGGTTTGGTTTTATTTTCAATGTAGGGTTATTAGCACTTCGTCTTTCTTCGGCCTTCCCTCCCAACCCCACACTGCGCTTCGCTTATGTGTGGTTATTAGCGCTTCGCGCGTCTTGCCCCTTCGGGGCTGCTCAAGGAATTATGTTTCAATATATTGGGGCTTTTCCGTCACAACAACTAACAACTAACTACTAACTGCTAACTGCTAACTGCTAACTGCTAACCGTTCCCAGCTCCTTATACTTAATATTCAGCAGATCCTGTTCCACGGCAATCTTGTCGATGACTTTTTTGAGGATAACCTCCAGCTCGCTGTTTTCGGTGTAGTTGGCGGGGCCGATGTAGTCGGCGCGTTTCTGTCTGATGAGGTTGATGCATTTCTCTTTCGCGCTCACGGGGCGTTCGGGAGTAGGCACGGAGTTAGGGTTATAGACAGCAATAGTGGTACCGCCATAGAGGTTGACCATCTTCATGGCAGGCACGTCGGTTTCCCCATCGCCCATGTAGATGAAGTTGGAAAACGGAACGGCGCGCTCGTCTTCTGGCATCGACTTGTTAATCAAGGTGTTGTCGTATGAGTTATAGATACCCTTGTTGATGCGGAACAAAAATTGCGTCTTGTTGGTGTAGTTGACGCCCAGTGCCGGCCAGCAAGCGCATCCCTTTTCATCGTACTGAAAACCAGATGCGTAAATGGTCTTGAAATACTTGGCGATGCGTGTCCCTTTCACAATCTCGCGCAGCCCTGACGAGATGATGAAATGTTCCAGATGGAGATTTTGCGCGGCAGCGTATGCGTTAATGCGTTCGAAATAGGTTTCCACACCGTCAAAAAAGGTGATTTTCTCCCCATATTTCATAAAAACTTCCTCTTTGATGGGAATATTTTTCTCTTTTGCCTTTATCAGCATCAAGTGCATGTAGGCAAGCACCTCGTCCATGTCGTGTCGCTTTGCCATCTCGTTTGCTTCCTGCCAGAACTCCCCCTTGTCCATGTTAAGGTCAGGGATGAAATTGTACTCCTGCATGTTCCCCGGCGCGAGCGTGCCATCGAAATCGTAGGCGATAGCCACATTTCTGTTTTCCGTAATCATTTAATCACCAATGAATTATAAATCCTTTTTTCGTTTTACTTTTATTTTGCAAAGATAGCGAAATATTGGTTCGGAAACAAGTCCGTGATCTATGTATGCCTTCAAGATGCAACCAGAGTTTGTCTCAATTCGCAATAATTCTTAAAAAGTGTATTTTTGCAGCCCAAAATACATTCAGATAATATGAAAAAGAAAACTGTCGCCATTATTATATGCTGTCTGCTCCTTATCGTTGGCTGTCTCTGTCTCGTTTTAGCAAAAACCGGTGCCATCGGGAAAAAACAGCCCACTTCGGAACTGTTTGCCGTCAAAGACACCAACAACATCACCAAAATTTTCATTGCCGACATGACCGGCTTGAACTCCCTTTTGGTGAGGCATGATGACGGATGGTATGTCCAGGATTCCGTCAAGGCCATGCCACAAAAAATGGACGAATTGCTTTCCACTATTCATAATATCACCCTCCAGCAGATAGTGGCCAAAACCGCTCAGTCCAACATCAACAAAATGATGTCCGTGAATGCCATTAAGGTGGAAATCTACCAAAATGCCCCGAAATTCAAGCTTTTCGGCATTCCATTCTTCAAAAAAGAGCGGAACGTGAAGACCTATTACATGGGACCCGCCACGATGGACAATGTCGCCAATTTCGCCATCCTCGAAGGGTTTGACGAACCCTGCATCGTCCACATCCCCGGTTTCCGGGGCTTCCTGACCCCCTTTTACGCATACAACCCCGTTGACTGGTACAGCTGCGACCTTTTCGACACCAAAATCACCCGCATACAATCCTTAGTGGTGGAAGATTTCGAACATCCTGAAGAGTCTTTCTATGTGGAAAAATCCGGTGCGCGTTTCTTTAGCCTGTATAACATTAATAATGAACAGATTATGGATTATGACACCGTGAAACTGTTAGACATGCTCGCCGAATACCGGGATAAGAACTACGAACGATACATTTCTGACATGTCGAATAGTGCCAAGGACTCCATCATCAGATTCAACCATTTCAAAACCATAACGTTGACGGACGTTGACGGCAAAAAAACGACTTTGGACATGTACCGCAAACTGGAACCGGATCCTTACTATCTGGATGCCATTGTCGGCGGTATGGAACGGGCGGGAGACGAGCCCTATAACCGGGACAATTTTTATGCCGTCCTGAATGGTGACAATACCCATCTGGTGCAGTGCCAGTATTTCCATTTTGACCGCCAAATTCAGCCGCTGTCCTACTTCCTTAAACAGCAGTAAGGCATGACTGACGAAACCTATATGCACCGATGCCTGCAACTGGCCGCGTTAGGCTTGGGTCATACCAGCCCCAACCCGATGGTGGGTGCGGTCATTGTGCATCACGACCGCATCATCGGCGAAGGTTACCATCACCAGTGTGGCGAGGCGCATGCTGAAATCAACGCCATCAATTCCGTGAATGATTTGGCTTTGCTGAAAGACAGTACGCTGTACGTCAACTTGGAACCCTGTTCGCATTTCGGGAAGACTCCACCCTGCGCCGACGCCATCATCCGCCACGGCATCCCTAAAGTGGTCATCGGATCCATTGACTATCATGACAAAGTAAACGGTAACGGTGTGCGCAAACTGCGAGATGCGGGCGTGGAAGTTATAGAGAACGTCTGCCGTGAAGAATGCGAAGAACTCAACAAACGTTTTTTCACGTTCCATCGGAAACACCGTCCCTACATCATCCTGAAATGGGCGCAAACCCGTGACGGATTCATGGACATCGACCGAAACAACGCCGATGTGACCTCCTACTGGATAACCAATCCCGCGTTGAAGGTGCTTTCCCACAAATGGCGAGGCGAGGAGGATGCCATCCTGGTCGGTTACCGCACCATGCTGAACGACCAACCGCAACTTACAACCCGCGAATATCCAGGCAAAGATCCGCAACGCTTCGTGATGCAACGGGGCGAAAAAATCATCTCCACCCTACCCTATACACCGCTTCCCGACAATGCGCAAGATGCTATAGAAAAATTGCATCAATTTAATATACAATCTGTTATTGTTGAAGGAGGAAAAAGGACTTTAGAGAAATTTATGGCAGCGGGATTGTGGGACGAAGCACGTATTTTGGTCGGAAGCCAAATCTGGGGAAAAGGGCTTCCCGCTCCGAATATTCCGGGAATCCACCAAAAAACAGTAACCATTGACGATAATCTGTTGATTTATGTTCGAAGACAGCTATAAGACCATCGCCAGCCCTGCAGAAGGAAGCTACAGCGAGAAGCGAAGCAAATTTCTGGCATACGCCTTTCCCGTTCAGAATGAGCAGGAAGTGAAGCAGCGACTTGCCGAAATCCAGAAAAAACACTGGGATGCTCGCCATCACTGTTATGCCTACATCCTCGGTCCGCACAAGGATGCCTACCGTCAGAACGACAACGGGGAGCCTTCCGGCACGGCAGGACGGCCAATCTATGGCCAACTGCTCTCCAAAGACGTGACCAACACGTTAGTGATTGTGGTTCGTTATTTCGGCGGTATAAAATTGGGTGTCAGCGGATTGCAGAATGCTTACAAGGTGGCCGCCCGCGAGGCGTTAGACGCGGCTGACATCGTGGAACGCACCATCCAGGAAACTTTTCGGGTGACATTTGAATATGTGAAAATGAACGACATTATGCAAATTTTAAAGGATCCAGAAGTCCAAGTTATTGACCGGCAAAGCTACATGCAATGCATTTACACCATTTCCGTGCGACAGCGCGATGCAGACCGAGTCACCGAAGCGTTACGAAAAATACCCATGACTGAAGTAATTCCGGTCTGATTTTTATTCATATCTTGTTGTTTATATCTTTCCAAAGACCTGAAAAAAACAATATTTTAATATTATATCTTTGCAAATTATTGCAAACAGTATTGAATTTATGAAAAAGATCCTAAAAACTTTCGCTCTTTTGTTGTCATTGACTGCCATTTTTTCCGGCTGTGTCACGAAACAGAAATACAACGAGCTTCAAATGAAATATGGCAGATGCCAAGATGAACTGAAATTCATCACTTCTGAAAACCAAAACTGCCAGAATGAGAAAAAAAGTCTGACCGCTCAATTGAACAGTTTGACCAGCGATCTGGAACAGCTTCGCAACGACACCTTACGCCTCTCCCGTCAGGCGCGCGGTACTGAAAGGGAATACGAGAAAGCGAAAAAAGATTACGACGAACTGTTGCAGAATTTCGCCGACGTGTCCACCACCAACCAAAGCACCATCAACGACCTGCTCGGCAATCTCGACAAATACAAAGATGAGTTGAGCGTGAAAGAGAAAATGCTTGCCATGCAACAAGATTCTCTGAATAAAGCTCGTGCCGATCTAACTTTCAAAGAACTGCGAATCAATGAAATGCAAAATATTTTAGCACAAAAGGATGCTGAAGTAAAAGCGTTGAAGGATAAAGTCAGCAACGCACTGAAAGGCTTTGAAGGCAGCGGGCTGAACGTCCATGAGAAAGACGGCAAAGTGTATGTCTCCATGGATGACAAACTGCTGTTCGCCTCAGGCAGCTGGACTATCAATGAACAAGGTCTCAACGCCATCAAAAATCTTGCGAAAGTCCTTGAAAATGAGACCGACATTTCCGTCCTTATCGAAGGTCACACCGACAATGTGCCTTACCGGGGCAGCGGTCAGGTCAAAGACAATTGGGACTTGAGCGTGATGCGCGCCACCGCCGTGGTGAAAGCGCTACTGGGAAACGGCAATATCGCCCCCACCCGCCTGTCCGCTTCAGGTCGCAGCGAATATCTGCCTTTGGACGAGAACAACACTCCTGAGGCACGCGCCAAGAACCGTCGCACGGAAATCATCCTCACCCCCAATCTGGACCAACTCTTCCAACTGATCCAAAACAACTGATGGCTTCCTTCGCCAACACGCTGATTTCGTGGTATGAGAACCACAAACGCGACCTGCCGTGGCGTGGCGAAACCGACCCTTACAAAATCTGGGTTTCCGAAATCATCCTACAGCAGACCCGCGTGCAACAAGGCTGGGACTACTACTTCCGTTTTATTGACAACTTTCCGAATGTCAGAACATTAGCAGAATCTGACGAGGAACGGGTGCTGAAGGTGTGGCAAGGTTTGGGCTACTACTCCCGCGCCCGCAATATGCATGCCGCCGCCCGCGAAATCATGTCGGAACACGAAGGAAAATTTCCGAAAACGTATGACAAAATCCTGTCACTCAAAGGTATCGGCAATTACACCGCTGCAGCCATCGCCTCTATTGCCTTTCAACTCCCCTATCCCGCTGTTGATGGTAACGTCATCCGCATTGTCAGTCGTATTTTCGGAATTTGCGAGGATGTTACGCAACCGACTGTCATAAAGCGAATTACAAAAATCTGCGAGACGCAAATTGATTCCAAACAGCCCGGTGTCTTCAACCAGGCGGCCATGGATTTCGGTGCCCTGCAATGTGTGCCTCGCAATCCAAGATGTAACGAATGTCCCTTTCTGTCAGACTGTTACGCATATAATAACAATTTGGTTGATATTCTGCCCGCCAAGAAGAAAAAATCAGAATTAAAGCACCGGTATTTTCATTATTTTATTTATCTTTTTGAAAATCAAACCATTATTGAAAAACGAACGGGTTCGGATATCTGGAAAAATATGTACCAGTTCCCGCTTTCAGAAACCGATTCAGAAAAATCGACTGGAAAACCTGTTTTTGTCACCCGTGAAACTTTGAGCCATCAAGTAATCCATGCGGCTTTTTATGTGAAAAACGTGAAAAAACTGCCGAAAATATCAGAAAATCAACAAATTGTCAATTTTGATGACATTGAAAACTACCCAATGCCGAAAATAATGACGCTGTTTTTGAAACATGTTTAGCCACCATGCTTTGTCCGAGGTCAAACCTGTTTTTGCAATCGCTTAAGGAAACAAACAACTAATGAGAAATATAGCATAAATACAAGTAAAAAACGATAGAATCAACAGTTTCGGTGATATTCTTTTCATCATCTTTGCATTTTCTTATTTTATTTCAAAAATAATGTATTTTTGCAGGCTAAAAATCTGATTCGCTAATCAAATGATTATTAATTCAAGGATATTTTCAAAATGTTTAAATAATACAAATCAATGAAAAAAGTACTATTTTTTATGTTGCTGTTAGTCATAGGCTTAGGTGCTATGGCGCAGCAAAGAACAAGGATCCCCGAGCCTCAGTGGACAAGCATCATCAGCAATAGTCCCGAGACTTTTCAGACGCAGCTGATTTCCTCAACGGAGAACAGCATCATGGTCAACGTGACGGTTCCCGGTTTTTACACCACGGCCGTGACCACGCCCCGAGGTGAGGCTAATGTCATCACGGTTCCCAAGTCGGTCAGCACGGCTCAAGCCGGCGAACCCGATATGCCGATGACTGGTATTCCGGTGATGATTGGTGACAAAGCCAATATGAACGTCCGCGTTATCAACGCCCAGTACATCGATTACGAGAATATGGAGGTGGCTCCGTCGAAAGGCGACTTCCCTCGCAGCATCGACCCTGCCACGGTGCCTTACACCTACGGCGAGTGCTATAGCCAGGACGCTTTCTTCCCGGCCAGCAATGTGGGCCTCTATGAACCATACATCATCCGTGACTTCCGGGGACAAAACATCGTTATCTACCCCTTTGCTTACAACCCCGTCACCAAAACCCTCCGCGTGTATTACAACATGACGGTGGAAATGTACAAGGTGGACGATCATGGCACTAACGTTATCGCGACCCGTCATAGAGGCGCGGTGAAGATGGATTCCGATTTCAAGAGCGTCTATCAGCGTCATTTTATCAACTATGAAGAAAGCAGTGCCAAATACACTCCTGTAGATGAGGAAGGCGACCTGCTGATTATCTGTTACGACAACTTCATCAGTTCCATGACCGACTTTGTCAACTGGAAGAAGACCCGTGGCATCAACACCACCATCGTGGGTACCAGCACGGCAGGCAGCACCTATTCTGCCATCAAGAACTACATCCAGAGTCAATATAATGCCAACAACAACCTGACCCATGTGCTGCTCGTCGGCGACGTGGCGCAGATTCCGGGTTATACCTATTCGGGCGCATCAGGTTACGAAGGCAAAGGAGACAACCCTTACGGACAAGTTGTGGGTAACGACATTTACAATGATATTTTCATAGGTCGTTTCTCCGCCAGCAGTGCGGCTCAGGTGACCACTCAGGTCAACCGTATCATTACCTATGAAAAAGAACTCTCTACCAGTGCTACATGGTGCCAAAACGGTTTGGGCATCAGTACTTCGGAAGGCAGTGGCGGCCATAACAATGAAGATGATTATCAACATATCGAGAATCTTCGCACTGACCTTTTGAATTATGGTTATTCCACTGTTTATCAAGACTATGCAAGTGTGAGTGGTTACCCCTCATCGACAACAACTACCATCAGCAACCATATCAATAGTGGTGTGGGTATCATCAACTATTGCAACCATGGTGAGGAGACAGGGTGGCAGTCGCACTATTACATGAATTCCAATGTCAATGCCTTGACCAACAACAACAAGCTGCCTTTCATTTTCTCGGTGGCTTGTTTAGTGGGTAAATACGATTACTCCAGTGGCGATTGCTTCGGCGAAACATGGATGCATGCCACGAATGGTTCCACTCCAACGGGTGCTATCGGCGGCATGTTCTCCTACATCTCACAACCTTGGATTCCACCTATGTGGGCCCAAGACGAGTTTGTTGACATTCTTGTGGAAAGTCACAGCAACAACATCAAACACACTCTTGGTGGAGCAGCTATCAACGGCCTCTTTGGTATCTTCGACAACTACTCTACGTCAAATGCTTCAGCTGTAGGTACTTATCAAGCTTGGGTGCTCTATGGCGACCCGACCTTGATGCTCCGTACCAAGACTCCGCAGGCCATGACCGTCACCCATAACGGTACTATCACCATTGGCTCCTCCACTTACACGGTCACCGTCAGCAATGGCAACGGTGCTGTGGCCACCATCACCGACGCTAACCACAATATCTTGGGTAAGGCCACCGTGAGCAATGGCACGGCCACTGTCAATCTCAACAGCAGCAACCTGACCGCCGGTTCGGAGCTTACTCTCTGCGTGTTCGGATTTAATAAGGTGACCGAACTCGGCACCATTCAAGTCGTGGGCGGCACCCAATACAACATCACCGTCACCCAGCCCCAGCACGGCACCATCAGCGCTCCTGCGCAGGCCTACGCCAATTCGACGGTGACGCTGACCGCCAATCCTGAAACGGGCTACTGCCTCTCTTCGTGGACTGTCAAAAAAGGCAACACCAACATCACGGTAACCAACAACCAGTTCACCATGCCTGAGGGCAACGTGACCGTGACGGCCACATTCGTCCAAGGCATGCAAGTCACCTTGGCTAACGTGCAGCACGGCACCATCAACGCCGACCCGTTGTATGCCCTGCAAGGGATGACCATCAACTTAACGGCCACGCCCGCCGAAGGCTACGAATTCAACAGCTGGGTGGTCTATAAGACCGGCGATCCGAACACGACCGTCACCGTGACCGGCAACAGTTTCACCATGCCCAACTATCCTGTGACGGTCAGCGCCAACTTCGTTCTTGCTCCGACCGATCTGACCGTATATAACGGAACATCCACAAACCAGTACATCCCCATGTACGGTTATTATTTTGACGACTACACCAAGAGCGAATGCATCATTCCAGCTTCTCAATTAACAGCGATGAACGGCAGCGCCATTTCCGCTATCACATTCTATCCGTCAAGCGTGGGTACAACGAACAGTACGTGGACAAGTACCAGCCAAACCGTTTTCCTCAAAGAGGTTTCAGGCACCACCCTGGGTGGAAGCTTTAGCGGCACAACGGGATCTACCACCGTTAAACAGGGATTGTTGGAGATGCCAACTGCAGGTGAGCCTTACACGATCACCTTTGATGCTCCTTATATCTACAACGGCGGCAACCTTTTGATTGGTGTTTACAATACCGACGATGGTAGTTATAACAATGTGGAATGGTACGGAACCAGCAATCTGACTTCCGGCGTATCCGCATACGGCAACAACAGCAGCAGCCTTGGCAGTGTCACCTATAATGCACAGTCATTCCTGCCCAAGACCACGTTCACCTATTTGCCATCGACAACACCCTACATCAGCCTTGCTCCTAACTCAGCAACAGTATTGACCGGTTTCACCGAAACGCTTACTGCCTCATACGGAAACGTGACCGGAACGCCCAGTATCACCTACAGTTCAAGCAATACCAGCGTGGCCACGGTGAGCGGCAGCGGCACCACCGTCACGGTGACAGCCGTAGCTGCAGGCACCGCCACCATAACCGCAACCATGGTGGTTGACGGCATCCCTTATACTGCCACATGCGCCGTGACCGTTGAGAATCCTTCCTATTGCACGCCAAACCCGACTTCAAGAGACGGCCAGGGCATCACCTCTTTGACCTTCGGTTCGGGCGACTATGTGGTGAACAACAGCAATTCAAACGGCCTGCCATCCAGCTCGCCTTACTATGGCGACTACACTTCAATGGTGGGCGGCTATGAAGCAGCGGAGACAGCTACCGTAACCATCACTTATTCTACCGGAAGCAGCACTGTTTACAGCTATGGTACCGTCATTTGGGTGGACTGGAACAAGAACTATACTTTCGAAGACAATGAGATTGTCTATACGGGAACAAGCGCTCAAGGTTCCAACGGCACCCCGCAAGTGCTTACGGCCACCTTTACGATTCCCGCTTCACAGGCAGCTGACAACTACCGTATGCGTATCGCTGGCGCCGACAGCTATTTCGACAGCTACATTGCCGGTTCTGCGTCAGCCAACCATGATCCGTGTTTCACCAGCACATGGGCAGTGTGCCATGACTACACCTTGCGTGTGATAGCAACTTCCACCGATCCCATTGCGATCACGGTCAGTGCCAATCCTGCGAATGCCGGTGTTGTCACTGGCGCAGGCACCTACGATCCGGGTACCACCGTTACCCTGACCGCCACCGCCAATGAGGGTTACACCTTTGCCAACTGGACGAGAAACGGTGTGGTTGTAAGCACTAACGCCACTTACAGCTTCAATGCGTCAAATGTTGCTGAATATGTCGCCAACTTCACGGTGAACAGCTATACGATTACCGCCACCGCCGAACCTTCTGAAGGCGGTATCGTCACTATTGGCAGCGGCAGCAGGGCTAACAGAGAAGATCTTGTCTATGATTTTGAAGATGGCTGGCAAGGCTGGACGACCTTCCAGGGCAACACCACCTCGCCTAACAGCTGGATGCATAACACCGCTTATCCCACCTCCAACAATAACTTCACCACTGGTTATGGCTACAACAACTCCGATGGATTCATGCTCTCAGAGTCCTACATCTCCGGCACTTCAAGCGGCTCTGGCCAGGCTGTCACTCCTGACAACTATCTCGTTTCTCCTCAGGTTCGCTTGGGAGGAAGCATCTCCTTCTATGCCGGTGCCAGAAACACCAGTTATTGTGCAGAGAAGTTCTCTGTGATGGTTTCGACGACCGACAACACCAACCCGGCCAGCTTCACGACCGTTGGGACATGGACTTTGTCATTGGATGCACCCGGATATAACTCTGCGCCATATACCGTTGACTTGAGCTCTTACAGCGGCATGGGCTACATCGCTATCCGTCACTTTGACTGCTACGACCAATGGTTCCTGGCCATTGACGACGTCACCATCGTGGAAGGCGCGGATCAGTCCACGGACAGCGGCAACTTCAACTATGGCGAAACCTGTGTTGTGACAGCTACTCCTCAAGGAGATTACCATTTCGTGAACTGGACTGAAAACGGAACGGCGGTATCGTCGGATGCTAGCTATTCTTTCACTGTTACGGGTGATCGTGACCTGGTGGCCAATTTCTCCACGGAAGAGGAACCGGTTTGCGAGAAGATTCTCGTGGACGCCGATAATCCGACATGGACTGAGGATTTCGAAAACTATGACATCACCACCACCCTCCCGGAACGTTGGACGGGTGTTTTGCCAACTTGCTGGACTCTTGTCGAACAATACACGGGAACCACAGACACGCTGCCTCAGGTGTATCAGGGCTTCAACACCACCGAGGACGGTCTGTACAGCCTGCGTATGCACTTCTGCTATATGCTGGCTATGCCGGAACTTGACGAGGATGTTGACCTCGGCAAGGTTCGCCTGAACCTGAACGTCCGTCAGCCGTACTATAAGTACAAACTGCAGATTGGTGTCATCACCGACATGGACAATCCGGAGACGTCATTCGTGCCCGTGGCCGTGGTGAACAACAGCGGCAAGGACATGACGAACTTTGAGTGCGGCTTTGCCAGCGTCAGTGATCTCGTCGGTGCGGGCCGTCACATTGCCTTCAAGAACATTGGCAACTCCTCACGCGACCAATACTGCACCAACTATTTGGATGATGTCACGCTGATCTACGTTAACGAGGAAAACTGTCTGTTGTCACCGGACACCACGATCACCTTTGAGGGTTTGACCACTCTGAGTGGTGCCACGGGTGTGGAGCCGAGATGCTGGGAAGTGATTCCGTTGGATGTGGAACTTACGTCCACCACGAAACCACAGCTGTATCGTGGTTACAACAGCACCGAAGGGGGCAACTACTCCTTGCGTATGATGAACCGTTGTGTCTATGCAATGCCTGAGTTTGCCGATGACTATCCTATTGAAAACATCAGGATGACGCTCAAGCTGCGTCAGCCCAATTCTCTGTATCGCCTGCAAGTGGGTGTGGTGGACGAAGAAGGTGAGTTCCATGTGGTGCAGACCCTCAAGGGCAGCACGACAATGGCAGAGAAGAGGGTTAGTTTCGCAAACTGTCCAGTCAACGGTCGTATCGCGTTCCGCAACACGCTGGTTCCTGGCACGGGCATGAGAACCGACTATCTGGACTACAGCTACAACTACATCGACGACATCTATTTCGACTACGTTGCGAAGGGCAAGGTTGAAGCAAGCGACGAGAGTGTCATGGACACCGATTTGGATGACATCGCCGTCTATCCGAACCCGACGACGGGCAACCTGTACATCGACGCCATGGGCATCCAGAAGGTTGAATGCTACAACCAGATGGGCCAGCTCGTGCGCGTGTATGACAATGTTGTCAACAGCATTGATC
>JAEEKL010000232.1 GCA_016282395.1 Bacteroidales bacterium
GGCATCCTTATGGTCAGAGACCTTGCGCGAACCATCCATTGTATCGGAGGTCTCCGGAGTCTGTGCTGCTACCGGCGCCACCGACAGCATCGCGATGCCCGCCACCGCCACGGCCTTGCCGAGGGCACGGCGTTTCGACAGCTCGCGTTCGAGGTAGCGCACCTCCGACTCGCAGTAGGGGCACGTGCCCGCGCAGTCGCCCGTGTGGGTGCATTCGCGCTCCTGCAACGGGATGTCGTTGGCATCGGCGATCTTCCGCCGCACCTCCTTCAGCACTTTGCATGTGGATTTTCCTTTGGGCATCGTTTTGGGATTTAGAGAGGGCGAAAATACAAAAAAATTGCAAAAGGACTTCAAAGTGTGATGCTCAACAACTCCTCGGCGAAGCGATGGATGCCGTCCCGTATGCGTTTCGTCTGCCTCGGACGAGGCACTGATCTGTGGTTCATATAGTTGGACAATTGTTTCTGATTGACCCCCGTCATTTTTTCCATACCCGCCAACGACATGTATTTGGAGTAATATTCCAAGAAACTCGGGACGTCTATTTTCCATTCCACTTCGAAATCGCCCTTCAGAATGACTGGCCATTGTGTCTCCGGCAAGTTTTCTTTCAGAATCCTTATGGCTTCAAAAGTGTCGGTCTTCACCGCGTCAAGGCTGTCACCAGCGGCATAGATTCCGTCACAATTCTCGGAATAGGCTCCGAAATGGTCACTGGATCGCTCTATCACTATAATTAACTTTTCCATAGTCTTATTATCTTTTATCTCATTATTGGATTCAGACTCCGTAACGCTTAATCACTTTGTTAGCCAAACCCGTAGGGATTTCGTGAGCTCCGTGATAAGGTATGGGTTCCGTCAACTTTCCGTCCTTGATGTAAAAATAGTGGCTTCCTTGTGCATGATGGAAAACCCATCCTGCTTTGACAAACCGTAGGTGTAGTTCTTTATACTTCATACTTCAGGCTGCAAAAATAGCAAAATTTCTATTGTTTTCAATTCTTGAAGAAACTATATTTAATGGCAAAAATAGGAAAACATCCGTCACAACAATCTTGAGGACTCGTCAAAAAACGGCCCGAACAGCACTTTTAACCGATTTTAACACTAGAATGGCGTTTAAGAACTCTTTTCCCGCAAAGAATTGTTCACGGCACATCCCGCTATAGGGGAAAATGTATCTTTGCATTTTCAAACTTTCAAACATCATGTCAATGTCTAATCGGAAACACCCTGTCCTGCTCGCGCTGCTGCTTACCTTTTCCTGCCTGACCGGTGCGGCACAATCCGGACATGGTCTGCATATCTCTGTCACGCCCGACACGCGCATGACCGGCCGGTCGAACCACCGAGAGGTGCTGATGCGTATACAGGTGGTGCGCGGTACTGAGACACAGGAAACGGAACTTAACTCCTTGACCGTAAACCTTCAAGGCACGAAGGCGGGAGATGTCCGCATCTTGGAAGTCCTCTCAACAAGAAACTCCCCGAGGCCCACTTGCCTCGGACCGCAAAGTGTGTTGCAGGAGAGCACCACGTATGATCCGCCACGGGAGCAGCCCCGTTCTCTACAAACTGTGCTGATTAAGGACTTGAACCCTTCTTTCTCCGAAGATATCCGCATCCCCTTGCGTTGTCGTCTCTCGACGGACACCACCTATCTCTGGATTACCGCCGACATTACCGACACCACTCGAGAGGGCAACCGTATGGTATTGACATTAAAAGACTTACGGACAGATAAAGACATCTACCCGATAGACAAAACGTCCGAGAAAGAGATTCTGCTGCGCCGAAGGGTGCTCTACCAACCGGGCGACTTTGACTCGCAGTTTTACCGCATCCCCGCTCTCATCACCGCCAAGGACGGCAGTTTGGTGGCCGCCTGCGATCGGCGCAAATACAGCAATGCAGACCTCCCCGAGGATATCGACATCATCCTCAACCGCAGCACTGACGGTGGCCGCTCTTGGTCGGGACCGCAGTTCCTCGCCATCGGAAGAGGCAAGGGGACAGGGTTCGGCGACTGTGCCTTGGCACACACCCGCGACGAGGGTGGGCTCATCGCAGTCTATCCGGGCGGCGTCGGCTTCTGGCAATCGCGGCCCGACGAACCGCTCCGCATTTACTGCCGGCGCAGCATCGACAACGGGGTGTCTTGGTCGCCGGCCGAGGACATCACCCACTACCTCTACGGTCCCGACTGTACGGAATCTGTTCGCCGGCAATGGTGGGGGGCTTTCTGCTCCTCTGGCAACGGACTGCTCACCTCTACTGGCCGTATCATGTTCGTGGCTGCCGTGCGCGAGGGCGAGGCGTGGTCGGCAAACGACTACGTGCTCTACTCCGACGACAATGGCGAAAGTTGGCAATGTTCGCAACGCGCCTGCAAGGGTGGCGACGAGGCCAAGGTCGTGGAACTCCGCGACGGCCGCATCCTGATGAGCATCCGCCACCAAGGCGAGCGGTGGTTCAACATCTCCGAGGACGGCGGCGTCACTTGGCGCGACACCGCCTTTGCGACGAATTTTCCCGCAGCGCCAGCCTGCAACGGCGACATCATCCGCTATGACCGCGAGGACGGCTCCAGTGTGCTGCTCCACTCCCTGCCTTTAGGCGACAAACGGGAAAATGTGGCGGTGATGCTAAGCTACGACGAAGGGAAAACGTGGTCCGTCGGGAAGGTGATAGTCCCCTACAACGCGGCCTACTCCTCGCTCTGCATCCTCCCCGACGGAACTATCGGAATGTACGTGGAGGAGGATCCCTACGGCAGCGATCACTACGAAATGGTGTTCTACAATTTCAGCTTAGATTGGTTGGAAAGGAAGTAAAAGCCCTAAGCAAGCGCCGTGTTCGTCACGGATGCTATTTGTTCGTTATGATGTCGCATTCTTAATCACACCAAACGCACCTGCTTCAATGTGTCCGCAAATCGGCTGATTCCCTCCTGAATGCGCCGGACCGTTTTCGCAGTGGGGCGACTCTGCCCAGTGGCATAATGGCTCAATTGCTTGTGATGGACACCCGTGATTTTTTGCAACCCCGTTAGTGTCAATATATTCCCATAGTACCGCAGAAAGCTTTCGGTATCGTATGCAAATTCAAACTCCAGGTCTGGAAAAGTTCTACCAGCATCCTCTTCCATTTGCTTTAATTCGTCTCTGCACTCGTAAAAATCCTCCATGGCCTCATCGACAGAATCCCCACAGCCGAGAATCATATAATGGTACTTGTTGCTTCTTGTGCAAACGGCGACCAGGCCGTCCTTCCCAACTTCAATAAATGCATTTATTTTGTTCATACTTCCATAATTTACGACTAAAACACCACCCCTGATTGCTTTTGTATTTCTTTCAAAGTGCCCAAAGGCACCTCTCTTGCACCGTGGCGCGGAATCGGAAACGTCCGATTAGTTATCGGACTAAACCAATGATCATGGCGTTTTCCATGTTCCAAAAACCAACAGTCCTTCTCCCTTAACTTTCTTTCTAATTCTTTTATTTTCATAAAGTTATCATAAATATCATATTATAGTTTTCATATTGCAAAAATAGAAAAAAATCTATTATAGTTGTCTCTTTTGCAGACTCGCATGACATATCCATTGATTGAAACCAATGGTCGCCAACTGGTAAATCACGGCAAAGATAGTAAAACATACGTTTCAGCAATCTTGAGGGCTTGTCAAAAACCGACCTCAATCGCACTTTTAACCGATTTTAACACAAGAATGACGTTTTTGAACTCTTTTTTTTCGCAAAGAATTTTCATGGCACACCCCGCTTTCAGAAAAAATTTATCTTTGCATTTTCTAATAAACCGTTCCTATGAAGAATAAAATCTTTAGATATATCCTCATTTGCGCCATAGTCTTTGGGATTTCTGTCGCATTTGACCTGATTTCTGGCCATAGGGAGACATCATCTATCCTAAAGGAAGCCGCTGTATTCAGCATCGGGTTCACCGTTCTGTGGGGATTGATTGTGGAACGGATGCAGAAGAAACGCGAGCAGGAAAACAATGAAAATTCGGAGGAGTCCTGCGACATCCCTGATTCAAATAGTTAAGATTAATATGGTATTATTGGACATTTCGCGCGTAGCCGCCGTCATCGAGACCATCTACAGCTGGGTGTGGAGCCCGGCATTGGTGGGCCTCTGCTTACTTTCGGCCCTATATTTTTCCCTCAGAACCCGTTTCGTGCAGGTGCGCCGCTTCGGCGAGATGTTCCGGCTGCTCTTCAGCACCGACAAGAAGCAGAAGACAGGCATCACCTCGTTCCAGGCGTTCGCGATGGCACTGTCGGGACGTGTGGGCACGGGCAACATCGTGGGGGTGGCCACGGCCATCGGCTTCGGTGGTCCGGGCGCTATCGTCTGGATGTGGGTCATCGCCTTTTTCGGGGCCGGAAGCGCCTTCGTGGAGGCCACGCTCGCCCAGATCTTCAAGGAGAACCATAACGGACAGTTCCGTGGCGGTCCTGCCTACTACATCGAGAAAGGGCTGCACAGCACCTTCTTCGGCTGCGTGTTCGCCGTCATCACGGCCATCGCGTGCGGCATCTTCTTGCCACCGGTGCAGTGCAACGGCATCGCGTTGTCTATGTCGCAGTCATTCGGCATCGCCCCATGGATCGTGGGGCTTGCGGTGGCGTTGGTGCTTGCCTTGGTCATCATCGGCGGGGTGAAGCGCATCGCCAATGTGGCGCAGATCGTCGCCCCCTTCATGGCCATCCTCTACATCCTGCTTGCCATCGTTGTGCTCGTCATCCACTACAAGTTAGTGCCCGGCGTCTTCCTCGACATGCTGCGCGGCGCGGTCGGCGCGGGTCCGTTGGGGTCCGCCATCCTCGGCAGCACCATCTCCTGGGGCGTGAAACGCGGCATCTACTCCAACGAGGCCGGTCAGGGCACTGGTCCTATCGTGGCCGCCGCTGCCAAAGTGAGCCATCCTGTCAAGCAGGGACTCGTGCAGGCCTTCTCCGTCTATATCGACACCCTGCTGGTCTGCACCGCCACGGCTCTGATGATCCTCGCCTGCCAGACCTACAACATCATCGACACCGTGCAGGTGACAGCCCCTGGCGAGACCACGGTTACCTACCTTCAACAGAACCCCGACGCGCCCGACGGCGAACCTGGCGTCTTCTATACCATCAGCGCCATCAGCAAGATCATCGGCAAGCGTGCCGCCGGCGACATCGTCTCCATCGCCCTCTTCTTCTTCGCCTTCACCACC